>JBARHQ010000087.1:0-4543 GCA_049799315.1 Thermodesulfovibrionales bacterium | reverse complement strand
GGTCCGGATCATTCGTATCGGACGTGGCAAAGAACAATTCAGTCGGAACCGATGTCGGTGTTACTGGTCCATTAACCAGAGCACCTATATAAGCATTCTGCAGATATGCGCTTCCGCTATAGTTTCGAAATACAAGCGTACCAGTATAGTCACCGTCAAGAACAGCTGCCGGTAAGGTATTTGACCCTCTGCTCTGACGATAATTAATCAGAGCTGCTGCCCTGTCGCTGGTGTGCTGAGAAACTGTAAGACCTCGATTTGAAACAGTGCTCTCATCTGCAACGCTCAGTCTGGAAACTGGATTGTCAACATTGATACCTAACTTCGTATTCGTATCATCCCAGTAGAGGCCATGCGTTGCAGGCGCTATGAGAGATCCCGTTATCGGGGGCACATAGGTGCAGCCCTGTGATGTTGCAGGGGTTGCTCCGCCTGAACAGCCTGCGGGAATGCCTGTATAGCCGGTCACCGGCGCAGTGTTGTTGGACTGGCAAGCGCCCAGAGTATAAGTATATGACGTGCATGCTGTTACCGGCGGTACATAGGTACAGGGCTGGGTCGTTGCAGGAGTTGCTCCGCCTGAGCAGCCTGCGGGGATGCCTGTGTAACTGGTTACAGGCGCAGTATTGTTAGACTGGCAAGCGCCCAGAGTATAAGTATATGACGTGCATGCTGTTACCGGCGGCACATAGGTGCATGTCTGGGATAACACAGGAGCTGTCCCTCCGGTACAACCGGCTGGTAAGCTGGTGGCAACGGTCCTTGTCTGTGTGTTTGTGACCTGGCAGGCAGACCATGCCGAATAGGTGTACGAGGTGCATGCTGCGGGAGCTGAAGGTATGCTTCCACTATTACCGGGGAATGACCTTGCCGTGATCTCGACGATATTCGTAAAACCGTCACTGTCAGAGTCCAGCCCTGCAATAGTGACGAAAGCGGCTGTGGGGTTTGAAGAATGAGTCGAGATCCCACGGAAGGCGTTGCCGTAGGTATTGCGTGTGCCTCCCCCTGCTGCACTAATATGGCAGAGCACACAAGAATCCAGCGCAGTGCCGGTTGTGCTATATAAGTTGTTGAATGCTGTCAGATAACTCTGGTATGCGTCTGAAAAGCCATACCCCGCGACTAAGAAAAGCGCAGCCAGGATAAAGACGGTGATTTTTTTACTCATGATTCTTACCTCCAGATGGTTTGAGATTTTGCGTCGGGCATCAGTTAATAATTATCAACCTTAGTTTTATGCTACCAAACCAACTGACTGAATAGATAGTAATTTCTATAAAAACTATATTAATTATTTTTCATCTTTTTGGCCTAATGAATCACCCTGCAACAAGCTGCGAGGTATCTAAATATTTCCCCGCCCTTGAGGGGAGGGGATGAAGGGGAGGGTGAAAAAAAATCGGAAGATGAAAAGCGTAATCAATACTGTTTGATGGAAAAATGCCCTTGGCATGCCCACTACCCAAGAAACAGTAAATAGTGAGTAGTAAGCAGTGAGTCGGAATAATTTGACATGCCCACTTCTCACTATTTACTATTTACCATTAACTATTTACTACTGGCAGGTCTTTTGTGACCTGAATAGCGGTAGCGTGGCTGAAAATCGTCATTCCGGCTTGTCCGGAATCTTTCTGATATAATGGGAGAAAGAATGACATACATAAAAGAAAAATACCCACAGGAATGCCGGAAGAACCGTCTTTTAGACTTCCTACCGACATATGATCAGTAAAATAAAGTTTTTATTGCAGGGCTTCGTCAGCTTCCTTCTGACGCTTTACCAGCGGAGGTCTCTGATCTTCGAGATGGCGAAGAGGGATATCTCTACCCAGCACGTCGGCTCGATGCTCGGCTTCTTCTGGACCTTCGTCAATCCCCTGATCATGATATTTATCCTCTGGCTCGTCTTCAGTGTGGGGTTCAAGGCAGCCCCAAAGGGAGATGTCCCTTTCGTTATATGGCTCACCGCCGGGATGGCGATGTGGAACACCTTCGCCGAAATAATCAGCGGCTCTACCGGCGTTATCATCATCAACAGCCATCTTGTCAAAAAGGTGGTCTTTCCCCTGAGCATTCTGCCGGTAGTAAAGCTTGCCGCCTCCTTCATAACGCATGCTGTTTTTCTTATAATGCTGATTGTCCTCATCCTGTTATATAAAATGCCGGTCAGTCTCTATTGGCTCCAGGCGGTATATTACTTTATGGCTATGGCTATCCTGGCGCTCGGCATAAGCTGGATGACCGCCTCGGTTAATGTCTTTGCCCGGGACACAAGCCAGATAGTGAATGTCATTCTGCAATTCGGTTTCTGGGGTACACCCATATTCTGGGACATCGGTATTATGCCCGAAAAGGTGCGGTTGTTCCTGAAGCTCAACCCCATGTTTTACATAGTCCAGGGCTACAGGGACTCCTTCATCTACGGGGTCCCTTTCTGGCACCATTGGGAGATGACGCTTTACTTCTGGGGAGTAACCGGAGTCGTCTTCGTATTGGGCGCCACGATATTCCTGAGACTGCGCCCGCATTTTGCCGATGTTTTGTAGTTAGGGATCAGGGACTAGGGACTAGGGATCAGGGGTTGGAGACCAGTAAAGAATAAAAGTGGGGAAAGAATAAACTGGCATGAAAGATCATAAAGAACTGGACGTATGGAAGCAAAGCATTGAACTTGTCGCTGAGATTTATGGACTCACAAGAGATTTCCCAAAGGAAGAGATTTACGGATTGACAAATCTCGACTGTATAATTTGAATATAACAGGAACAGTCGGTATTCTTCGTGCAAAAAAAGATGGGAAAATTCATTCGTTTAAAGAACTGCTTAAGAAACTAAAAGAAACCGGTTTCTGGGTTAGTAATGACTTAGAGGCAAGGTTGATAACTGAAGCAGGAGAAACTTTCTAGGGAAACGAGCGACTTACCCACCTGATAACTCAACAATTTAACCATTTAACCACTCAACTAGTGTAGTGCGTCCAACGCTTCTTTACATAAGTTCGAATATCTTTGGCTGTCATTCCCGAGGTAGTAATCGGGAATCCATTGTCTTTGAGAGCAAGGGCCCTTGGATTCCCGCCTTCGCGGGAATGACGTAAATGTTTTTCACAGCACTTAATTATGTAAAGATATTTATGACGCACTACACTCGAAGATGTCAAAACCGGATTAAAGGAACATACTTTGGAAGTTGAAGAAGTCGGAAAAGTCTTGCGCACCCATGAGGGACAGCGATAGCGCGAGTCGTTTGCGATATTCTGAATATGCTAATATAAAGACAGTTGCGCGAAGATTTTATTTTACGGATGGGAGACATTGACGTCGAAAAGTCATGCCGGTTTTAGACTTCAGAAAGAGATATGACTCGTACGCGAAGGAAACCCAAGGAGGTATATTATGAACGGATATGTCGACATTAATCCAAGGATATGCAATGGTAAGCCTGTAATTGCCGGAACGCGGATACCTCTGACCGTGTTGATAGACCAGCTTATAGCTGTTCAATCAATTGATGGGCTGTTACACAAATATCCGGAATTGACGAAAGAACAGATTTGCGGGGCATTGCACTACTGTCACAATCTCATCGAACATACAGAGTTTGAAGCATTAGTTGCCTGATTAAAAGATGCGTTTTTTGGTCGACCAGATGATTGACAGCGATGTGAGAGAATCTTTGCGTTTCTCTGGTCGTGTTCGCTGGATAACAACAGCTTGAGAATAAGCAGACACCGCTTGATACTCAACCATTCACATTTCACTCGGGCAACTCAGCTCATAATAGCTAATAAGCTGAATTATGCTCCAGAAATTAATCAACTGTTTAGTGATCTTACGGCAGTAATGAAAATGCTTAATGGACTCATTAGACATTACAAGAATAAGCCCGTGAGCCGGGACTAGTAACCGGGGAACAGGAACCAGGTACTAGGGACAAGTTACTCGTAAAATAAACGCGAAAAAATAAACGATGAATACAGAAAATAATAAGCACTTAAGCAGAAATAAAGAAGACCAGTCCCGAGTTCCAGGTCACCGGTCCCCGACTGAGTCCCGAATCACAGATCCCCGATCCCCAGTCCCAGGTCCCGAGTCCCGAAACACCAGTCCCCAGTCCCCAGTCCCCAGTCCCGAAATTGCCATCAGTGTTAGCAATTTATCAAAGAAATACCGTCTCTACGACAGTCCGCAGCACCGGCTGAAGGAGGCGCTCCATCCGTTCAGGAAGAAATACCACCGTGACTTCTGGGCGTTGAAGGATGTGTCCTTTGAAGTGAAGAAGGGCGAGACTGTCGGTATCATCGGCAAAAACGGAAGTGGAAAGTCTACTCTTCTTCAGATACTTTGCGGCATACTGCAGCCGACCGAAGGAGAGGTAAGGGTCAACGGCAGGATTTCGGCCTTGCTGGAGCTTGGCGCAGGCTTCAATCCCGAATTCACCGGAAGACAGAACGTTTATATGAATAGCGCGATCATGGGACTTTCCAGCGACGAAGTGGACGCCCGCTTTGACAACATCGCCTCTTTTGCGGATATCGGGG
>JBARHQ010000086.1:0-3107 GCA_049799315.1 Thermodesulfovibrionales bacterium | reverse complement strand
CACGGTCGCAAACATGCCGGGTTTGAGCAGTCGGCTGGAGTTGTCTATCGTCACCCGCGCTTTTTCGGTCCTTGTTTTTTCGTCAACCACATCTCCGATATAGGAGATCTTCCCTCTGAATGTCTTGTCAGGAAACGCGGTAACTGATACCTTTACGCCGGTGCCGAGCCTGAGACGGGAAATATCTTTCTCGTAGACATCGATCACCACCCATAGCGTCGAGAGATCGGCGACAGTAAAGAGCGCCTTTTCGGAATTGACCATCTCTCCCTGTGTAACTGTTTTTTCAATTACCACACCGCTCACTGGAGTTGTGACCGGAATAAGAGGATGATTCCCGCTTCCTTTTGCTGATTCAAACTGTGAGACATCGACTCCGAGCAGCCTGAAGCGCTCCTTTGCAAGGTTAATGTCGGCCTCTGCCTCTCCCAGTTCCTGCTTCGCCTTCAGGACATCCTTTTCAGGCGATATCTTCTTCTCAAACAGGGTCTCCTCCCGCTGAAAGTTCTTTCTTGCAAGTCCGACCTTCCCCTGGGCCTTGATATAATCAGCCCATGTCTGGTCAAGCTCCACGCTGTCAAGATAGGCAAGTGCCTGTCCTGCCTTCACCCTGTCGCCCTGTGATGCGATAATCCTGACCGCCTTCCCTGCCACCCTTGGGCTGATCTTCGCAGACCGGTCCATATTCATCTCCATGACAGCAGTTGCGGAGAGGGGAACAGCTGCATTCTCAAGCGCTACCTGCTTTACTTCTACTCCCGCCGACTTCTGCTTTTCAGCTGACAGTGTCACAACGCCGGGCTCTTCTTTTTCGTGTTCTCCCCCATGTCCGCCTTCACGTCCGCCTTCTTTTTTCTCCTCTACCGCTACTGCCTTCACTTCTTTGGCAGCTTCTTTTTTCCCGCATCCTGCGGTCAACACCGCGATGCCCAGGACAATAATAATTAATGTAAGCAGACTGTATTTCGCACTGTTTTTCTGTATCATCATTTCACCGTACCTCCCGTGGTCTTCTCAATCGCATTGAGCGCAAGTTGTGCCCGCGTCTGTGCCTCAATATAGGCTAACTGTGCTTCGTTGGTGTCCTTCTGCGCGAGCCGGACTTCAAAGAAACCGATTTTACCTTCCTTGAAGGCGAGGTTCAGAAGCTTCAGGTTCTCAGCTGCTTTCACCAGTATCTCTTTCTTGAAGAGCGAAAGCTCTTCGATGGCAGAGGTGATATCGTTAAAAACCTGATCGATCTCCCGTTCTATGGTCTTTTTCAGACCCACTGCTTTTATCTTTGCCCCTTCCGCCTTTGCAAAAGCCTCTTTCTTTTCGGCCTGCTTCCTGTCAAAGAATGGCAGCGGGATCGAAATCCCCAAGCCTGCTACATTTCGACGTTCATCTCTGTCATAAAACCCGGACAGTGTTATATTCGGGAAGGCTTCCTTCTTTACTAATTCCAGCGCGGACTGGGTTTTCGCGATCTCAAATTCGCCCGCCTTTGCGTCAGGCCGATTGGAAAAAGCCAATGTCTTCAGGGCTTCCCTGTCAGGCAGCGCCGGCGCTTCTGATGGCAGATCGCCTTTTATGGCAAAGGACATATCTGGTGATAGACCAAGAAGTCCTTGCAGGGCAAGAAGCGATTCTCTGTATTCCCGGTGCGCCAGCAGAAGGTCTTTTTTGGCCTTGCTCAGTTCAACATCTGAAAGATTAACATCAAGCCCCGAGACATCGCCGGCCTGGAACTTGATCTTTGTGTCGCCGAGGAGCTCTTCATTCAAGCTGACAATCTCCCGCGCAAGGCCACTCTTCTTCTTCAGAGCGAGCGCCTTAGTGAAGGTGTCTTTTACGTCTGAAATCAAAATCCGTTCCTTGTCCCTTATTTCCAACTTCACTCTGGCAAGTTCTTTTTCCGCGACAGCGATCCTTGCACCGCGTTGGCCTGCGACTTCGAATTCCTGGGAGAGTTTGAAGCCATAGTTTGTGAACTTCCCGCCGCCTTCCTCTTCCGGCCTGTCCTTCTTCGAGACAGTGCCTTCGATCGTCGGATTATTGATGAGCAGAAGCCGCGCCCTTTCATTCTGACCCTTTGCGGTTTCTTCTTCGAGTCTGAGAGTCTGGAGGTCCGGGTTTTTCTCAAGAGCAAGCGTGATTGCCTGCTCAAGCGTCAACTCATTAGTTTTAAACGCTGCGGCAGACGATGTGCTTATGAATAATGCGTACAAAACAATAACAACGGCATAAATACGATCCATAAAATAGAAGCCTCCTTAGTGGACTAAGTGAATAAAGAGAGAGATCCTACCCAAATCAAAATCAGTGGGATAGGGAAAGGAGGCCGTTCAGATCAGAAGAATAACGGAATGGAGACCGGCGAGAATTTTTTGGTGTGAAGATGGCAGTGGAACTACAAACTTTCCGGAAGACTTTCCCCGTGGCAATGACGACAATGGTGCTGATGAAAAAATCAGCCGGAATGTCTGCGTGTCATGCGACGCATTATTTGTGTAAGCCGGGCTGCCAAGGAACTGGACATCCTGACAGGGACCACAGGCATCGCTTTTTTCGCTGTCTGCAAACTGCGATCCAAAATTTGAACCATTACAGACATCTACGAACTCTATTGCCACATGTCCGTCTTTGCCGAAACAGATAAGAGTGCCTTCAGAACCGAAGAACGATGCAATGAGAAATAACATCAGCATCAATGTGGCCGGTAACGTTTTCAGGTGCGATTCCTTCCTCATACTGTAATTTAGCGTAATCCTCAATAAGCCGTCAATGTTCAGGCTAAATATCAAAACAATTCCACGAAATGATAGAGGGTATGAGAAACTTTAGAGAAAAAGGAGATTTCCCGAAGCCTGCGAGAACGTCAGGGTTTGTTTAAAAGGCAAAGTTTCCGATGAAGAGGGTGTAGAGGCCGAAGGCGACCAGGATGCCGCCGGTCAGGTATCGCACGATGGCTTCATGCCTGGCAACCGCCGTGAGTCTTCGCTGCAGCGCATGCGAGGAGTACGCAACAGACAGCAGCGGAATTGCCAGACCAAGGGAATAAAAGCCGAGCAGCGCAATGCCTTTTGTTAACTGGCCGCTGGTGCCGACCATAGTCAAAATGCTCG
>JBARHQ010000085.1:0-3524 GCA_049799315.1 Thermodesulfovibrionales bacterium | reverse complement strand
CCCCCACACCACCCATCATGCGGGTCCGCAATGGGCGGTTCGCAGAAATTATCGGGCCTTAGCCGGATAGTGAATCTTGATCCACAGTGTACGAACAGAGGAAAGCCCCTGTTTTTCTAATAACGCGTTCCCAAGGCCGCAATTCGTCGATAAGGTCTTAGCAAGATGCCAATAGCCCTTCCTGCTCATTCCTGTGCCGATTGCAAAGTCCTTCGGGACTCCGAGTCTCATCAGTTCTCCGATGCGGGTTTTTATCCTGCGCCATTGTTTCCAATAGCACATGCGGATACGTCGCCTAAGCCAATGATCGAACTCAACGACATCGTTATATTTCATAGCGACGCCGAAGTAGTTCATCCATCCCTGAGTGTAGGTACGGATTTTATAGTACCGGTAGTCCATGGAGACGCCCCAACTACGACCAGTGAAACGACGCAGTTCGGTTTTAAATCGTGTCATGGATTTCTCAGAGATAGTAAGCCTCTTTCGAGTGAAGGTGAAACCGAGGAAAGAACTCTCTTCGGCCTTTACCACCCTGCTTTTCTCCCTGTTGGCCTTCACCTTGAGGACTTGCTCAAGGAAACGGCTGATACTCTCCATCACGCGATAAGCGGCCCGTTTGGATTTCACCACTATGATAAGATCATCGGCATATCTTGCGAACCGATGCCCCCTTTTCTCCAGCTCCTTATCGAGATCATCCAGAAGGATATTACTGAGAAGCGGCGAAAGCGGCCCGCCCTGTGGCACTCCTTTGGACGTTTCATTCAGCCTGCCGTTTACGACCACACCAGCCCGAAGGTACTTGCCGATCAGACGGAGGATGCCTTTGTCCCTGACTCTCCGGGATACCCGGTTCATCAGTGGGAGCAAACAGGGTCAGGTCTTTAATCTTGTATTAAGAAGGTCAGATATAGGAAGACAGCAAAATGAAAGACCTGGCCCCGTTAAAGCTCGTGACGCATCAAAGGCTGACCCGTGTTATTCGCGGCGCGAGATTAACATATTGACGTCTTCGTGGCACAGAGATATAATATTTACATGAAAACTCCCATAGATACAATCATGGCAGAAGTGCTTTCTCTTTCCCCGCAGGTACGCGCTTTTGTGGCGGAAAAACTTATCGAAAGCCTCGATTCTGAACTGGAAATTGTCCTGTCTCCCGCTTGGCGTGAGGAACTGCACAAACGCTGTCGCGAGGTTGACGAAGGTTCGGTGGAATTGTGTAATGCCGAGGATGTATTCGCCCGAGGATATGCTGCACTCGGATGAAACCGGTTCGTTTCCATCCTGAAGCCGATGCTGAGATGATGTCGGCGGCAAAGTTTTACGAGTCTCAGCAGAAAGACCTCGGCAAACGGTTTCTTGCATCAGTTCAGGACGCCCTCAATAGAATCCAAGTCAACCCTCTCTTGTACCAAGAAATCGAAGATGGTGTTCGTCGCTGTCTAACAATGACGTTCCCGTTCGGTGTCATTTTCCGGATCATGTCGAATCAGTACGTTATCATAGCGGTGATGCACTTACATCGTGATCCTGGATACTGGGAAAGTCGTATCCCATAAGCTGACATAAATCCAAGAAATTTCCCAATCGGGTAGCCGGGGGTAGTTAGCCCCCAGCCCCCACAACCCCCCGCCTGCGGGTCCGCACGGGGCGTTTCGCAGAAAGTGATCCTTCGGCAGGCTCAGGACGCCTTGGCCGGGTGGTGAATCCCAATCCACAATGTACGTATTGAAGTAAGCCCCTGCTTTTGTAGAAGCTCGTTGCCCAAGCCGCAATTCGTCGAGAGCTTTTAGAAAGATGCCAATAGCCCTTTCTGCTTAACCCTGTCAGGATTGCATGATACTTCGGTTCACCAGCAATGTTCAAAAATAATAAATGAAAGAGCTTTTAACACTTATAAGGCCCCCGGTTGTCAAGAGACAAACGGCTCCTGATCAGAAATAAAAAGAAAAAAGTTCCATTTCCTTCAATGTGTAAAGAGTGCCAGTCAGCTCTGACTTGCTTTCAAAAGCGGCGTCAGATAAAAATATCTGCACCAAACACTTATCGAGGTTCGATAGCCGAGCGGCGCGGATGGAAATCGCGCAAGCCGGCGACAGTGGAGAGACCAATCGGTCTTGTTCTCCACGACCTAGAAACAATTTAGTACCCTTATACCGTCCTATTCAAAGGTCTGGTTCACGTCTACGCGTCTTCCAGTTAGTATCAGGCTCGGGTAAGGGGCAGAACCCGTAACAATCTTTATATGTCATGAGGGACCGGGTGTCCTAATCAAAGCGAATTTGCACCGGGCATAATATTCCAGGACGCTCAGTGCGCAGTCGAAGCTGCAAACATATGCAATTCGACCAAAAACAGGGTCAGGTCTACACACATGACAGAAGAGTTGGCAAATATCAATGATTGTGTAATGTGTAGACCCCCCCTATCGAGACCCCAATCGTTCCAGCGGGGGACCCGCTGAACTCATTGTTAAGCCCGGAGAATAATATTGACAAAAGGCACACAATGTCGTAAAACTAAACCATGAAGGTTTTTCGATGGGACAACGAAAAGAATGAATTATTGAAGAACAGTAGAGGTGTTTGTTTTGAACAGGTCGTTGTTCTGATGGCGCGGGAAGAAATTCTTGAAACAATTGAACACCCAAATCGAGATAGATATCCTGGGCAAAAAATAGCAACGGTCAGGATTGAGGATTACGTTTATCTCGTACCATACGTCCAGAAAAGCGACGAGATATTTTTAAAAACCATAATACCCAGCAGAAAAGCCACAAATAAATATTCGAGGTCAAGAAAATGAAAAAGACAATATTAGATGCGGAAGAAAAAGACATTCTGGATTCATATGAACGTGACGAATGGAAACCTGTTAAGAATCCGAAGACGGAAATTAAAAAGTTAAGCGAATATGCTAAAAACACTCTTCAAAAAGACAAGAGAATAAATATTCGGATGTCATCAAAGGATTTAGATCAGGTCCAAGTGATTGCTGCACAGGAGGGAATTCCTTATCAGACACTAATATCGAGCATCATTCATAAATATGTATCAGGATATTTATTAGAGAAAAAACGCCTAATCGGGTAGCCGGGGGTAATTAGCCCTCAGCCCCACAACACCCCGCATGCGGGTCCGCACGGGCGTTTCGCAAAAAGTGATCCTTCGGCAGGTTCAGGACGCCTTAGCCGGGTAGTGAATCCCAATCCACAGTGTGCGTATGAAAGTTAGCCCCTGCTTTTCTGGAAGCTCCCGGTGAACTCATTGTTACCCCATGAATCAATATGTACACAATTAATTGCAATATGCTATGACGTTGGATACAATATAAATAAATAAATTAAGAAAGATGCGGAGGTATTAAAATGGCTACGGCGGTAAGAATATCAGAAGAATTGGTCAATGAAGCAAAGAAATTTAGCCGGGTCGACCATCGCTCTATAACAGGTCAAATAGAGCACTGGGCAATAATCGGAAAATGCGCTGAGGAGAATTCGGATTTAACCTATAGTCTCA
>JBARHQ010000084.1:0-2287 GCA_049799315.1 Thermodesulfovibrionales bacterium | reverse complement strand
CTGCATGACCATGGCTATGCCAATGAAGGGCAGAAAGGCTGCATACAGAAGCCCGAGAACCGGTCCTGCTGCTAAAACGATGAGAGGATTTGCCTTGTAATAGGTTGCCGTGTCATCGCCGGGAAGTGTTTCCTCGCTGCGAACAATAACCCGCTGACCATTCGTAATATTCCAGTAATTCCCTTTGGAGACCTTCTCTCCTCCTTTATGTCTGATCGTTAGCATTTTCGTGTCCTCCTTCTTTCTTTTTTTCCTGTTCTTAGTTTCATAGTACCAGAAGCTGAGAAGACATGTAATTGGGAATAGTTCCTATATTGCAGGAAAAGAAGTCTTAGTCTCACGGCAATAATCGTGAGCAGTCAACGCGATTATTTGAAAAGGTTCTTACGAAAAAAATCTCATGCTTGCGGTATAATTGATCATCTGATTTCCCTGATCACGAAAGGGGTACTATGGGACACCGCAAGAATTTCATCCCTGCATTTTTTGTTCTCCTTATTTTGCTGACGCCCGTCGTCTTTGTTCAACAGTCGTTTGCCGCTTCCTGTGCTCCCGCGCCCTCGGGCCTCGTCTCCTGGTGGGGCGGGGACAATAACGCGCTGGATATGGCAGGCACGAACCACGGCACGTTGGCAAACGGCGCGACGTATACCGCAGGCATGGTCGGTCAGGCGTTCAGTATGGACGGGGCCGATGATTATGTATTGATCGCAGATCCGATTCCCGCATCATTGCAAATTCAAAATGAAATAAGTTTGGATGCCTGGATTTATGTGGCAGAATATCCTGATCCCACAACACCGATGGTAGCGCAGATAGTAGGGAGCCAATATGATGCTACTATAGCGGGAGTTGCCCTCTTTCTGGATGGGCGGGCAAATCCCGAAGGTCAACCCTCCCCGCCGGGTCACATAGGTTTGCAAATAGGAGGAGCTGGATCCTGGCATGTTGCGGCTGCCAACGCCCAGGTTCCACTCAATCAGTGGATACATGTTGCAGCGACCCGAAAGGCGAATGAAGACGCAAAGATTTACTATAATGGAGTACTTCAGCCTTCAACCAGCGTACCTTGGGCAGGCTCTATTAATTATTCCGGGGCCTGGTTCGCTATAGGGCAACAAAAAGACATAAATAGGCCCTTTAAAGGTCTCATCGACGAAGTCGAAATCTTCAACCGCGCCCTTACCTCCGATGAAATCGCTGCTATCTACAATGCTGGCAGTACCGGAATATGCAGGTCATGTGCGCTACCTCCATCCGGCATGGTCTCGTGGTGGGGCGGGGACAATAATGCACTGGACATGGTGGGAACCAATAACGGTTCACTGCAAAACGGCGCGATATTTGCCCCGGGCAAGGTCGGTCAGGCATTCAGTTTTGATGGTACAGATGACTATGTGCTTATTGGAGACCCAGTACCTGCTGCGTTGCAGGTGCAAAACGAGATAACATTGGAAGCATGGATTTATGCGATACAATATCCTGACGTCGATACTTTGGGCCTTATTGCGGGGAGTCAGCGCGATGCAAACATGGCAGGAGCGAGCATTTTTTTTGACGGACGTATTAACCCTAACGGTCAGCCCGCTCTGGCAGGCCACATCCACTTCCAAATAGGATCCGGCTTGTCCTGGCATACGTCCCATACACAGACGCAAGTTCCACTCAATCAATGGATCCATATTGTGGCCACGAGAAAGGCGAATGAAGACGCTAAGGTTTACTACAATGGAGTGCCCCAACCTTTGACAAGTGTGCCGTGGGCAGGCTCTGTTTCCTACAACGGGGCATGGTTTGCCATAGGACAGCAGAAGGACGTAAATAGACCGTTCAAAGGCCTCATAGACGAAGTCGCGGTCTATGGCCGCGCCCTCACAGACGGAGAAATCGCGACCATCTATAACGCAGGCAGCGCTGGGATATGCGCAATAGACAGAACCCCCGTGGACTTTCCTTTTACCCCGGTTTCCGGAGTTCAGCCAAACAGTCCGCAGCAGACCTCTTTTACGGTTTCGGGCATCAACTTTGTGATCCCGATATCTATCACCGGTGGGCAGTATGCAATTGGCGGATGCGGGGGGGTGTTTACGGCAGACCCCGGGACGGTCAACAATGGTGATATTGTCTGCGTGCAGGTGACGCCTTCAATGACGGCCGGAGGAACTGCCTCGGCCGATTTGACGATTGGCAGTGTGACCAGCACTTTTACCGCGACAACACTGCAATATTACGCCAGGGTGAGGCCAGGACCGAAAAATTATTCCGTATCATTAGCTGATGCATATAC
>JBARHQ010000083.1:0-6894 GCA_049799315.1 Thermodesulfovibrionales bacterium | reverse complement strand
GCTTTGGTCTTGGAAGTTTCACCTGAAATTTTCTGAACTTCCGAAAGGAGCTCGTCAGGTATGTTTAGTGTCGCACGAATATTGCGCACCTCCTTAATATGCTTTTATTGTATGTGACATTATAATGCTTGTCAAGAACATGATCCTGGTTCTTCCCATTACGGGAAGGGCTGTGGCTTGTCTCTTTAGACCCGAAACATGCACGAGGAATTGCTTCCTGAAATTTTCGTTTTTCTCTGCCATTCGTATTCTTTGGAGTTCGACTGGAAATAGACAGTTTATTCTTGACACTACTCTGAGCTGCAAGGTATAAAATAACTGCTTGCCGTGCGAAAGATTACAGCTTCAAGGAGGGTATTTGTGTTGATATCTAATTATCATAGTTTTAGATTCCCTACGTCCCCTGTTTGCAGTAATAGAACAGCTGAATTACAACGATGCGGGGATACTGCAGAATATAAGAAAGCTGGAGATCCGTGGACACAGGAATTATAAAACTTAGTGGAACGGAAATCAGATATAGTTTTCTAAAAGACTGCAACAACCACTGGATGCAAGTTATATATACCATCGCTCCGGAAAAACCCGAACATATCGCGGAGCAGGTCCAAACTATTGAAAATGCCGAAAAAGAATTTTACGGCATTTTCAAAATAGGTAGCGAAACCGCGGCGGCAAAGCGGTTCTTCTCCAGCGATCTTATTACCCATCAGAGCGAAATTGATAATTACAAGAAGAGACAGAACACGGATTTTTTCCTGTCCGTTACAGAACAGCCTCCCGCTTCCGGCGTAAAACTATCCTTGCTGGGCATGTGCCTGAGCAATATTACGAACAAGCTGAGGGATGACAACATCATCTGTTTTGATACAGCCTCCGGGATCAGGCATATTTATGCCGAACACCTGGTCGATTCCGTTGCTGATGAGCATTCGGATTCGGAAAAGCAAACAGCAAGGATATTCGATTATTTACAGAAGAAGCTTTTGGAGTTCAACGCTACAATAGAGAACAGCGTCTTAAGGACATGGATTTACGCTCCTCATGTCGATGCGGATTATCCAGGAATAGTAAAGGCAAGGAAAGATCTCTTCGAGAGAATAAATCTGACAAAAGAAACGCATTATATCGCAAGCACCGGCATCCAAGGAGGCACCGGCGGCCGCTTTACGCGTGTTTCAATGGATGCCTATGCGGTAACCGGAATACCCGAAGAAAATATTCGTTACATCCATGCACCTGAATACATGTGTCCCACGCATGATTACGGAGTGACGTTTGAAAGGGCGACTGCAGTGAAGTTGGGCCAGACCGATTTCCTTTTCATTTCAGGAACGGCAAGTATTGACAAAAACGGCGATGTTGTCTATCCAGGCGATATTGAAAAACAGACAGTACGAACCTTGCAGAACATTTCCGCGCTTCTCGATTCCGCCGGCTTTGCCAGGGAAGACCTTTCCAGTTTTATCGTATATCTGAGGGACATTGCCGATCATGGTTTTACAAAGCCTCTCATCGATCACTATCTGGAACATTTGCCTGCTATCTATGTTAAGGCCCCAGTATGCAGGCCGGGATGGCTTATAGAGATCGAAGCGACCGCTGCGAGATTCGTTGCTTGAACGGAAAGGATGCCATCATGAATGAAGACAGTCCCGCGTGCCGCTATGCAATAAAAGCCAGGATAACGGAATTCCCCTTGTTGGGAATACAAACCTACAACGACGCGACCATAATACCGGTCGTTAAAGGCAACCTCTATCTTAAATACGGAAAGCACGCATATTACTTCTACAATTTCAAAAGCAGCACATGCGTGTGTGTGGAAATAGGCCATTGGGACATTATCGCGGCGGGGCTGCCTTCCTTCATCAAAGCGCTGGGCAGGGGAGACACCTTCTGGACCAGGGTAAAACTGTTTTTTGAAAAGTATCATTACGGGTTCAGCTTTCTTGAGCAGATCATGCTTATGACCGTGCCGCACACAGTTACCGCCATGGGCAACGGTAAATTCCTCGTAAACTTGTGGTCATATGTGGGATATCTGGAAATAGACTGCACTACCAGGAAAGTAACGTATGTAAGACGCGACGGCCAAGACGACGATCAGGTACTGGGCGCGCAGCAGTGGCTGAACCGCGCTTCGAACGAAATATACTTTACGACGTATTCACTTCAGGAGTCCCTCAAGAAGATATCCGACCCATATCACCCCGTGCCGTGCAAGGTTCTTAAATTAGACAGGCAATCCGGCGCAACCTCGGAGATCTGGAACGGCCTTCTGACCGATTACCTCCATGACATTTTGGTCGACAAAACCGGGCAATACTGCGTCGTTTGCGAGCTGGGCATGTTCCAGGACGACAAAAAAAATGCCATACCGTCCAAGGTCCTTGTCATAGATATGACACAGAAACGGCATTGGATCATCTCGAAGTTCATCGTTGCTGCTCACGCCCAGTTCGACCCTGAAGAACCCGATGTCATCTATTTTTCCAATCATAATTTCAAATTCATACCCAGTTCAATTATTACACTTCTCCGCAAAGCGATCTATTCACTGGAGTTCCTGGGACCGGCCGCTGTTTATAAGTACCGGTTAACGCCCGAAGGTCCGCAAGAGATCGGCGTATTCACCGAACCCGACATGTTCAGGCTGACGAATTTTAATGTGTTTATGCATCGGGGGAAAAAGCTGCTGGCGGCAATGGGCTTCCCAAATTTCATTTATCTGGCCGATGCGCAGACAATGAAGCTTATGCGGAAAATTACCGTAAACAACCCGAAGTCATATAAATATCTTTACCGAAAGGTCCCTTGTTTCATAGGAACATTTGCTCCCTCATCCGACGGGGAGCGCCTGTATGTGCAGACGACCCGCTCATTCCAAATAATCGATATTGAGAGCGGTGACCCGCTGAGTAATATGCCTCTGTTGTTCAATCACACGGCTGCGAACCATATGCAGACAACACGTGATACGTCTTGGTAAAAGACAGAGGTAAATCGACTGAAAAATTTGTTGTAATCGGAGCCGTATGAGAATTGTTTCCGCAAGGTTGTATGCATTGCGCATACCTTTCAAAATACCGTTCAGCCACAAGCTCATGACCCGCAGCTATTCGGACTCCATCATTGTCAAGCTGACCGCGGACAATGGCGTATCCGGATTCGGAGAAGGGATGCCCCGCCCGTACGTTACGGGAGAAACGGTTTTCTCCTGTCTTGACCAGATCCAACGGGTTTTACTGCCTTTGGCTGGGAAGCACGATTTCAAAGAACTGAGCGCGCATGCGGGTCCGATGACCCTGTTGTCAGAAATCAACACCTTGCTGCCGGATAGGGGAAACGATTCTGTTATCGCTTTCAACGCCTCAAAGGCAGCGGTCGAGCTTGCGCTTATCGACCTACTGCTTAAAAAGAACGGGACATCTCTGGGCAACCTGATATTGCCCGGTACGGAGTCGGTTACCTATTCCGCGGTCATTACCGCCGAATCAACGGACACGGTAAAGAAGATCGCATTGCAATGCAGGGAGTACGGGATCAAGCAGGTGAAGATCAAGGTCGGTACGGGAGATGATCATGGCCGGATCGCCGCTGTGCGGGATACGCTGGGCGGATCGATATCCCTGAGAGTAGATGCAAACGGCGCTTTCGATGTAAAAGGAGCGCTTGCACTGATCTCATCCATACAGCCGTTCAATATCGACAGCATCGAACAGCCGGTGCCGCGGGGATATGTCAATGCACTGGCACAGGTTAAAAAGAATTCACCTGTTCCAATCATGACCGATGAATCATTGATTACGGAACAAGACGCCGCCGAATTGATAGAAAAAGGAGCCTGTGATCTTTTTAACCTCCGGATATCGAAAAACGGCGGTATTTTCAGAACAGTGCGGCTTGCCGAGATGGCGCGGGAGGCCGGCATCGGTTTTCAACTCGGCTGCCAGGTGGGTGAGACCGCAATTCTGTCGGCAGCGGGAAGGCACGTGGCGGCGCACTTGAATGATGCAAAGTTCGTTGAGGGTTCATACGGGGTGCTTCTTCTGGAAGAGGACATTGCCGATGAATCCGTTCAATTCGGGTATGCCGGTAAAGCGCCGCTCCTGAAGGGGCCCGGCTTAGGCATCCGGGTGCGTGAAGACCTTTTGCAGAAATACGCGGAAAAAATAATAGAAGTGGAGATGCGATAGCGCATGGGCTTTTTTCTTTCTTCAATCATACGCGCAGGCGGAGCGCTGGACAGGATCGCGCTTGCACGGGACACGCGCCATCCTGACCAGGCGCAGAAAGAATTCCTTCTTCGATTGATAAAGAAAAACAAAAACACCCGGTATGGAGAAAAATACGCTTTCTCATCGATAGACAGTGAAAAAGATTTTCGCAACAATCTGCCGGTTGTGGAATATTCGGATATAGAACCCTATATCGAGCAAATTAAAACGGGAAGCCGAAACGTCCTGACAAGCGAGCCAGTCTCCCTGTTTAACATGACCAGCGGCACCACTGCCCGCCCGAAGTATATTCCCCTCACGCGCCAGGGAAAAAAGCGGGCGGGGCGCCTGATGCGGCAATGGTTTTCTCACGCATTGTCCGACCACCCATCATTGCTCGATAAAGGTTTCTTGAGTATAACTGGGGCCGCTGTAGAAGGCCGTTGCGAAAGCGGGATTCCCTACGGAAGCGCCTCCGGGATGATCAATAACTCCCTGCCGGCCCTGGTGCGGAGTTCGATGGCGGTTCCGGCTATTGTAGCGGAAATCGCGGATTATGATATTCGTTACTATGTATGGGCTCGGTTGGCGTATGGGAAACCCATATCTTTCATTGCGACACCCAATCCGCTTACCCTGGTAAAGCTTGCGGAAACCGCACTAGGGCTACAGGAAGAGATCATCCGGTCCATACACAACGGATGGGTGTCTGACTCCCTTCAGAACAAACAAAGCTGTATAGATGCCGGTATTTCCGGTATACTTCTTTCAAAGATTAGGCCTGACAGGACGCGGGCCGCTTTTCTGGAGGGGGTGCTCGAAAAAACGGGCCGGCTGTTGCCGGCCGATATTTGGCCCGATCTCGCGCTTATCGGATGCTGGCTCGGAGGCAGCATCGGATTTCATACTGAGTCGCTCTCTAAATATTACGGAGGCGTTGCCTTGAGGGATGTCGGGTACATGGCCAGTGAAGGCTGCATCACCCTTCCTCTTGAGGATGCCACACCGGCCGGAGTTCTGACGCTTCAAAATAACTATTACGAATTCGTTCCGGAGACGCAGCTTGATCACACAGATCCGGATATCCTTGTCGCATCCGAATTGGAAGCTGGAAAGTGCTATAAGGTCATTTTGACCAACGAGAACGGATTGTACCGGTATGATATCAACGATATTGTGCGGGTGGATGGTTTCTATCATCAAACGCCGGTCATTTCCTTTTTACGTAAAAGCGGCAATATCCTGAACATTACGGGAGAGAAGCTGCACCTCAATCATTGCCTGTCGGCAATCGACAGGCTTCAGTCGTGTTTTTCTCTCGATATTCGCCAGTTCCGCATCGTCCCGGACCTGACAAACCTGAGATATGAGTTTTTTCTGGATATACGATCAGAGGTCCCTGGAGAATCCAGGTGTAAAGCAATGCTAACGGCCCTTGACGCAGCTCTTTGCGAGAACAATATTGAGTATGATTCCAGACGCAGATCGAAGCGGCTTAATTCGCCCTGTATCCATGTCATGGATTCTTCGTGGGAGGATGAAGTGCGTAAGGAGCACGCTCAGTTCGGACAACGCGATGTTCAGTATAAGTGGATCCAGCTTTCCGCGGAAAAAAATAAAATAGACTTCAGGCATATCAAGTACACGATCCAGTAAGAAAGGTCATGCCATGATAAAAAAATTCATACAAGGGTTAATCGCCTCTTCGCTTATTGTGTGTGTACCCGTCATAGGGAATACCGCGATGTTACGAGCGCCCCAGCTTTGGATCATGATCCTCATCGGGGTGCTGGCGTCGCTGTTTCAGCCGGAATACAATCCCTTCAAGCGTTCACCGAACGCCGAAGACAAGGGCACTGCTAGGCAGATCATCTGGTCTATCTATTTCACTCAACTCTCCGTTTTGATCGAGGCAACATATTTCCGCTATCCCGAAAGCATTTCCTGGAGTGCGCTCACCACCTTCACGCTTATCCTGATGGTGTCCGGACTTGCGATCCGCACTTGGGCGGTTTTCACGCTGGGCAGATATTTCACCTGGCACATTTCCACTCAAGAAGACCAGACAATAATTAAAACCGGCCCCTATGCGTTCGTGCGGCATCCCGGTTACTTCGGCGCGTTTCTCACTTACGCAAGCACCGCGCTCTTTCTCAAGGCATGGTTTTCGTTTATTCCGTCAATAATCATATTGCTCTTTGCATTTCTTCGCCGCATACATTATGAAGAAAAGAAATTGAAACTCGATCTTGGAAGTCAGTATGATTCTTATTGCAAGAGCGTGAAGAGATTTATCCCTGGCATTTGGTAAGTTCGAGAGTTATTATAGAGCGGTTTTGTGCGGTGTTCCGCGGTTATCCACCAGTATTCCCTTCGTTACATCAGAAGCAAGGGATACACGGGAATAAAAACCATCCTCTAATCGTGGGGCCGTTATATAATTTCCTTTGGAAATCCGCTGGAAATCCGCGGTAGTTTTGATCCATAAGAACTCTGGGTTTGTCGGTGAGTCAAACTTAAAAGTCGGTGAGTCAGTTAATGGAAGGTTTATGCTGGTTTTTGAAAAATAGCCGGGTTTCTGTTAATATCTTCTGTGTTTCTTCAGCAGTTGATCAATGGCCTAACGCTCGGTAATGTCTATGCCCTGATTGCTCTGGGATACACCATGGTCTAT
>JBARHQ010000082.1:0-11703 GCA_049799315.1 Thermodesulfovibrionales bacterium | reverse complement strand
AAGATGCTCGAGGGAAATATCGGATATGTCAAGGTGACCCAGTTCCAGGAGCAGACAGCTTCAGATCTGGCCGTTGCCCTGAAAAAGCTGAATGAAGAGAAGTTTACTGCCATCATCCTCGACCTGCGCAACAACCCCGGGGGGCTCCTGAACAGCTCGATTGATGTTTCAGGCCAGTTTCTTCCTCGCGGCAAGCTTGTTGTTTATACCAAAACACGGAGCGGCGAGAAAGCCGAATTTCTGACCGAGGGAGACAAGCCCTATGCGCAGCCGATGATCGTGCTCGTGAACCAGGGAAGTGCCAGCGCCTCAGAGATCGTTGCGGGTGCACTGAAGGACTGGAACAGAGCAGTGATCCTCGGTACGCAAACCTTCGGCAAGGGTTCTGTCCAGACGGTTATTCCGTTGAGCGACGGGGCAGGCATACGCCTGACAACAGCAAAATACTATACCCCGAAGGGCACTTCGATTCAGAATACAGGCATCACGCCTGATATTCTTCTCAAGCTTGAACCCAAGAACGGAGCAAAGGAACACCCGGTCCTCAGGGAAAAGGACCTTGCTCGCCATCTGAAAAACGAGCAGGCCGAGACCAAACCTGAAGAGGCGGAGACTGCCCCGATCGAGGTGAATGAAAAGGACGATATCCAACTCCAGCGGGCGCTCGATATCCTGAAGACATGGAACGTTTTCAAGGGCCTTCCAAAGGCATCGTAAGCAATTGTCGCGCATAATTTTTGATATTGAGACAGCCGGCAGGGACTTTGATAGCATGGAGCCGTCTGTCCAGGATTATCTGCTGAAGTGGGCGAACACTGACGATGAACGGCAGGAGGTCAAAGACAGCCTTTCTTTCTATCCGCTCACCGGCGAGATTATTGCAATCGGCATGTACAACCCTGATTCAGGCAGGGGTACGGTTTTTTTTCAGAACAACAGCGACCCTCTGCTCCCCTTTGAGGATGAGGGCATAACGTATGAGACCGGGACCGAGGAAGAGATCATCAAGAAATTCTGGGATACGATAAAGACCTATAAGCAGTTTGTCACCTTTAACGGCCGCGGCTTTGACTGCCCGTTCATCATGGTGCGCTCTGCGGTCCACAGGATCAAGCCGTTGCGCGACCTCATGCCGAACCGGTACGGGGACCAGCATATCGACCTCTTCGACCAGCTCACCTGTTACGGCGCAACGCGCAGGAAGTTCAGCCTGGACATGTGGTGCCGGACGTTCGGCATCAAGAGCCCCAAGGCAGACGGGATTACGGGATTTGACGTAAAAGACCTCTACCGGTCAGGGAAATATTCAGATATCGCACGGTATTGCGCCGGAGACCTCAAGGCAACAGCAGAACTCTTCTCGGTCTGGGAGAAGTACATAAAAGTCGGCGGATTCCGGTAGCACCCGCTACCCGATCTCTCCGAAATTCTCCCGGTATCTCGCGGCAAAGTCTTCGAAGGTGAAGGCATGCTCCTGCGTGCCGTAGTGCTCAATCGCATAGGCAGAGGCAACAGCACCCATCTTTGCAGAAGTCAGGATATCCCTTCCGTCTGCCAGGCCTTTCAAGAGCCCTGACCTGTAGGCGTCGCCGGCGCCTGTCGGGTCGACCACAGCACCAGGTCTTGCCACCGGCACAAGCATCTCCCCGTCAATGCGGCTGATGACCGAACCGTTCTCACCCAGTGTCGTAATGAGGTAACCGGTCATTCCAAGGAGGTCTTTTTTCCCGAGACCGGTGATCTTCATAATCATCTCAAGTTCATAGTCATTCGAGATCAGTATATGTGAACCGCTGACCCATTCGCGCAGGTCTTCTCCGGCCCACTGCGTCAGCGACTGGCCGGGATCGCAGATATACCGGATCCCTTTTTCGCGGCATTTTTTTGCATAGCTGATCATGTCCTGCAGGTTGCCCGGCGCTATCAGCACAAGCGTGTCGTCAGGCCGGCTGGTTGAAAAAGCATAGTTTGTGGGGAACTTCATCGCTCCGGGGTTAAACCCGGTAATCTGGTTGTCTGACTTGTCTGTGGTAATGTAGGCCCCGGCAGTAAATTCCGAAGGGACAATAGTAATATGCTCAAAAGAGATGCGGTGTTCTTTCAGCCAGTCGAAATACCGGTCATAGTCTTTGCCGATCGAGGCAAGGATAACCGGCTGTTCATGCAGCAATGCGAGGGAGTATGCAATATTGCCTGCTGTGCCCCCGAATTTTTCGACCATCCCGTTGACCGTAAAACATACATTTAAAATATGGATCTTTTCCGGGAGTATATAATCGGAAAATTTGCCCGGAAAATCCATGATCCTGTCATATGCCAGTGAACCGGAAATAAAGATATTCATTGTGACACTCCTTTGTCATTTAAAATTTATGTATATATTTTAAGTTCGTCATCCTCGGGCTTGACCCGGGGATCCAAGCTGTTTTGATTCTATAAGACTACATGGATCCCCGACAAAGGAACTCGGGGATGACGCCTGATTAATACCACTTTCGAGACAATGACGGCCAAAAACAAAAATGACAGTTTATACACAGACACTAATTACTGTCGGCCTGCGAATGGGTTCCCCGACAGACTCTCCATGAGCCGTTCAGCAACCGTCCGGTTAAAGCCCTTAATCCCGGCAATCTCTTCAGCAGTGGCCCTGCGTATCCCTTCCATGCTGCCGAAATGCCTGAGAAGTTCGAGCCTCCTCTTTCTCCCGATGCCCGGAATCTTCTCGAGTGGCGATTCCAGCATCCGCCGGGCCCTCAGTTTCTTGTGATAGCTGATCGCAAAGCGGTGGACCTCGTCCCTGATCCTCTTGAGCAACAGCTGACCCCGACGCCCATCCTCCAGTCCCACCGGCGCAGAACGTCCGGGGATGAAGGCCCGGTCAGGGTCCTTTGCAATACCAATGATATTTGTCTTCATCCCGATTTCGGTCAGCGCTTGCATCGCAGCCTCGAGTTGTCCCCTGCCTCCGTCGATAATAATCAGATCAGGCACCGCCACGTTCCTGTTTTCATCAGCCCTGACTTTGTCTCCCTCCTGACCCCTGCCCTCTGGCCCTTGCACCTGCTTTTCAAATGTTCTCATGACCATCTCACGCATCATCGCATAATCATCAGGCCCTTTGACAGCATCCATCCTTATATGCCGGTAGCCCTCTTTGCTGAAGCCGCCGTCTTTCCAGTAAACAAAGGCCGCGACCGGCTCACTCCCGGAAATGTTCGAGACATCAAAAGCGCCGATGTCGACCGGTGGATATAGCAGTCCGAGGAGTTCTGCAATCTCCTTTTCCAGCCCTGCCTTGTCCTGCCCGTGGCCTGTCTTCAGGAGCATGGAAGCGTTCTCGACAGCCATTGTCACCAGTTCCTTCTTTATCCCCCGTTCGGGCAGAAAGATAGAGACGCGGCCATCTCTCTTTTCAGAAAGCCATGCCATCAGTATTTCCTGATCCTCAGGCAATGTGGAGCAGACAATCGAGCGGGGGGGGATAATCTCTTTGGCATAAAACTGCTCGATAAAGCTCTTCATCAGACCCTGATCAGTCTCTCCCGAAGTATGGTCCAGCACAAACTGCCGGTATCCTGTCATGATCCCGTTCCGGATAAAAAACAGCTTAAAGGCCGACCTTTCACCCTCCCTGGTTAATCCGATAACATCCATGTCCCCCAGTTCAGGGGCAACCACCTTTTGAGATTCAGATATCTTCTGAATAGCACTGATTCGGTCGCGAAGCACTGCGGCCTCCTCAAAGCGGAGTTCATCCGAGAAATACTGCATCCTTTTTTCCAGAGAATCAAGGAGATTGCGGTTTTTTCCTTCCAGCAGGAGCCTGATCTCATGGATCATCCTCATATATTCTTCGTGATCGACCCTGCCGTCACAGGGCGCGGCACATCTCTTGATCTGGTGCTGGATGCATGGCCTGAGACGCTTTTCAAAGGAATATTTGCACGTCGGGATCCTGAAGGTTTTCCGGATAAAAGAGAGGATATTCCACATGTCCCCGGCAGGCACATACGGTCCGTAATACCGCGCCCCATCCTTCTTTATCCTCCGGACAACCTCGATACGGGGCCATTCTTCTTTGAGCGTTAATTTCAGGTAGGGGTAACTCTTGTCATCCCGAAGAAGTATATTATACCTCGGCCTGTACTGCTTGATGAGATTCGCCTCGAGGACAAACGCCTCAAGCTCATTGCCGGTGACGGTATATTCGAAGTCTTTCACCAGCCTCACCATCGCCGTCTTCCTTTCGTCCAGCGACGACGCCTTCTGAAAATAGCTTCTCACCCGGCTTCGAAGGCCCTTCGCCTTGCCGACATACAGAACCGCATTGTTTGCGTCTTTAAATATATAGACACCCGGTTTATCCGGTATGTCTGTGAGCCGCTCAAGCATCCGGCAGTGAGGCTATTTTGACGATTTCAATTTCTGTATCTCCTGCTGAATCTGGACTGAATCAGGGGCATTCGGCGCAATCTGAAGGACCTTTTCGAATTCCTTGATCGCCTGGGCCTTATCCCTCAGATCATAGGCAAAGACCACCCCTAGATTCTTATGGACAAGCAGGTGGTTCGGGTTAAGCTCAACCGCCTTCCGGTATTCCTTGACCGCAATATCGGGCTTGCCGGCACTCCGGTAGCAGGTCCCTAAATCGACCCTTACGTCAACATTCTTCGGATCCAGCTTGAGCGCCTCCTCGTATGCATCAATGGCCTCCTGAAACCGGCCGTTATCCATCGCCAGATTGCCCAGACGTATCCAGACCTGTACATTTTTCGGGTCCTTCGCCGCCGCCTCTTTCAACATCTTCTGCTCATCCTGATTCTGAAGCGGGGTCCCCTGAATCGGCCCGCCGCCAACAGGCCCACTGGGGGTGGCCCCGCCGCCGGACGGGAACTGATACTGAGGCTTTGAGGCATCCTTGTTCTGGCAGGCAAACATAAACACGCTTATCACAACAGCAATACCCAGTTTTTTCATGATTCCTCCATAATAGTTCAGGTAATGATCAGGCAAAACTGCCGATTTTTTTCAGTCTCTTATATCGATCTTCAACGAGCTTGCCAGGACCTTTTGCCGACAACTCTTCGATCGCCGCAACAATCCTGGTGGTAATATTGTCGGCTGTCTGCTGAGCATTCCTGTGGGCCCCACCGACGGGCTCCGCAATAATATCGTCAATGATCTTGAACCCGAGCAGGTCCTGGGCTGTCAGTTTCAGGGCGTCCGCCGCCCGGGAATAGTCTTCCTGGGAAAGTTCGCCGTCTTTCCTGAAGAGGATGGCGGCACACCCCTCAGGAGATATGACCGAATAAACAGCATGTTCAAGCATATAAAGCCTGTCGGCAACACTGAGGGCAAGGGCTCCGCCGCTGCCACCCTCACCGATCACCACTGAAATCACCGGTGTCCGCAGCTGTGACATTCGCATCAGATTTGTCGCAATGGCCTCGGCCTGACCTCTTTCTTCAGCACCAAGCCCCGGGAAGGCCCCGGGTGTATCCACAAACGTTATGATCGGTTTTTTAAATTTTTCTGCGAGCTCCATGAGTCTCAGTGCCTTCCGGTACCCCTCGGGATTGGGTTGTCCAAAGTTGCGGTATATCCGCTCCTTTGTCCCTCTCCCTTTCTGGTGTCCGATAATCATGACGCTGTGGCCCTGTATCCTGCCGATACCGCCGACTATAGACCTGTCGTCAGCATACCGCCGGTCGCCATGCAGCTCAACGAAGTCCTCGGCAATGAGACCAATGTAGTCAAGAGTATACGGTCTGTCCGGATGCCGGGCAAGGAGTGTCTTCTGCCAGGGTGTAAGCCTCAAGAATATCTCGGTCCGCATCTCCCTGACCTTTTTCTCAAGCTTCTTCACCTCACCCGACAGGTTTATATCCTTGCCGTCAGAGATGCGTCGCAACTCCTCGACCTTCAGTTCGAGGTCTTCGATCGGTTTTTCGAATTCGAGATATGATTTTATCATGAGAAGGTCACCGCCCCGCTGCCGGTCATGGTTTCGATAGATGATATCAGCATCTTGTCAGGCCTCAGCCCGATATCGGTGGCTATCACTGTCTGCACCCCATGCAGGCGTATCTTCAGGTAGAGCTGGCAGTCCCCCGGATACTGGGATATCAAAGATCTGATCTCCTTCATCTGCTCTCCTGACGACCCGGTCTCAGGCAGGGAAATCTCGATGCGCTTAAAACCCTTCAGCCCGGCATTTTCGAGCTGTGCCACCTCGCGCGCCCTGACCCGGACCCCTTTTTCGTCGCGGTCGATACTCCCCTTGATGAGAACCAGAGCATCTTTCCTGATAAGCATGCTGACACTCTTGAAGAGTTCGGAAAATATGATCACCTCGACGCTGCCTTCATCATCCTCCAGCGTGACATACGCCATCATGTCCCCGGTAGATTTAACATTCTTCTTCTTGATAGTCCTGAGGACGCCACCCAGAACAACATCTTCCTTGTCCGCAGCAGTTTCAACATCAGACGTCCTCTTCGCCTTCATCTTCGCGAGCATCGTACTATACTTTGTAAGGGGATGCCCGGTGATATAAAACCCGAGCGCCTCCTTCTCATGCATTAGCAGTTCGGTCTCATCCCATTCTGCGTCATCCGCACCCGGATCAAGAGTTTCAGCGCCGAACATGCTCTGCTGGTCCGTGTTCTTCGTCTTCCCGCCGTTGTTCAGCGTATCCGTCACCATTGTCATTGCCGCAGCGCGGCTGATACCGAG
Source organism: Thermodesulfovibrionales bacterium (assembly GCA_049799315.1). Taxonomy (GTDB): domain Bacteria; phylum Nitrospirota; class Thermodesulfovibrionia; order Thermodesulfovibrionales; family UBA6898; genus PALSA-1316. Next base: position 4,965 of record JBARHQ010000082.1, on the reverse strand, counting down.
CGAATCAAAGGCACCGGCCTTCACCAGTCCTTCGATCACCTTCTTGTTCACCTTCCGGGTATCTGCCCGCGTTATGAAATCGGCAACCGACACGAAGGGCCCTTCGTCGTTTCTCACCTCGATGATCGATTCGATCGCCGCCTGCCCGACGCCCTTGACCGCGGCCAGTCCAAACCTGATCGCATTCCCAATCACCCTGAACTCACTGCCCGATTCGTTGATATCCGGCGGCAGAATCTCTATCTTCATCTTGCGGCATTCACTGATAGATTTGACGATCTTGTCAGTATCGTTCATATCTGCGCTCAGGGTAGCTGCCATAAACTCCACAGGATAATGCGCCTTGAGATATGCTGTCTGGAACGAGACATAGGCATAGGCAGCAGAATGGGATTTATTGAAGCCGTATTCTGCAAACAGGGCCATCAGGTCGAATATCTTCTCCGCCTTCTTCTCCTGAATCCCGTTTTTGATGGCGCCGGCCACAAAATGCTCCTTCTGTTTCGCCATGACGTCATCAAGTTTCTTACCCATGGCCTTCCTGAGGATATCGGCCTGACCGAGCGAGAAATTCCCGAGCTTGTTCGCAATCCGCATTACCTGCTCCTGATAAAGGATGACCCCGTAGGTTTCATCAAGGATCTCCTTGAGTTGCGGTAGGTCATATTTCACCGCAACCTTGCCCTTCTTCCGTTTGATGAAGTCATCGATCATCCCGCTGCCGATGGGTCCCGGCCGGTAGAGTGCCACAAGCGCGATAAGATCCTCGAACCGGTTCGGTGTCATCTTGACCAGGATATCCTTCATCCCGGCGCTTTCAAGCTGGAAGACTCCGGTCGTCTGGCCTGAGCTCAACAGCTCATAGGTCTCCCGGTCATCGAGTGGCATATCCTTGATAGAGAATTCCCTGCCGCTCTGCCGCAGATGGTCAAGCGTTTTCTGGATCACGGTGAGGGTCTTCAGACCAAGGAAGTCGAACTTCAGAAGGCCCATGCCCTCGACAGAACTCATATCGAACTGGGTGACGATACTGTCGTCAGAGGGGCTCCGGTAGAGAGGGGTATATTCAGTCAGGGGGACCGGGGCGATAACAACGCCGGCAGCATGCGTCGAGGCATGTCTGTTCAGCCCCTCGAGGCGCATCGCGACATCAAGCAGTTCCTTCACCTCAGGGTTGGTATCATAAAGCTCCTTCATCTGAGGCTCTGCCTTCAGCGCGTCTTCTATCTTGATCTTCAGGGTATTCGGCACAAGCTTGGCTATCCGGTCGACCTCAGCGTAGGGCATATCCATCGCCCGGCCAACATCCCTGATCGCAGCCTTGGCCGCCATCGTCCCGAAGGTGATGATCTGGGCAACGTGGTCCTTGCCGTATTTCTCTGATACATAGGAGATGACCTCACCCCTCCTGTCCTGACAGAAATCGACGTCGATATCCGGCATGCTGATCCGGTCCGGGTTCAGGAACCTCTCGAAGAGAAGGTTATACTGGATCGGATCGATCTCGGTGATGCCGATAGCATATGAAACAAGACTGCCTGCTGCAGAGCCTCTCCCCGGGCCGACAGGGATACCTTTCGACCGTGCATAGCTGATAAAATCCCAGACGATCAGAAAGTAGGACGAATAGCCCATCTTCCTGATCACCGAGAGTTCCAGGTCCAGCCTGTCTTTATAGGCCGGGGGAATCTCTCTTCCGCTGAATATCCCCCCAAGACCTTCGATCGCAAGCTTGTGGAGATATTCGTCCGGGGTCTCTCCGGTTTCTACCTTATACCGGGGGAGGAGGCTTTCCCCGAGTTTGAATTCCACATTACACCTCTCGGCAATGGCGATGGTGTTGGCTATCGCTTCAGGATACTCCCTGAATGCCTCTTTCATCTCTTCCGGTGACTTGAAGTAGAACTCCTCAGTACTCAGTTTCATCCGGTTGACGTCCTTCAGCGTTTTCGCCGTCTGGATACAGAGCAGGATATCATGAGCCTTCGCATCCTCTTTCATCAGATAGTGGCAGTCATTCGTGGCAACGAGGCCGATATGGAGTTCCCGGGCAAGCTCGACGAGCTGTTTGTTAACCGCACGCTGCTCAGGGAGTCCGTTTTCCTGGATCTCAAGATAAAAATTCTCAGGCCCGAGGATATGCTTGAACTGGAGTGCACGCTCGCGTGCCCGGTCGAGATAGCCTTTCTGGAGACAGAAGGGGATCTCACCTTTGAGGCAGGCTGAAAGGCCGATCAGTCCGCCGCTGTACTGTTCGAGGAGGTCCATGTCTATCCGTGGCTTATAATAAAAACCTTCGAGGTATGCCTTGGTGACCAGGGTGACAAGGTTCCGGTATCCGGTATTGTCCCGGGCCAGAAGAATAAGGTGAAACGCAGCCCCCTCGCTCTCATTTCCCCCGCGGTCCAGCCTGCTCGCCGGCGCTATGTAGATCTCACAACCGATGATCGGCTTGATGCCGGCCTTTTTTACCTGTTTATAGAACTCGACCGCGCCGAAGAGGTTGCCGTGGTCGGTCATCGCAAGCGCGGGCATCCTGAACTCCTTCGCCCGCTCGACCAGTTCTTTAATGCGTATTGCCCCGTCAAGCAGACTGTATTCAGTATGGAGATGCAGGGAGACGAAATCAGAATGATGCATACTGAAATATTAACGAATATGCAGGATTTGAGTCAATCGCGGATTGAAAAAGCAGGCCGGTAAAGGCGATAGTGCCCCGGAGTTTTTTCACTATTTTTTTGCCCCTACGTGGGGATGATAATACAGAAAATTATAACACATAGTCAGAATTATTCATTTGCGCTCATTTAATAATTACTTTATAATGTTATTGAAATTAAACTTCAATAACATCGGAGAGCTAATGGATTTACAGAGCTTTAACCCCTGGTGGAAGACAGGAAAGATATCCCTTGAGTTTACGGGAAGGAAAAGAAAAATATTCAACGAGATTGTCCAGTATATAAACAAGCGCCAGATCGTGCTGTTCACTGGGCTAAGAAGGGTCGGAAAGACAACCCTCATGTACCAGATCATGGATGAACTCATCGGCAAGAATACGGACCCTTACCATATTCTCTATTTTTCGTTCGACGAAATGAGATATGACCTCGAAGAGATCATCAAACAGTATGAGACGGAGGTGCTGCAGGAGGATATCTCAAAGAAGAAAGTCTATATATTCCTCGATGAGATACAAAAGCTTGAGGGCTGGCCTTCAAAGGTGAAACTCCTCTATGATGCAAACCCGAAATTAAAAATCTTTCTGACCGGCTCGGCACAGATAACCATGTGGCAGGGCACAAGGGAGAGCCTGGCAGGAAGGTTCTTTGATTTTATGATCAAGCCCCTGGACTTTGAGGAGTACCTTGATTTCAAAGAGGCTGGGATAGACAAGCACAGGGAGAAGATTTTCGAGAAGGACCTGAAGAGGCATATGGCTGTGTTCCTAAGGACCGGCGGATTTATCGAGGCCCTTGATATGGAGGAGCCTGTGCTCAGGAAGTACCTCAAAGAGAGCCTTCTTGAGCGGGTCATCTTTGTCGACATTCCGCAGACCTTTAAGCTCGATCTGCCTGATCTGCTTATGAAGCTCCTGACTATTACTGCTTCAAGGCCGGGTTTCTATCTTGATTACAAAAACCTGAGCAATGACCTTAATGTTGACCAAAGAACTATTGCGAATTACATCTCATACCTTGAATACGCCCTGTTCCTGCAGAAGCTTTATAACTATTCCAAGAACCTCCTTACCAGCGAGAAGAAGGTAAAAAGACTTTACCCATGCAACACTGCCTTTACACTGGCGCTGAACCCTCAGGCCGAGTTGCCGGCTGTCTTGGAGCAATTTTTTGTCAACAGCCTTGATGCGAAGTTTTTCTTGAAAACCCCGCAGAAAGAGGAGATTGACATAATCCATGCCCATGACAAGGTTGTGCTGCCTGTAGAGATCAAGATCAAGGAAAAGATAAACAGGGATGACGTTAAGACGCTCTTCAAGTTCCTTGAGAGGAACAAGCTTAACAAGGCTCTACTTGTCACTCTTGATACTGAGACGAAATTCACGAGGGAGGGCCTTTTGATCGAGGCGATCCCTTATTGGAAATACTGGAGCATCAGGAATAAGATAAGCTGAGGTCCATTTTGACAATCTCCACCGGGTTATTCAGTTCATCAGTCAGCGTTTGAAGCGTGCCGGGTCGGATTTCAAGTATATTGCCGTTAAAGAGCTTCAGGAACGCGGGGCTATTCATTATCATGTGCTCTGCGTCTATTCAAAGCCATATGTCTTTCCTCAGTCTGAAGAGATAGCGAAATCATGGAAGCTGGGCTTCGTAAAAATAACAGCGCCGAAGCTTAAAATGGCCGTTTATAAGATTATTGGATACATCGGCAAGTACATCGGCAAGGGGTACGAGTATGAGGCGTTAGATACAAAGAAGTCCTTCACAGCCAGTCAAATCAAGCAAATATATAAGCTTTCTGCTGATCGGCTTGCCGATATCATTGAGAGATTCGGCAAGAAAACAGCTGAGGTTCTTTCGTGCACCTACAGACGTGTATATACCAAGATGATAAACGAAGATACCGGGCGAACGGAAACTGTCACTCTGTTTACATACCCTTCCGATTGGGAATACTGCGGGGAACATGAAGCCCCTTTTTGAATGAAATTATCTACTTCAGCCTGCCCTCGCGAGCCACATTATTGCAACAGTGCAGGTTTTACAGGCGAAGTCAGTTGTACGAGCTACATCAGCGGCAGGAAGACGGCCTTTACCAAAATCAATGAGCGGCTATTCCCCGTCCGCTGGATTTTTTAGTTAAGCGCTGTGTCGTTTTAGTCAAATCAAGCAATGTACGTAAGGCCTCATTTACTGCAGCCGAATCAGCAAAGGCCTTGGCTATATCCGGTTCAAGGCTGACAACATTTGCCCCTTCAGCTAAAATACGCTTGTAATATTT
>JBARHQ010000081.1:0-16993 GCA_049799315.1 Thermodesulfovibrionales bacterium | reverse complement strand
CTGACGCTTGGCTTCCTGATGAGGAGAAAGGGAAAACATGCTGCAATGTTGCTGGTTTATACCCTCATCGTGTTCCTTCTGTCGTCAGTGCTTTTCTTCACTTACGCGGTCAAAAAAGAGGCATCGCTTGTTCTTAACGATGCGCCTGAGATCATCGTGCAGCGTCTTGTGGCAGGAAGACACGATCTTATGCCTGAGCAGGAGATAGAGAAGATCAGGGCAATCACCGGGGTGGATTCTGTGAGGGGCAGGCTCTGGGGGTATTACTACGATCCCATATTTCGTGCCAATTACACCCTGGTTGTGCCGCCGGAATTCAAATACGGGGCTGGGAATCTGGTTGTCGGAAAAGGGGTTTCCCGCAGCAGCATTGTTTCAGAAGGGGGAATGATGCCGCTGAAGACCCATGACGGAATAACGGTCATGCTTACGGTCCAGGATACCCTTTCTTCAGCTTCAGAGCTGGTCTCCTCAGACCTGATCCTTATCTCCGAGGCTGATTTCAGGAATATCTTCGGTATACGTAAGGGCCTGGTTACCGACATTGCGGTAAGCGTCCGCAATCCGAAGGAGATACCGACGATTGCAAACAAGATAAACAAGATTCTCCCTGATTCCAGGCCCATTACGCGCAGTGAGATCCTCAGGACCTACGATGCGGTCTTCAACTGGCGGGGGGGGATCATGCTCCTGATACTCTCGGGGTGTGTCATTGCCTTTATGATATTCAGCTGGGACAAGGCGGCCGGCCTCAGCGCAGGGGAAAAAAAGGAGATCGGTATTCTGAAGGCGACCGGGTGGGAGACCTCAGATGTGATCCTGCTGAAGTTCTGGGAGGGCATGGTCATGTCGCTGTCCTCTTTTTTGGGCGGCGTGGTGCTTGCCTATCTCCACGTCTTCTTCACCTCATCGGTACTCTTCAGCCCGGTGCTGAAGGGCTGGTCGGTCCTCTATCCGGAATTCAGGCTTGTGCCGTTTATCGATGCCTATCAGATTGCGGCCGTCTTCTGCCTGACGGTCCTTCCCTATACAGCTGCCACGATCATTCCCGCATGGAAGGCCGCAAACACTGATCCGGACGCGGTGATGAGGGCCTAAGGTCCTTCAGGTCCTGAATCTCCTGATTATTGCTTCAGCTGCGGCCCGTTGTGCAATTTCAGCATTCCAGTAAGCCAGCAGTTTTCTTTCAGCAGGTATATTATTGATCAGGTAGGGATTCCCGAACGAGACAAAGAGGCCGGTGAGGGGGTTCAATGCTGCGATCGATTCCTGCAGCCATCCCACGGTCTGCCCTTTCCACGCCCGTGTCTCCGAGAAGACTGCGGTAATAACCGTCTTTTTTCCGGTCGCCATAGCGGCTATTCTCCTGAGGCCGTTCTTCCTCTGCCGTTGCTGATTAAGAGTGATGCATGACACGTCGGGAAGGGTGTTCCTGAGGGCTTCAATAAATTGATTTCCCTGTTTTTCTTTTTCGTCCGAAAGGATGACAACCAGAGGAGCAGGTCTTACCCTGAAATTTATTGGCAGCGATAAGGTCATTGCGGTTAATGTATCCGACAGCTGCGCATGTTTTTCAAATCGCGGCAATGCCTTATCCGGAAGTCTCAAAAGGCCCCGGCGGAATTCAGCCAGCCGGAGGTTATGAGGGAGATATGCCTTTTCCCTCAGATATGCTGCGACGCGTTCTGTATGCAGGGGATGCAGAATGATATCAACACCGGCCCGGAGGGCCATGAGAGATGCCTCTTCTTCAGAAAAGCCGCTGAGTCCCCCCATGTTCATGGCATCGGTGATGAGCAATCCTTTGTAATGCAACGACTTCCTGATATACGCAACCACTTTTCCGGACAGTGATACCGGGATGCCTGAAGAGTCAAGCGCAGGCACATCAAGGTGGCCGAGCATCAGCATGGCCACCCCTGCTGCAACAGCCTTCCGGAATGGCCGCAGTTCAGCCCGGTTCAAGCTGGCCAAAGACCTCCGTATTGACGGCAGGCTGATATGGGAATCGACCGCAGTATCTCCATGTCCGGGAAAATGTTTTCCGCAGGTAGCGATACCGTTATTCTGAAGGGTCCGTATCATCTCTTCCCCGAAGAAAGATACCGTGCTGCTGTCCTCTCCAAAGGACCTGACACCGATAATAGGGTTGTCAGGATTGGTATTGATGTCCAGAACCGGGGCCAGGATCGTGTTTATGCCGGCATAACGCGCCTCTTCTGCCAGCGCCTGAAATGACTGCCTGAGAATTTTCAGCCCGCTATTGGAGACGTGTGTTTTACCTGCCCCCTGATCCCTGAAGCTTGAATCTTTTCTACCGGCAGCCTTCGCAAGCGCCATTGCCGGCGGGAATAGGGTGCCGCCTTTTAACTGCTGGCCCAGGCCGCGTTCAAGGTCAGCGGCAATGATCAGGGGGAGTTCTGATGTCTCCTGCAGTTGCCTGATATGCTTCCGCACTTCTTTCAGCCGTCCGCCGAAGATGATGAATCCGGCAATCCCTTTTTTGGCGAGCGAGAGATGGCTGGAAAACTCTTTCTTAATATCGTCCCCGTTCAGCCGGGGTATGATGAACTGATAATAGTTCTGCTGATAGTTCTGCACTGGTTGACACAAAATGTACCGCGAAAGGCAGAGGTCTGTCAAGTTCTAAAATTGAGACTGCTGTAAGGCTTTAGTTACGGATTCAAAACCCACCCCTGCACCCCCTCCCAAGAGGGGACTGTGAAAACCGCAACTCCAGCCAATAAGGTCCCCTCCTGGGAGGGGCAGGGGGGTGGGTCGTATTCTTACTGTAATATCGACCCGCAACTGAATGGATACAGTCTGCATTTACCGGCATTGTCCATTTCATGCCGAAGCTGTATAATTTCAGCAATGAAAAAAAAGAAGTTTTTCTATCTGATTACCCTTATCTCGACGATGATCTTTGTTTTGCTTCAGTGGTATGATCCTGATGCGATCCGTGAACACATCGAGAGCAGGACCTATGATTTCAGGCTCAGACTGAGGGACAGCATCAGGAAGCCTCTTGTTTCCGACGATATCGTGGTCGTCTCGATCGATGAGAAGAGCATCAGGCAGATCGGCAGATGGCCCTGGAGAAGAGAGGTTATGGCAGAGCTCATCAACAGGATATCCGGGGCCCGTCCGAAGGTGATCGGGGTGGATATCATGTTTACCGAGCCGGACAACGCGGCGTCGGACCTGAAGCTCGCCGAGGCGATCAGCCATGCAGGGAATGTTGTGCTGGCAATGCCGTTCTTTGTACCTGAGGGAAAGCAGTACAAAGGTCCGGTTGCAGAGTCGCCGGGCTATCTGTGGGAACAGGCCTTCATGGAGGTGAGGAGTCCGAAGGGCATCCCATGGGCAAACTGGGTCATTACGGCGGAGAGCGTTACCCTCCCTGTGGAGAATATTGCCAGGGCTGCGACGCTCGGATATGTATACACCAGGAACGACCTGGATGCCGTGACACGGTGGGAGATCATGTACCTCAAGTACGGCGATGACTATTACCCTCCACTTTCGCTCCAGGTGGCCAGACTTGCGCTGGGGATAGCATCCAAAGATGTTGTTGTTTACGGCGGTGCCGGACTGCAGTTCGGGCCTCAGTTCATTCCGACAGATCTGAGCGGCAGAGTCCTGATCAACTACGCGGGAAGGGAACATACCTATCACTATGTTTCTGCGCTCGATATCATAAAGGACCCTCAGACTGCCGTGCGTCTCCGCAATAAAATCGTACTCGTTGGTACATCGGCGCTGGCCACCTACGACCAGAAGATAACACCCCTGTCGACGGACACTCCGGGTGTCGAAAAGAATGCCAATGTGGTCAGTAATATCATCAACAATGATTTCATAAGGCCGAGCCCGGGCATTGTTGAGATGGTGGTGATTATTGTTACGGGTATCTTTCTCGGGCTGCTTCTGCCGAAGCTGGGGGCACTACCCAGTTCGCTGGTTGCAGCAGGCTTTATCCTCCTTTATCTGATCACCGGCGTCTCCCTCCTGATTTACGCGAACCTCTGGGTGAACCTTCTCTATCCAACGCTGAACATGATCTGCATAGCCGTAGTCCAGACAGGCATGCGGTTTTTTCATGAGGAGCGGCAGGCAAAGGAGATACGGAGGATATTTTCGAGCTATGTATCTCCCAAGATCGTGAAAGAGTTGATCGATCACCCGGAAAAGGCGAAGCTCGGAGGAGAGAGGAAGGTGGCGACTATCCTCTTTTCTGACGTGATAGGGTTCACCAGTCTCTCGGAAAAGAGAGAACCTGAAGATGTTGTTGCGCTCCTGAATGAATATTTTGAGGAGATGACGGAGATTATTTTCAAATGGGAAGGGACGCTTGATAAATTTGTGGGCGATGAGATTATGGTCCTCTGGGGTGCACCGCTCGACCAGCCTGATCATGCGGAACGGGCGGTTCAGTGTGCCCTCGACATGTCGAGAAAGCTGGATGAGATGCGTCGGGATTGGGCCCGGCGCGGGGTCGAGGGGCTTGATTGCGGTATAGGGATCAATACCGGGGAGGTCGTCATCGGGAACATCGGGGCGTTCGGCAAAAAGATGGACTACACGGCGATCGGCGATCATGTAAATCTGGCTGCCCGGGTTGAGAAGCTGACGCGGCAGTATGGCACGCGGATACTGGTTACCGAGAACACATACCTCGCGATGAAGCAGGTCACAGCTAAGTCTGACGCAGGTAATCAGGATGCAGCTGATCAGGATACTGGGCAAGACGGAGAAGGCCCGGTCTTTTTTTCAGAACTCGGTGCGGTCAGGGTGAAGGGGAAAGAGCAGGAGGTCAGGATTTACGGATGCAGGAGGGAACAGAAACAAGCGCCTCAGTTATAAGGAACGGGCAGAGCCCTCTTGAGAACCCTGCCCGTATGAAGAATCAGCTATGCTGCAGTCAGTACGTTCAGTGCCTTTAACCGTGTCGGATGCTTCAGTTTCCTGAGGGCCTTGGCCTCGATCTGCCTGACCCGCTCCCGCGTAAGTGAAAGGTGCCTGCCGACCTCCTCAAGGGTATGGTCCCGGTCAAAACCGATGCCGAACCTCATTTTGATCACCTCATTCTCCTTTGGCGTCAGAGTATGGAGGAGCTGGAGTATCTGCTCGGTAAATTCGCTCTTTTCAGCATTGGCGATCGGTGAGGGGCTGTTGGTATCAGCGATAAAGTCTTCAAGACTTGTATCTTCATCACCAACCGGGGTCTGCAGCGCGATCGGGTCCTGGACCGCCCGGAACACTTCTTCGACCTTTCGCGGAGATACACCAAGGCTCTTTGCGATCTCATCGTTGTTTGGTTCCCTGCCGAGTTGTACGGTAAGGTCCCGTGAAGTTTTGACAACCTTGTTGTAAAATTCCATCATATGCACCGGGACCCTGATCGTCTTTGTCTGGTCAATCAGCGCCCTGGTCATGGCCTGCCGTATCCACCAGGTTGCATAGGTGCTGAACTTGAACCCCTTTTCGTATTTGAACTTGTCGACAGCACGCATGAGGCCGATATTGCCCTCCTGTATCAGATCCAGGAGCGAGAGTCCTCTGCCGATATAGTTTTTTGCTATATTGATCACCAGCCGGAGGTTATGGGTAATGAGTTCTTCCTTTGCATCATTGACGAGCAACCGCGCCTTGGCAATGCGGTCTGCCTGCTCACGAAGGGCCTGCATCTTCAGCCCGGTCTCAGTCTCAAGCAATTTATAGACCGCCTGGACCTCTTTTGAGAGCAGGGCAAGCTTTTCAGGGTTCTGTCCTTTTTTCCTCTTATCAAGCACCATGCGCTGCAGATCTTTCAATGAGCCGTAGCGTGAAATTTTCCTGTCCGCGTCTCTTAGTTCTTTCAGCAGGTCCTCAATAATGTCAAGACTTTCTCCTATGGCCTTTATAACGATCTCATCCCCATCGACCTCATCGGTCTCTTCAATCGTCTGCGTCATCTCTTCTGCCAGCGCAGATTCAATCTTCTTATAGAAGGGCATGGGGGTAATGACCTCCCTGATGATGCCTTTGCCCTCCTCAAGTCTCTTGGCGAGTTCTACCTCTTCAGCCTTGGTGAGGATCGGGATATTACCCATCGAGTGGAAATAGGCCTGGACAAGGTCTTCAGACTTCTCGTGCTGGGGGTTCTCCTCTTCCACGAAGTCGTCGTCGGCGACTTCATCGGCAGGTGTGTCGACGACGGTCACTCCCATGTCGTCAAGAAGCTCAAGAAGTTCCTCGAGGTCGTCAGGTGAATAGAACTCAGACGATAAAGCGTCGTTGATCTCCTCATAGGTCAGAGAACCACGGCTTTTTCCCAGCTCGATTATATCTTCAAATACATCAGTTTCTTTCATCCTGCACCTCTTTATTCTCGATTTGTAATCATTTTACTTGTTAAATGTGAAGATTTATTGAATTTACGGATAAGTCCGTAATCTCATCGAAATACATGGAAAAAAACAGACCAGGGAATAGATGCTTTTACCATAACCAGCATTTTACCAAATAGTGCCTATGGACTGCAACAAATATTTTCAATTATTTTCAATTACTTTAAAATCAGGGGAAATAAGATTTTTTGTCCTTCCGGTCCTGTCGTGAGAAAACTTAATGAATAAATCTTGTATTATGCCGGGTTCTGTTCTAAAATGGACTAAGCGCGCCCTGCGGTGTCAGCCGCAGAGTGTCATGTGCAGGAACGTCTCATGGAAAGAGGATATAAAACATGTCTAGATGGAAATGTACGGTATGCGGCTATGAGTATGACCCCGAGGCAGGGGACCCTGACGGCGGAATCGCGCCGGGGACCCCGTTTGAGGACATTCCGGACGAATGGGTATGCCCTGTTTGCGGCGCCTCAAAAGATATGTTCGAAAAGATGTAGTGTCAGTTTCTACCTGAGTCCAAGCACGTCCGGCATATCATAGAGGCCTGCGGGTTTCCCTGCGAGCCAGAGAGCTGCCTTAAGGGCGCCCCTCGCAAAGGTGTCCCTGCTTGATGCCTTGTGCGTTATTTCGATCCTTTCGCCAAGGCCGCCGAACATGACCGTATGCTCCCCGACGATATCTCCGGCACGGACGGTCTGTATCCCTATTTCTTTTTTCGTCCGTGCGCCGGTCATGCCGTGGCGTGCATAAACACCGACTTCTTCGAGGTCCCTGTTGACTGCTCCGGCAAGCACCTGGGCCATCCTGAGGGCAGTTCCGCTCGGTGCGTCCTTTTTCAGACGATGGTGAGCCTCTATGATTTCTATGTCATAATCGTCGCCAAGTACCCTGGCGACATCCTGCAGTACCTTCAGCAGAAGGTTGACCCCGAGGCTCATATTTGAAGCCATGACACAGGGGATTGTTTTAAGGAGCGGATCCATCTCCTTCAGGTCTTCCTTTGAAAATCCGGTCGTCCCGATCACCATTGCCCTTCCGTGTTTTGCCGCTGTCCTCAGGTTCTCTTTTGTCGATTCAATCGAGGTAAAGTCGATGACAAGGTCGACCTGACCGATGACAGCGTCCAGGCCGTCGGCGAGCATAATCCCGGTCTCTCCCATACCCACGACAGACCCGACGTCCCGGCCGATACCGCTATGTCCGCTCCTCTCGAAGGCCCCTGTCAGCTGAAGCCCGTCATATTCCCTGGAGAGAGCGGTTATTCTTGCCCCCATCTTTCCTGCTGCACCGGCGACTCCTATCCGTATCATGTAGTCCTCCTGTTATTGTCTATTCTGTTCATTATTCTTCCTCTCCGGATTCCTGTTCGTCTTCCTCTTCTTCCTCCTTCGAGGCGATCCGGTATGATCCAGCAGCCCAGGCCCCGAGGTCCGTCAGTCTGCACCTTTCCGAGCAAAAGGGCCTGTAAGGGTTTTCTTCCCATGTTGTCCACTCCCGGCATATGGGGCATCGTATTCTCATCGAGGTATTATTATACTCCGTCAGGGCTCATTATTACCGGCGGATTTGTCGGCATTTTCTGCTCTAAGCTGCCTGATAAGAAGTCCGGTGATAATGCCGTTGACAACGCCGGTCACCGTTCCGATCAGCAGGATGAAAGGGCTGATGATCAGGATCGGTCCTATCCTCTGGACGAACAGGAGCCAGGCAAGGCAGAGCTGGGCCAGATTATGAAAAAGTGAGCCGATCAGGCTCAGACCGATTGGGCCGAAAAGGTCCCTTGCTACTGAGTGGACCAGTCCCACCGCAACGGTACTGGTGATCCCGCCTCCCAGGCTCAGGATGAACGACGGACCGAGAAAGGTGCCGGTGAACATCGAGGCAAGGGTCACCCTGATGAGGGTGACCGCCATCGCGGTTTTGAAATCATACAACAGCAGTGCAACGAGTGTGATGATATTGGCCAGTCCGACGCGGAACCATGGGACCGGCATCGGGAGGATTGCCTCGAAGCCGTGCAGGACGAGGGCATAGGCAGAGAGGACAGCTATGCGCTGTTTATCCTGTAACTGCATCGATATCTTTCTTCTTATGAGTGTCCCTGCCTCCGACAAAGACGACGATCCTTCCCGGGAGACAGACTATGATCCCCCTTGAGACCCAGCCCTGTTTCACACAGAGTTGATTTTGGCAATGGGCTTCTCTGACGCGTGCCCTGCCGTTGCTTATCTCGACCTCGACAGGTCCGACACTGCTTTGCAGACGTATCACCCGGTCTTGCCGCAATGCCGCAGTGAAGGCCGTCTGTCCGTCCACCTCTATCACCACCTCGCCGGATTCCGGCATAGCCTCACGTGCGAGGAAAATACCTGCTATCGATGCTGTGACGAGAAACAGCAGCAGCAGGCGGTCGGATATGGTTGTGCCTTTAATGCTCTTTCTCATGCTTTAGAAGGCCTTTGATCCCGGCAGTAATATATTCCGTGTCATTGTCATATATTATAAACGCGTCAACCGGAAAATCCCTGTTCAGCTGTTCTATCAGATTTGCGCCTTTTTCCGGCCCGAGAACAAAAACAGCGTTATCGAACCCGTCGGCAAATACGCCCGTGTCGGAGACAACACTAACACTGCGTGTCCCATAAGCGGGATATCCCGTTGCCGGGTTCATGATATGATGGTACCGCTGTCCATTCCTGATAAAGAAACGTTCATAGTCCCCTGCAGTGGAGATAGCCTTGTCGGACAAGGAGATGGTCGCAATTATTTCGTCTTTCTCCCCCTTCTGCCTGGGGTTCCGGATCCCGATATTCCAGGGCCTTCCATCAGGTCTGCTCCCAAAGGTCTTAATGTCGCCTGCAATCGCAACAATCCCCGACCGAATCCCCTGCCTTTTCAGTGTCTCGACTGCAAGGTCCGCGGCATACCCCTTTGCAATGCCCCCGAGATCGAGGAGCATGCCCTTTCTCGTGAGAAATACGGTAGATTCCTTTTGGTCTATCCTGACATTGCGATAATTGACGAGAGGGAGAATTTTCTTGACCTCTGCATCTTCCGGTTTTATATTTTCATGAAAGTCCCAGAGCTTCATCACCGGTCCTATTGTAGGATCGAACGCCCCCTTGGATTTTTCCGCAACATACAGGGCCTTGTCAATGACATCGAGCGTCTCGGGTGAAACACGCGTTGACGCTACACCGGCATTCTTGTTGACCATGGCAAGTTCGCTGTCAGGGGAAAAGAAGTTGATCATAGTGCCGAATTGTTCTATGCGGGCAAAGGCGTTTTCGATAGCAGTTCCGGCTGTTTTTTCAGAGTCTGATACAACGGTTATAGTGATAAAGGTATCCATGAGAGCCTTCGATTGCTGGTAAGAGCGGGGCTTCGTCCCGGAGCACGCGGAGAGGAGAGACAGCAGCAGGAAAAGCAGAAGGGGGCTAACGGGCCGTTGGCAAAGTCTCCTTCTGTCAGCTAAAGCCGTCATACTCGCGAAGGCGGGTATCCAGGTGCCTTTGAAAACATTGGATTCCCGTCTGCACGGGAATGACGAAAAAAAATCAGAAATCTTTTTCAATAACCTGCTATCCCGCATGGACCCCCCGATGGGAACTTGCCTTCATGAGACTTTGCTTGAGGAATCTCCCGGTATGCGACCGGCTGTTGAGAACAACCTCCTCCGGTGTTCCGGCGGCAATAAGATGCCCTCCCTGTTCTCCTCCCTCTGGTCCGAGGTCGATGATGTAGTCAGCAGATTTGATGACGTCGAGGTTATGTTCTATCACAATGACGGTATTGCCCTGATCGACCAGAAGGTTCAGGACATGGAGGAGCTTTTGAATATCGCTGAAATGAAGGCCTGTTGTCGGCTCATCGAGGATATACAGGGTATTTCCTGTTGGTCGCCTGTTCAGTTCCCGGGAAAGTTTTATCCTCTGCGCTTCACCTCCCGAGAGTGTTGTTGCCGGCTGGCCAAGGTGAATATACCCAAGACCGATATCGTCGAGCACCTCAAGCCGTCGTCTGATCTGGGGGATATTCTCAAAAAACTGGAGCGCCTCGGATACACTCATATCCATGACCCCGGCAATATTTGTCTCCCGGTACCTTATCTCGAGCGTTTCACGATTATACCGCGACCCCCGGCATTTTTCGCACTGGACATAGACGTCAGGCAGAAAATGCATTTCGACCTTGATCATTCCGTTCCCGCGGCAGGCCTCACATCTGCCGCCCTCGATATTAAAGCTGAACCGTGAGTTCTTATATCCCCGGATTTTGGCATCGGGGAGCAATGCAAAAAGGTCACGGATATGCGAGAAGATCCCGGTGTACGTGACCGGGTTGGAGCGGGGGGTCCTGCCTATTGGTGTCTGGTCAACGCTGATCACCTTGTCTACCAGGCTGATGCCCTCTATCTCCGTGTGTTGCCCCGGCTGCAGGATTATTTCCTGCGGACCGGCAAGATGCTTGTGCAGCGCCCTGAAGAGGATGTCCAGGATCAGGGTGCTTTTGCCTGACCCTGATACCCCGGTTACACAGGTGAAGGCGTGTACCGGCACCCTGACGTCTATGTCCTTGAGGTTATGCTCTGCAGCGCCGCGCACGGTGAAGAATTCTTTGAGAGGACGTCGCACTTCCGGCGTCTCGATCGAGGTCTTTCCGGAGAGGTACCTCCCGGTGATTGACTCACTGTTTTCTTCAATCTCGCTCGGTGTGCCCTCGGCGATGACCCAGCCGCCGCGCACCCCTGCGCCTGGCCCCATATCGATTATATGGTCGGCCCACCGTATCGTTTCTTCATCATGTTCGACAACGATGACGGTATTGCCCGCATTCCTGATCGCCGTAAGGCTTTCAAGAAGTTTGACGCAATCACGCGGATGGAGCCCGATGCTCGGTTCATCGAGTACATAGAGAACGCCGGTCAGCGATGAACCCATCTGACTTGCAAGTCTTATCCTCTGCGCCTCGCCTCCCGAAAGAGTGACCGAGGGTCTGCTGAGGGTCAGATAATCAAGGCCGACCTGCGTCAGGAACGAGAGCCGGTCGCGCACTTCTTTCAGAACACGACGGGCGATGAACCCCTCGCGCTCGGTCAGTGATATGCCTGACAGAAAACCCGATGCCTCTTTGATCGACATCCCGCAGAACTGCCCGATGTTTATTCCATGAAAAAGGACGCTGAGCGCTTCCTTCCTGAGGCGGAACCCGTTGCACGACCGGCAGGTCCGGTACTCCTCGATATCAGGAGAATCCTCCTGAAGGTTCTCATAGCCGAGACCATTGCAGACAGGGCAGGCACCGGCCCTGCTGTTGAAGGAAAAGAACCTTGGAATGATATCCGGATAGCTTATGCCGCATTTCAGACATGCTGCTGCCCTGGAAAAGAGGATATCGCGGTTACCTTTGACAAGATTGACTGTGACGGTGTCGGAGTATTTGAACGCGGTTTCAAGCGCCTCTCTGGCCTGACGGTCAACGCCGTCTTTTATGATCAGCCTGTCTATGACGATTTCGATCGTGTGGCGCTTCTTTTTTTCCAGGATGATCTCCTCGGTCAGGTCGACCATCTCCCCGTCTATCCGGGCCCTGACAAAACCCTCGCTGCGCATCTCCTGCAACTCCTTGTGGTAATTACCCTTGCGGTCGCGGACGATCGGGGCAAGTATCTGTAACCGGGTGCCTTCAGGCAGGGCCAGGACCGCCTCGATGATGTTGCCGGACTCCTGGGTCGATATCTCGGCCCCGCATTTGTAACAGTAAGGCTTTCCAAGCCGGGTATAGAGCACCCGCAGGTAGTCGTAGATCTCGGTTATGGTGCTGAGCGTTGAGCGGGGACTCCGGCTGACCGTTTTCTGGTCTATGGCGATTGATGGCGAAAGTCCTTCTATGGCATCGACCTCCGGCTTCTGGAGTTGTTCCAGAAACTGGCGGGAATAGGCCGAGAGGCTTTCGACATAACGCCGCTGCCCTTCTGCATAAATCGTATCAATGGCAAGAGAGGATTTTCCTGATCCTGACGGGCCGGTGATCACCGTGATTGCATCACGGGGGATAGAGACGCTGATATTTTTCAGGTTGTGTTCCCGGGCGCCTGATATTTTTATGAATTTCTGCATAGCTCCCTTAGCGTCTTTCCCTGAAGAACTGCTTCAGCAGCGCGGCACAGTCTTCTTCAAGGACGCCTGCTGTTACGGCGACCTGATGGTTCAGCCTGATGTCTGAGAGGATCGAATAAAGACTGTCGACGCCGCCGGCCTTTACGTCCCTGCAGCCATAGACCAGACGCCCGACCCGGGCATTGACGATGGCGCCGGAACACATGATGCAGGGCTCCATGGTAACGTAGAGCGTTGTGCCGGAAAGACGCCAGGTGTCGGATGCTTCTGTCGAGGCCCTCAGCGCGAGTATCTCCGCATGTGCAGAAGGATCGCAGGACGCCTCTCTCAGGTTGTGTGTCCTGGCCAGCACCTGCCGCTCCCTGACGACTACCGCCCCGACCGGAACTTCGCCGGCCCGGTAAGCGAGCATTGCCTCCTCGTGTGCCATTTTCATGAAATAGATGTCTTCTTCTGCCTGTAAGTTCATGGTGCCTGCCGAACTTATTATTATAACACGCTATATATTGCAGATTAATTACGACACAATATGAACGATGAACAGCTGTTCAGAAAGTTGCCTTTTTTGCCGTTTGTCTGTCATTCCGGTTTGTCCGAAATCTTTCCGATGACGTCAAAGAAGGATTCCCGACGCGCTTCACTTGCGGGAATGACAGCCTTTTTTGTTATTCAAGTATTTTATGGAGAGACGCTATATGAGCAGTTGTTCAGAAAGTCGGGGATATTTGTCAATTATATCATTGAAACTGCTGCTCGGTCAGTTTTTTTTAAAAAGAAACAGTGGTCTAGACGACTTCGAGCATCCTGTCGAGGGCACGTTTGGCAGGGACCCGTATCGTTTCAGGGACTTTGATGACATGCACGTTCTCTCTGAACGCCCTGACAATGCTCTGGAGCGTTGTTTTTTTCATGTTGGGACATAGCATGTCTTTTCTCAGAGGATAGAAAATCTTGCCAGGATTCTCCTTTCTGAGGCGGTGCATAAGGCCGATTTCGGTACCGATAATGAATTCCCGTGCATCCGAGGAACCGGCAAACCTCAGCATGCCTGAGGTGCTGGTGACATGGTCGGCCATTTCGAGTACGTCCAATCTGCATTCAGGATGCGCGATCACCCGCGCGTTGGGATGCTCCGTTTTGGCCTGTGTAACATCCTCGGGCGTCACCCGCTCATGAATATTGCAGTACCCATCCCAGGCGATTATTTTTTTATTCGTGTTGCGTGCGGCCCACATAGAGAGGTTTTTGTCCGGTATGCATATAACGCTGTCTCCCGGGAGGGATTCGACTACATTCACGACGTTGGCCGAGGTGCAGCAGATGTCGCTCTCGGCCTTGACGGCAGCGGTCGTATTGACATACGCGACAACAGGCACCCCGGGATACTGCTGTTTGATGTCCCGGAGAGTGAACTCAGCGGGATACACGAATGCGGGCGGGTTGCTGAACCCCGGGAAGCTTGTCCTGACCGGACGGGGTGCATCAACGCTGATCATATCAGCCATGGGGCATCCTGCCTCAGACTCGGGGAGAAGGACTGTTTTGTCGGGCGACAGGATTGAAGCGCTTTCTGCCATGAAATGCACGCCGCAAAAGACGATGACCGAGCAATCGATTGTGGCTGCCGTGCGTGACAGTTCGAGTGAGTCCCCGACATAGTCGGCTATATCCTGCACTTCGTCCCGCTGGTAGTTATGGGCAAGAATGATCGCGTTTTTTTCACGTTTGAACTTCAGTATCTCATCCTGAAGTGCCAGAAGGTCAGAGGGCATTCAGAACCGGAGTTTGTTGGGCTTTGAGAGTGTTGCGTTGGTGAAGAGAATAGTTCCGTCGTCGAGCGTCACCTTATAGATCGGCGCCTGCTTCACCTGCACAGCTGAAGCAGGTAGCTCGTTCTTGGGCAGGATGCCTGCTGTCGTATAATTCTGCTTGCCTTTATAGAGGGAGTATACCTTCCTGACATAGTCCCTGGTCTCGGAAATAGGAGGGACACTCCGGTATTTCTCGACCGTCCCGGGACCGGCGTTGTATGCAGCAAGGGCGAGGGTCAGGTCGCCGTTGAATTTCTCGATCATGGCCCGCAGATATTTCGTGCCGCCCTCGATATTCTCCTCCGGATTGAAGGGGTTCCTGACGTTCATGTCATTCGCCGTGGTCGGCATAAGCTGCATAAGTCCTATGGCGCCTTTTCTTGAGATGGCCCGGTGGTTGCCGTTGGATTCTGTTTTTATCACTGCATGGATAAGGGCGGAATCGATGTCATATTTTGATGCCGCCTTCTGCACATAGTGGCTATAGTCGGTACGTGCTGCCAGCTGTTTCAGAGCGAGGGGCTGTTTTTCTTCCGGGCGGTTTTCCCTGAGAACAAGCTCTGTTTTTTTCCCGAACGGGGCATCAGTATAACAGACCACGCCACTCTCATCCGTATACCTGTATATATCTGACCAGGAAGTACCGGCAAGGAAAAAGACAAGAAACAACAGGGAAAATACTGTCGTCTTATACATGTCAAATACTAACATTAAATGTCCGGACTGTCAATAAAATGCACTATTTCGCCTGAACTTATTGACAAACGCAGGTGATCTATTGTATAAAATCTGTCTGCGGGCGGATAGCTCAGCTGGGAGAGCGCTGCCCTTACAAGGCAGATGTCGCAGGTTCGATCCCTGTTCCGCCTACCATTTATCTATGAGTTTGTGATGAGTGATGTGTTCGTTGCAGAGTGAGAGACCTGACAGTTTTGCTGCTGCCGGAGCATTTCTTTTCACTGTTGGTTTTTTTTAACGCGGGGGCGGTAGTTCAGTTGGTTAGAACGCCTGCCTGTCACGCAGGAGGTCGCGGGTTCGAGTCCCGTCCGCCCCGCCATTTTTTTTCGTTTAAATCAAGGACTTCGTAAGGAAAAACCCTTGATTTTTAGCGCAAATAATCCCCCGTCGCTCTTCTATTCTGACCGGTTGCTTTTTCCTTCATTTCATCAGAAGTTCTCTGAACGCCTTGCCTGACAGTATATCTTCAGCCGGTGGAGTGGTTTTGATAAAGAACTCTGCAAGGAGTTTTCTTTTTTCAGGGTCTCTTTTTCTCTTTTCTTTTATTTTCAGGGAAAGACCCCTGTCAAGGCGTTTCATACGGGACTTGAAGCGCAGTTCCCGCAAATTATCTATTGGGATATATATGTTATCCATTTGCTAATATCCTGTTTAATTCCTGATCTACTTTTACCTCTGTTGCCCTTTGAATCAGATAATCCAGGTCCATTGCATCACGATATTTTCCGATCAGGTTTTCAGCCCATTCACCGTCTGTCTCATATTTCCAGAGCACGCATGATTGCAGTCTGTCTATAATGAGGTCTTCTACCCCTATTACCTGGACAGACATATCTTCACCGAAGACAAACGTCTTAACTCTTTCAGGGTCTCCGGAGAGTGTTCTTCCAGGGATTTCAATAAAGATGCCAAGTTCTTCGGATATGAAGTTCTTCCCTTTCTTCGTAAAACCATTCTGTAGAAGTATTTCAGTGATAGACAGGGATCCAGAAGAGATGATATCTATATCACCTGATTGATATTTACCGAATGAATACAGTTCAACAGCACTCCCGCCTACAACAATGAATTCTATCCCTTTGTCCCTTACTTCCCTGTTTAATGCGGACAGAAATAGCAGTTTTCTCTTGAACTCGTCATTTTCTTCTATTATCGGTTTTTTGTCCATCTGCCGATATTATATTAAATTCCCCTTGTTTTAATGTAAAAAAAGCATCTCCCCTTGAGTACTGTATAACCTGTCGCATGTCATTGCGAGGACTGGCTTCTGCCACGAAGCAATCTCCAGCTCATTGATTCTACTGAACGTGGGATTTTCACGCTTTGCGCTCAATGACAGAAAACAGATTTTTTCAACGGGCTGTCAGATGATGTTCTTTTTTGCCCACAGGAGCAGAATGAAAGCGGCGAGGATAAACCGATAATAGACGAAGATATTCAGGGGGTGTTTTTTCAGAAAATTGAGAAGAAATTTTATCGCAAAAAACCCCGATATAAAGGCAGACAGGAAGCCAGTGATAAAAAGGTCAAAATTGTGACCTGCCGGGTTATGCAGAAGTTTTCTTCCTTCAAGTAACATGGCCCCCCCGATGATGGGGGTTGATAAGAGAAAAGAAAATCTTGCCGCATTCTCCCTGGTAAGATTTTTGAAAAGACCGGCAGTTATCGTAATCCCGGACCTTGAAACTCCTGGTATCAGGGCAATCGCCTGAGCAGTTCCAATAAAGAGAGCATCGGCAAAAGAGGACCTTTCCCTGTTTTTCTTGCCGTATTTTTCTGCGACAAGCATTAATATGCCGAAGGCTGTTGTGGAAAAGACTATGATCAGCGGACTTCTCAGGGTATGCTCTATTGTCTTATGAAATAACGCCCCGACGACCCCTGCCGGAATGGTTGCAATGAAAAGAATGAACAGCATCTTCCGGTCTCTCAGCAC
>JBARHQ010000080.1:0-1627 GCA_049799315.1 Thermodesulfovibrionales bacterium | reverse complement strand
GTTTCTGCTCCCCTGCACTGATCATGAGAGTAAAAATATACTTGACCTGCAGAGCAATCCCTTCACGGAGCAGAACCTTCTCCTCCGACAGTTTTCCAAGACGTGCCCTTGCCTCCCGAATCTCCTCCTGAGTCCTAAAACCGCTGAAGAGGGGGAGTTCCAAAGCAACACCCATGCTCCAGTTGTTCTTGTTGTCAGGCGTGACCATACCTTTGTTGTAAGAATTCTGTATGTTTATAAGGTTCCCCACAAGCGCTATTTTAGGGAGGTGTCCGCTCTTGGCTGCGTCTATCTGTGCTTCCGCAGCCTTCAGTCCCTCCTGTAACTTTGCCCAGTCAGGGTTGAAAAGATACGCATTACTCACCACTTCTCTCAGGTTCGCCTGATACTGATTAAAGGGAATCTCTGTCGCGGATATCCTGATGGAACTATTCCAATCCAGTCCCATTGCATTCGTGAGGGCGGCAATCGCGATGTCTCCATTGGCTTTCAGGGAGGCGACTCCAGTCCTGAGCCCTTCAACAACCGACTTATTCCTGAGATAGTCGGTCTTCTTGACCCTTCCCGAACCGCTCTTGTACAATTTTTCTGTCAGATCAAGCGTTACTTCCATCCGATCCAGAGCATCTTTGCCGATCTGGTAGAGTTCACGTGCAAGGAGAGCACCGTAATACATGCGCTTCACATCATAGATGACCTGGAGGTCTGTCCGTCTTGCTTCCTGTTTTGCAGCCTCCAGGCCGCTGCGGGCCTGTTTGACAATGGCCGGACGCAGGCCGCCCGTATACAGTGGATAGGTAGCACTGAGGGAGGTCATGAGACTGCTCTTGTTCATGAGTTTAATATTTTGTTCAGGAATGCTGACGGTCTGGGGCGGAACATTGACCGGCAAAGGACCAAGAGGGGTAACCACGCTAAACGATGAGGCGGGCACAGTCATCGAAGTTGCCGGAAAAATGAAGTTGGGGTCTTCATCCATATAGGTATAAGCGGACCTCAAACCTACCTGCGGCCAGTAAGATGAGAGAGCCTGCTGATGTTGGGCTTCAGCTATCTCAACAGCGAATTTCGAGGCAGGTCGGGTGTGATTGTTTTGAAGGGCGATATCCAGGCACTCCTGTAAACTCAGTATGCGCACGTCTTTGTCTTTCAGCGCCTCCTTCACGCCGCTTACCTGTTCACCTGATGGAACGTCCACTGCCGGTGAGGTCAGCGGACTTATTACTATCAGTGAGATAATCACTACCAAAAAAATGAAAAACCTATACATTACTCCTCCTTTTGCCTTTCGAGCAGGCTTATAATCGAGTTATTGACTCTTCGCTTCTCCAGACGCTCTATAAAATTAAGCAATTTTAATGCCGCTAACTCCAAGCCAATTCTCCTCTTATACAAAATTGCCTCTTTATTCTTGTAATTCAATAAGATGCCGCCATATTTCAGGCTTTATGCAGTGGGGTAATACTTGCCGGTTTTCGGCATATATTTTATCGATATGTCTTGCCAGTGTCATTTTTTTGTCCCCCGCATATGGTTTTTTGACCTGATATGTTCCTTTGCTTCTCCGGCCACCCCTGTTTCAGTACCTTTTATGCCCGGATGGCGAAACTGCGCGTCAGTACAAAGG
>JBARHQ010000079.1:0-3132 GCA_049799315.1 Thermodesulfovibrionales bacterium | reverse complement strand
GTCCCGGGAGCTGATTGAACGCGATGGCCGGTTCCGCAGAGACAAAGATGCAGCTGTCGTCACTTTGACAGGCCGGCAGTCTGATGTCCCTCGTATCCCGGCTGCGTCCTCCCCTCCATCGTTTGTGATCAACAATGCGCTTCCGGTCTATGTCTCTGATCCTTTTTTTGCCAGGGTGCAGAATGCATATACCCTGTTCGATCAAAAGGATTACAAGGGGCTCTACGTCGACAAACGTGTCTGATTTCAGCCGGAGACCTTCTTGACCGGCTGGCGGGACAATATCCATTTTGTACTGGTCGAACCGAAGGAGCCGGGTAATATCGGCTCCTCTGCCCGGGCGATCAAAAACATGGGCTTCGGCAACCTCAGCCTTGTCAGTCCGCCGCACCTGAGTGACGAGGCGCGGTGGTTTGCCCATAATGCACTGGATGTCCTTGACAGTATGCAGGCATTTGAGGATGTCCAGGGCGCGATAGCCGATAAATCATTTGTTGTCGGCACTACCAGCAGAAAAGGGAAGAAGCGCGGCCTTATCCTGCCGATAGCACAGGGTATAGAGAAGATAAAGGGGTACGCGCAGGACGGTCCTGTTGCAATCCTTTTTGGCAGGGAGTCCCGGGGATTGTATAACGAAGAAGTCTCGGAATGCGGGCTGCTCGTGACAGTCCCCACGAACAGGGAGCAGCCGTCTCTGAACCTTGCCCAGGCAGTGATGATCGTAGCATACGAACTGGGGAAAGATGATATGGCGCATCAGTCCGGAGGCAGGCGCGCGTCCCGGGTAAACAGCCACCGCATGAACCTTGTCACCCACCATGAGATTACCCTGCTGTACGAGCGGATGACCGTTGTCCTGAAGCTGCTCGAATATATCCCGCGCGGAGACAGGGATTTGGAAAAGAAGATTATGTCTAATTTAAAGTACTTCATCGGAAGGGCAGGTCTGACTGACTGGGAACTGAACATGCTCCACGGCGTCCTGAGCCAGGTCGAGAAAAAGCTCGGGAGAATATCTCCGGACTCTCCATAAAGATAGAGATGTCAATCAGATTTGACCTCGCAGAAGGTGAGAATTATTTTAGTAGGCACCTCGTTCATAGCCTGCTATAATCCAAATAAGATCATGAGGTGGTGAAGAGTGAGCAAGGTTGAAACATTGTACGAGACAGATAGAGAGATGATGTTAGAGTTCAGCAGGCTCTGCACAGGACGTCTTAATCGTCATCTTCCTCTAAAGCTTTTCCTTTCGCCCTTTCAGCGTTTTTTCGACGCCAATGTTCTTAAAGAGATAGAGAAGGACCGGTTGATCATCGAACACGCTATAGCCGCCCATGAAAATGGAAAAGACAGGGCAGATGTAGACCTGGACAAACTCTTCGAAATGACAATAAAGGTCGACAAGGAGTTCCTGAAGAAATTGTCAACCCCCTTTTTTAAAATAGAAATACGGTATGACGATTTAGCGCAGGTGCGAAAAAAGAGAATGCTCTCGTTCGTTAACATGGTATTCGATCTGCTTTGCAATTGGCATAGTGTATCACCCTTTGCCGATATTGTGAAAAGCACATATGCGGAACAAAACTATCGGGAAATCCTGGGCGAGTTCCTTCATCTCTACAATGTCGAGACAAGGCTGCTGAGCAATTCCATCACCGTCCATGGCCCGGCCGGGACCGTGAAGGAGCTTTTTGCGGAGAAACTCTTCGTCATAATGGAAGAAACGGCGCAAGACATTGCTGTCGCATATACCCGTAAAATATATGTGGGAAACGGCCGTTCATCCGTTAGCCGAATCTGACAGGCACGATGAAGATATATAAAAAAGCACGACTCCTCTACACGTGGGCATTTACGAACACGAAGACCACGGCTGCTATCGATATCACGAACAGCTGCAACCTCAAATGTCTCCATTGCTATTGGTGGAAAGAGGAACGTCCGGCAGAACTCGATGACAACGACATGATTGCGTTCATGAAAGGTCTGCGCGCCAGGGGGATGACCGCGGCTATCATTTACGGCGGAGAGCCGATGCTGCGCCCCAAGATGTGCGAGGCGGCCTCCAGGATTTTTGATCATCCCCTTATTTTCACCAACGGGACGCAGGGTTTTTCACCCATCGACGCTCAATGGATTCTGTCCCTCGACGGGACAAGGGAGGTGCACGACAGCATAAGGGGGCAGGGGGCCTATGATTGCTCCGTAACAAACCTTAAAAAAGCCCCGCGTAAACCGGTTGTCCACACAACGATCACCCGGCAGAACCAACACAACCTTGAGGAGTTCCTCGGCGAGTTGAGTGCATTGCCGATTAAGGGCGTCGGATTCAGTTTCTATACGCCTCATATAACCGGGGACCAAAGCAGCCTTGCTCTTACCCTGGATGAACGGGACCGGATCCTGGATGAATTGCTGAGGCTGAGGAAGAAGTACTGGCGGATAATGGGCTTAACCGGGAAAATGGCGGACCAGTTCAGGCAAAGTGGAGAGTTTTCCGAGTGGAACCGCATAGAAAAATGCCCTGTCAGCAAGGTCTGTAATTGCTACAATTCGGATGGGACCCCGAAGCCGTGCACCTATGGAAACAACGCAGACTGCAGTCGCTGCGGCTGCGCGAGTATAGCCGTTTATCGGGCCGCCATCAATCATCTCGACCCGTTGGCTATCTATATGATATACCGCATGGTTAACTGAACCCTCCTCCGGCTATCCGTATTCTTCGAAATTCGACCGGGAATAGACAGTTTTTTCTTGACACTACACTGAGCTGCAAGGTATAAAATAACTGCTGACAGGCGGGGTGAATGGTGGCTTGAGGGAGGGATTTCATGTCAGGTTGTAATCATCAAAAACAAATCATTCCAAGGGCCTCTTTTGTTCACAATAATAGTACAGGCGAATTATACCGCAGCGATATAATACCGCTGTACACCGAATTATACCGCCAAAGCGGGTCACTTATTCCTCTTCCCCTGTCAGAAGAAAGGGCAGCTGGCAAATATGAAAGAAAACGCCGCAGCGGCATAAAAAAAGATGTTATGTGTGAAATGATGTTAAAAATCGAAACCGCAACAGAACAAGATTTAGATCAAATATTGCAATTGCAAAAGAAGGCATTTTATGGTCAGG
>JBARHQ010000078.1:0-29759 GCA_049799315.1 Thermodesulfovibrionales bacterium | reverse complement strand
TATCCAAAACAGTAACAGATAAGGTTCTTTTCCATTGAATACCTTCTATATGCCAGCCTTTTTCAATACCGGCTCAATTTCTTCGTAACCATAAAAACCCATGTGCCGGTGAAATTCTTTGCCGGTTCTATCCAGGAATACCTGGGTCGGAATCATCGTGACGCCAAACCTCCTGGCGTTCTCCCGGTCTTTTCGAACATCTATGAACAGCACCTCAAGTTTACCCTTATAATTGGTCCTCAGCTTTCCCATTACCGGCTTCATCTGCTCGCATGGGATGCAACCTACTGACCCCAACTCAAGCATAATCAGCCTCCCTTCCTTTTTTGCACTATTCAATACATCATCAATGTCTGCTGCCTGACTGTATCCGGTCAGTGCGAATACTATGAAAAGAACGGTAATGATAATAAATCTGTTTCTCATCAGATCCTCCTGATACCTTTATAATATTTCTGTCATCTTTACCCTGCAATATCCGACACTGAAATATTTCTTCTGAAAATAGAGCGCCACATTAACCAGACCGATTAAGACCGGCACTTCGACCAGAGGTCCTATTACCGCTGCGAATGCTGCACCTGAGTTTATGCCGAATACCGCGACAGCAACCGCAATGGCAAGTTCAAAATTATTGCTCGCCGCGGTAAAGGAGAGCGTCGCGGTCTTTGGATAGTCCGCTCCGATCTTTTTCCCGAGGTAGAAGGAAACCAGGAACATCACGACAAAATAGATAAGAAGCGGGACCGCTATACGTATGACATCAAACGGGAGCCTGACTATGTAGCTGCCTTTCAGGGAGAACATAACAAGGATCGTGAAGAGCAGGAAGATGAGCGTAATCGGGCTTATCTTCGGGATAAAGCTCTTCTCATACCACTCCCGGCTCTTGACTTTAAGCAGGACAAAGCGGGTAAGCATGCCTGCCAGGAACGGTATGCCGAGATATATAAAGACGCTCTCAGCAATCTGCCCCATGGTTATATTTACGACCACGCCCTTCAGCCCAAGCCATGACGGCAGCACGGTAATGAAGATGTAGGCATAGACCGAGAAAAAAAGCACCTGGAAAATGGAGTTAAAGGCGACAAGTCCTGCTGCATACTCGGTATCACCGCAGGCGAGGTCATTCCATACGATCACCATCGCGATGCATCGGGCCAGCCCGATCATGATGAGTCCGACCATATATTCCGGATAGCCGCGCAGAAAAATAATCGCAAGCAGAAACATCAGAATAGGACCTATGACCCAGTTCTGTACGAGAGAAAGCATAAGGATTTTTTTATTTCTGAAGACCTCTCCCAGTTCCTCGTATTTCACTTTTGCCAATGGAGGGTACATCATCAGAATAAGTCCGATGGCGATCGGTATATTCGTGGTGCCGACCTGAAACTGATTGATGAACCCCTCTGTCCCCGGGATGAAATACCCCAGCCCGACACCAAAGGCCATTGCGCCAAATATCCATAGGGTGAGATAGCGGTCGAGAAAAGAAAGTCTCTTGCCTGTTTTTTCAGTCATGGTTATCCCCCACAACATCTTTTCTTGTTTCGAAGAGGAACAACGTTCCCCTTTGATGATTTGGCCTGCAGAAAATCCTCAAGCCTTCTCCTGTCCTCTGCGACCATATCCGCAGAGATTCTTTCGAGTACTGACAGAAGCAGAAATCTTCTGAAAAAGTCAGATTCATCGAGGCTGTAGTGTGTCCAGCGGCCCTGTTTTCTGTCCTTTATGAACCCTGCCTCCTTCAACGCGTTCAAATGAAAAGAGATCTTGGGTTGGCTCATGTCCAGGGCGCAGACAATATCGCAGACGCACAATTCGCCACCCTCCAGGAGTTTTATGATCCTGAGCCGTATCTCTTCGGAGAGTGCCTTGAAGATATTCAGTAAATTCTGCATGATTAGGACGCTTCCTTTATCAGGGCTTTAATTTTTTCCAGGCCCGGCAACGGCTTTCCTGAATGTTTGAGTCTGCCGTTGACCACAAGTCCCGGCGTGGACATCGTGTATTTCATGATCTCCTGTATCTCCGAAATCTTTTCGATCTTCGCGTCGATCCCGAGTTCCTTTACCGCGGTCTTTGCCAACTCTTCCATCTTGATGCAATTTGCACAGCCAGGTCCCAATACCTTAATCTCCATGTCTTCCTCCTATAAAATTGCGTTAAACAGGTAGCCGACCGCTATTATGGTTACGGTCATTATGCCGACGAATACGGCAAGCAGCTGTACCTTCAATACCTTCCTCAGAATGATCATTTCAGGCAGAGACAATGCTGTTACGGCCATCATAAAAGCAAGCACCGTTCCGATGCTCATGCCCTTCTCCATTAAGGCGTAAACGATCGGGATGACACCTGCTGCATTGGAGTACAGCGGGACCCCAAGCGCCACAGCTATTGGCACTGCGAATGGATTCTGAGGTCCTGCGTACTTCACCAGAAAATCCTGCGGTACATAGCCATGGATGAAACCTCCGATGCCGATGGCAAAAATGATATACAGCCATACCTTTTTCAGTATATCAACGTTGTTCCACTTTGCCCCTGCAAGCCTTTCGCTGAAGGTCGGCCGTGATATTTCCTGTCCCTCCCCCATACGGATCTGATAGATATATTCTTCAACCCATTTTTCGAGCTTAAGGCCTCCAATTATAATTCCTCCCAGAATAGCCACCAGCAGCCCTGTTCCAATGTAGATCGCGGTCACCTTCCATCCGAAAAGACCCCAGAGCAACACGATGGCCACTTCGTTCACCATCGGGGAAGATATAAGAAAGGAGAAGGTCACACCGAGGGGAACGCCGGCCTCGATAAACCCGATGAAGAGCGGTACTGCTGAACACGAGCAAAAGGGGGTGACAACGCCGAGGAGAGCCGCAAGAATATTGCCGACAAACTTTTTCTTGCGGGCCAGAAATTTCCTGGTCTTCTCGGGCGGGAAATAGCTCCTGATAACGGATATAACGAATATGATGACAATAAGGAGCAGAAATATCTTGAGGGTATCGTAAATAAAGAAATTCAGGGCATCCCCGAGTTGGGAGCCCAGATCAAGCCTTACAAGATCATATGTTACATAGGATGCAAAATCTTTCAGCATTGAGAGCCTCCAAAGATACTATCTTTATATATATCAACATAAGTTTATGAGTATGTCAATATTAAACTTACAACATACTGATTTTAATAAATCACATATTAAAAGCATAACGTATAATTTATTTATACGGAACTGCTGATCGTGCTCAAATATGCCGTTTCTGAAAGTCTGGCTGCAGGGATTGAAAGCATTAATATGCGAGCTATGGTTTTGTCGAGTCTGTCCATAAATTAGATTTTTGCGTCATCCTCGGGCTTGACCCGGGGATCCAGAAAATTCAGAAAACACTGGATTCCCGATTGAGGACTTCGGGAATGACGGACAAAAAGCGAAATTTATGGGCAGACAGTATTTTGTTTGCAGGCACCTTGCATATTTTTCTCTTGACAATACATGCAAGTATGCTTATATTCTAATCAAAGCATGAATAGTAAGGAGGAAAGATGCTGACTGCAGGAGAAAGAATAGAGCTTTTAAAGATCATAGCCCACCCGGTGAGAGTCAAAATTCTCGAAGAACTTATCAAAGGGGTGAAATGCGTGAGCGACTTCGAGGATTTTCTCGATATAAGCCAGCCAAATGTATCCCAGCATTTGTCGCTTCTGAGGCGATACGGCGTTGTTGATTTCTATGTCGACGGGCGGCTCAAATGTTATTTCCTGCGGGACCCCATGGTCCCTGACCTTATCGCTGTCATTAATAAAGAATATACAGAGGAGCTTCCTGCACCCCCTTGTTGTCCGGTCACGAAAAAGGGGACATATCCCGGCAAGAGGGAAGGGCGGAAGGCAAAGGCAGCCCCGGATCATCACTATGCTGGCGGCTGTCATTAATACTATTTTGCAATCTCTGGGGAGCACCAATAAGGAGGAGTTATGATGCAGAAAAGGTTTGCAGTGCTATTACTGATTTTTGCCTTTGTCTTCAGCTCGTCAGCCGCTGTTTATTCAGCTGAAAAGACAAAAACACCTGATCAGCTCATCAAAGAATCAAAGGCCATGATCAAAGAGGTATCGGTTGAAGATGCCAAAAAGATGATGGATAATAAGGAACCCGTGATTTATCTTGATGTCAGGGACAAGGAAGAGTATGAAAAGGGGCATCTGCCTGGAGCCATAAACATGTCCCGCGGACTGCTCGACTTCCATGTGCAGGAAATTATCCCTGACAAAAACGCAAAGATCGTTGTCGTATGAATCGTCGACAAGAGGTCGCCGTTGGCGACCAGATCACTCAATGTTTTGGGATATAAGAACGCGGTGAATATGAAGGGCGGGCTGATGGCCTGGCAGGAGGCCGGGTATCCTGTCGAGAAATAAAACCACGGGTGCCCCCCAGAGCTGGCATCCATGGATTCAACGCAAGCAGAAGAGGACTGCCGGACCCTGAAAGGTTGTTTATTAACATGAACAAACAGAGGATAAATATCGGAGGAGGTACTATGGAAATCAAGCTTACAGAACTTTCAAGCTGCGCGGGCTGAGCAGCCAAATTCAGTCCTTTGGACCTGTCCCACGTGCTGGGGCAGCTGCCTGCTATTACGGATAAGAATGTGCTGGTCGGTGCATCGAATGCCGACGACGCCGGCATATACAGAATCACGGACGATATCGCGGTCGTGCTGACCACTGATTTTTTTACGCCTATTGTGGATGACCCCTACTGGTTCGGAGCCATTGCTGCGGCCAACTCCCTCTCTGACGTATGGGCGATGGGCGGGAAACCGACGGTCGCCCTGAATATCGCCATGTTCCCGAGCAGTCCCGAGTTCTTTCCCGTGCTCCAGAGGATCATGCAGGGCGGCATTGACAAGATGACCGAGGCGGGAGTGTCGATCATAGGCGGACATACCATCAAAGACAAGGAACCGAAATTCGGGTACACTGTCATGGGGCTTATACATCCTTCCAAAATCCTCGACAATTCAAAGGCAAAACCTGGCGATGCACTCATACTGACAAAAAAGATCGGCACCGGCATTGTCTCTACCGGGGTGAAGGCCGGAAAGTCCAGCGATGCAGCCATTGAAGAGTTTACCCTGTCCATGGCGACATTGAACAAGAGGCCGGGTGAGCTTATGGTCGAGGCAGGCGTCAGCACTGCAACAGATATAACAGGGTTTGGCCTTATCGGCCATCTGAACGAGGTGCTTACGGCAAGCCGCTGCAGGGCGCGCCTCTACGCAAGCCGGGTGCCTTTTTTTGATGAGGCAGTTAGGCTTGTCAAGGCAGGCATCGCGCCTGGGGGAACCCTGGGGAATCTTAAGATTTATGACCCGTACGTTGCATGGGCCGGAGATATTGCGGAATATGAAAAGGTCCTCATGAACGATGCCCAGACCTCAGGGGGGCTGCTTATTTTTGTGCCCCAGGAAAAGAGGGAAAAGCTGATCGCGGCCCTTCAGCAGGAAAATATCCTGGCTGCCCATATAGGCGATCTGCTTGAGGACTGGGCAAAAGAAGATAAACATATAATTGTAGAGCGCTGAAATATTTTTTATGGCGTTCTACCTGTTTCTCTGGATAGCCGGCTCGGTCGTCGGCTTCTTTTCCGGTCTGCTGGGAATAGGCGGGGGCATACTCATGTTCCCGCTTCTCCTATATGTTCCTGTTCTTCTCGGCCTTGATCCGATCGGTGTCAAGAGTATCACCGGGCTGACGATGATCCAGGGTTTTTTCGCGTCTCTTTCAGCCATGTTTTTTTATAACAGGCATAATCTCGTCAACAGACCTCTCGTCCTTACCCTTGGGCTGTCACTCTTCATGTCCTCGCTGACAGGGTCCTTTGTCTCAAAAATTGTTCCTGACAAGCCGCTGCTGTTTATCTTCGGGGCACTGGCGTTCATCGCGTCGATAATGATGCTCATCCCCCGGAGTTATGCGAAGGATGAGCTGACCGGGGATGCGGTATCATTCCACAGGCCAACGGCTATTTTCATCGGAGTGACCATCGGCTTTTTAATAGGCCTGGTCGGGCAGGGCGGGGCCTTCATCATAATACCGCTGTTGTTATATGTGCTGAAGATACCGCTGAGGGTCGCACTCGGAAGCACCCTGGCGATCGGGCTTTTTTCTTCGTCGGCAGGACTGGTCGGGAAGATAGCCACGGGTCAGGTGCCTTTTCATATGGCTGCGGCACTCCTTCTCGGCGCGATACCGGCGGCGCAGCTGGGCAGTATCGCAGGGAAAAAAACCAAGACGCAATATCTGAGATGGCTGCTTGCAGTGATCATTATCTGCACAGCGCTCAAGATCTGGACAGATATACTGAAGGGATAACCCTTATTTTTTCATTGCCTTCCGAAGGTCGTCCTCATAGAGCATCTTATAACAGGCCGGACATATGCTATGAGAGAATTCCGCATCCTTCTCTTCCCTGAGGTACTCTTCGATTTCTATCCAGCTTTCATTTGATGATCCCGGCATATCGGTCTTGATCTTTTTGCAGTGGCTGCAGATCGGGAGGATGTCCTCCAGTTTGCTGATATGAGCCTGAGCCTCCTGAAGTTCCCGGACCCTGGCGATCAGCCTGGCCCCGAGGAAATAGATGATCAGGAAACCTGTCGACAGGAAGAACATATGGATAATGATGATCTTCTGGTTATGGACTGTCATGGCCGACTGGAAAGGGGCATAGCTGAACGACACGCTGATGCCTCCCCGTATATCCCCAGTCTTATAGCCCTGCTTTTCGTGGCACTTCAGGCAGGAAGCATCCACCTTCAGCGGTGCCATATAGCGGAAGATGTCCTGCCCTGCCGTCCGCGCCAGGGTTGTCTCTTCACGGGCGCCAAGCTCGAATGCCCTGAGCACCTCGGTCTCCCATTCATCTGCCCTGTTATGGGGCCGGATCGGCAACAGGCTGGTGATATGGGCCTGTATCTCATCTTTATTCTTGAGTACTTCAGAAATCAGTCTCGTCATATAGGCGGGATTGATCTTCGTGAGCCGCAGACCTTCGGTGGTAACAACGTCCCGCAGCGGATCTTCCAGGTAAGGATTGGGCTGGACCTTTGCGGTTACCGGGACATAGACGCCGCCATGCTCAGCATTCCATTTCCTCGTTGCCACGATTGTCTGAAAACACGACCGACCCATAACTGTGGCGAGTTCCCGATACTGTTTTTTTGTCCCCCTGATATTCAGCACAAGCGAGACAGCAGAGGTCATCAGGAAAAAAACACTGATGATGACGAGGTATTTCTTTACCTGATCAACGGCATTCATAAAGAGGTAAGGGTCTTCATTGCCTTCATTGTCGATCCAGCACTTCCCGGACCTTCAACAGAAGATCATCTACAGATACCGGTTTTCTGATAAAGTTCAACCCTGGATCGAGCTTCCCCTCATGGTGAAGAAGGTCAGCCGTATGGCCGCTGAAAAAGAGGGTCTTGACCGAAGGGTCAACAGCTCTGACCTCATCGTGGACAGCCTTTCCGTTCTTCTTCGGCATGATTACGTCAAGCAGCAGAAGGTCAATGGCTTTTCGGTGCCGCATATATTCTTCGACTGCCTGGATCCCGTCCATTGCGGTCAGGACTGTATATCCGGCCTTTTCGAGTATATTCTGTGCCAGTGTCCTGATCACTTCATCATCCTCGGCAAGAAGGATTGTCTCGGTACCTCCCCTGACCCGCGGCAAGGCAACGGCCGCAATCGTCTCCGCGACCTCCGACCCGGCGGCCGGCAGATACATGGTGAAGGTTGTCCCCTGTTTTGAAGAGCTGGAGATATCAATATAGCCGTCATGCTGCTTGATGATGCCGTATACCATGGCCAGTCCGAGCCCGGTCCCTTTGCCGACTTCTTTTGTCGTGAAAAAAGGATCGAATATTTTTGTTCGTATCCGGTCGTCGATCCCGGTGCCGGAATCAGTAACTGAAAGAGCAATATATTTCCCTGGCAGACCGAAGGAATGCGCTGCTATAAATTCGGAAGTGAGTTCTGTGGGTTCAGTTTTTATAACCAGAACGCCTCCCCCG
This sequence comes from Thermodesulfovibrionales bacterium, assembly GCA_049799315.1. Classification (GTDB taxonomy): domain Bacteria; phylum Nitrospirota; class Thermodesulfovibrionia; order Thermodesulfovibrionales; family UBA6898; genus PALSA-1316. The sequence continues at coordinate 21,672 of JBARHQ010000078.1, read as the reverse complement.
GGCATTGCGTCGCGGGCATTCGTAACAAGGTTCATTAAAATCTGCTCGATCTGCCCGGCGTCGGCATTGATGACAGCATTGTCCGAAGTCAGCACGGTTTTCAGGTCGATATCCTCGCCGATCAGCCGGGACAGAAGCTCTTCAACCCTGACTATAATCTCGTTCAGGTTTACAAGACGGGGGTTGATCAGCTGTCTTCTGCTGTAGCTGAGCAGGCCCTGTGTCAGGTGTGCCGCTTTATCCGCAGCAGCAACAATATGATCGACCTTTATCCTCAGAGGATCTCCTTCGCTGATATTCATCTGAAGCAGATTTCCATATCCTATAATCGCGGTCAGAATATTGTTGAAGTCATGGGCTATCCCTCCTGCCAGCTGCCCGACCGCCTCAAGTTTCTGGGCATTTCTCAGCTGCTCTTCCAGTCTGCGCCGGGACGTGACATCAGTGATCGACTCGATGACCGAGACCGTGATCCCTTTATCGTCTTTCATGGGATATGACCTGATCTCGACGTAGGTGCTGCTGCCGTCATCTAACTTGTGGATATGAAGTGCCTCGTGAGGTTCGCCGGTCTCAAAGGTGCTTTTTGCCGGGCAGTTTTCTCCTGAAAGGTAGCATGGCTTCTCGCTGCGATGCGAAATCTCATAGCAGTGCCTGCCGACTGTTTTTTCGATCATCTGCCTCGTTTGCGTGAGAAAGGCCCTGTTCGCCGAAATGATCCTGTAGGCATTGTCGATAACGATCAGACCTTCGCCCACGCTCTCAAAGATATTCCGGACAAAGGCCCTGCTGTTCCGAAGGGCCTCCTCGATTTTCATTCGCTCCGCGATATCGAGTTCAAGCTCCTCGTTTAAGGTCCTTAACGCCTGTGTGCGTTCCTCGACCATGTGTTCAAGCTGGGAGCGGTAGCGTGTAAGCTCCTCCTCCATCTCTTTACGTGCGGTGATATCCCGCGCGCTCTCAATGCCGGCGACGATCTCTCCGCGGGCATTTCTTATCGGGGATGCGGTGATTTCAGCCCGGATGGTGCCGTGCCCGGTAATGCCAGGAGATACTACGGTGTGGGATTCCCCATCAGCAAAAACCATGGCAACGGGACAGCCTTCACAGACAGTCTGCTTTCGCTGGTAGGCGTTATAGCAGAGTTCGCCGGTATGATCGCCGAGCAGTTTCTTGTGGGCCTTGTTCTGAAACAGGACCCTGAAGTTCAGGTCCTGAATGCTGAGGGCATCGCCGATGCTGTTGAGAATCGGCCCTGACAGGGCAATCTGGTTGAGCAGCTCGTCCGGCATGTCATGAGGCTGATCTTCAGGGTCATACATAGTGTTTACCTTTGAGCAGGGATCTGGTCTGATAATTTGCTGCCTTGCATCATTTTAAACTGAATCGGCTGCTGGTTGCAATAGCCGGTAGTGCCGGGTTGTCAAGCCGGGGTCTGCGTATACTGGATGGATATCGGGAGAGTATTCGTTCGCAAAAATGACTTTTATATAAGGACATACCTGCCTGATCCGGTCACAGACCTCCTTACCGCTTTTTTTGTGCATGATAAGATCCGAAAGAAGAAGATGAAGCCGGTCTTTATTTTTTATTTCTCATGAAGTGGTAATATAATTTTATGTCCCTTCAGAAGAAGATAATCTTCAGCTTCATGGTCAGCTCTGTTCTCATAGCCCTGCTTTCCGCCTTCCTGTATCTGAATTTTGTCGAAATAAAGAAGGAGACCGGTTTCCTCGAACTGACCGATACGATCAGGAGCAAGTCCCTCCAGCTCAGGAGGCATGAGAAGAACTATTTTCTCTACGCCCCGGAGGAGGCCTCGGAAGAGTCTGCTGCGATCTATCAGTATCTCGGGGAGCTGGACGACATACTGAAGGGCATGGGGCCCGCACGCATCGAACGTTCTGCCTCATTGAAGATGCATGTTCGGGAGTATCGGGAAAAGTTCGGCTCAATAGAACGGCTCATGGCAGTGGTCTCCGATGAATCGGACCGGCTCGGGAGATTGCTGCCGGGGTATGCCAAGGTGAGCAGGCTGATTGCGTCAAATTTTCTGGATAAACCGCTTGAGGACGTCAGGTATCTCCTGGAGGCTTTTTCCCTGAAGCAGGAAGACCGGCTTATTACCTCACTCAGGGAGCTGGATGTCGAGATCGGAGCCCTCAGAAAGACCGGGGAGGCCATCCTTACGGAGACCAAGGAACTCGACAAAGCTGCGAGGGAAAAGGTCGACAGCTTTATCCACCTGTCGCGCATCGCGATCCTCGTGGTTTTTCCTCTTTTTCTCATTGTCGGTTTCGGGACAATGCTCTTCACCGTCAGCAATGTCGTGAAAAGACTCAAACTTATCACGGCGGTGATCGAGCGGACAGGGGCCGGGAATTTTGCCCACGTTGCGGAACCGACAGACGCATGGGGGACCGACGAGGTCGGACAGCTCATCAACAAGTTCAACGTCATGGAGGAGCAGCTTGAACAAAGGGAACGGGAACTTCTTCAGAGCAAAAAACTTGCGGCGATCGGGACTCTGGCATCAGGTGTGGCACACGAACTGAACAACCCGCTGAACAATATCTATACGACCGCCCAGCGGCTCAAGCGGAAGGCGGGAGATGAGCCTCCGGCCTATATCTCGAAGGGGCTCGACGACATCTTTGCCCAGACCATGCGGGTCAAACGCATCGTGGGGGACCTTCTGTCATTCGCACGGGGTAGGGACCCTCATCTGAGGCCGGTCGAATTGAGGACGTTCATACAGGGAGTCTACAGGCAGATCGCAAATACGGTGAATGTCGAACGCATTTCCTTCGATGTCCGGTTGGCCCCGGTGGAGATCGTTATATACGCGGACCCTGAGCAACTGGAGCAGGTCTTCATCAACCTTTTCACGAATGCTATCGAGGCCATGGAGAAAGCCGGCGGACTGACAGTGAATGGCGTGGAGGAAGACCATCAGGTGAAGATAACCGTCTCCGACACCGGCCGTGGCATGTCGGCAGAGACGGTTGAAAAGATATTCGAGCCGTTCTTTAGTACTAAGGACAAGGGCACGGGGCTGGGACTTGCTATCGTTTTCAATATCATCAAGCGGCATCGCGGCAATATCGAGGTCCAAAGCAGCGAGGGGAAGGGAGCTGTGTTTATCATCACACTTCCCAAAAATGACGGGGCAAAAAACAGCGGGGCCGGAACGGTTGAGGGTTCTGTGCCGGCCGCGGTAAACCAGCGGCAGGAGTCCTGATATATGGCGATAAAGATACTGGTAGCGGAAGATGAGGATATCACCCTGAACAACATCCTCGACGCACTGCAGGATGAAGGGTATGACGTCACGGGCACTATGAATGGAGCTGATGCCTTTCAGAAGATCGAGAAAGGGAATTTTGATCTCCTTATTACCGATATAAAAATGCCCGGGCTCGGAGGAATCGAGCTCCTCGAAAAAGTGAAGGAGAAGCATCCCGAGACAGAGGTTATCATCATCACCGGATTTGGGAGCATTGGTTCGGCTGTCGGGGCGATGAAAAAAGGGGCACTGGACTACATAACAAAACCCTTTGATCTTGATGAGCTGACCCTGAGGGTCGGGAAGATCACCGAGCAGCGCTCGCTCAGGAAGGAAAATACAGCACTCAGGACCTATTTCGGCCTTGATAAGAAGCATACGATTATTGCCAGAAGTGAAGGCATGAAACGTATCCTCAATACCATCGAGGGGATAAGGGACTCTGACTGCAATATGCTCCTCACAGGAGAGACCGGGGTTGGAAAGAGTCTCCTGGCAAAGATCATTCATTTTACGAGCAGGAGGAAGGAGCGACCGTTTCTCTCTATCAACTGCGCGACCTTAACCGAAGACCTGCTTGCCAGTGAACTCTTCGGCCATGAAAAAGGCGCCTTCACGGGGGCCGTAACTGCCAAGCAGGGGCTTGTCGAGATCGCTGATACAGGCACTCTTTTCCTCGATGAGATTGCGGAACTGTCTCCGAACCTCCAGGCAAAGCTGCTCAAGGTGGTGGAAGAGGGGGAGTTTTACCGTGTCGGGGGTACAAGACCCCGGAAGGTTGATGTCCGGTTTATTGCCGCCACGAACCAGAACGTGAAAGGTCTTATCGCCGACGGCAGGTTCAGAGAGGACTTGTACTACCGGTTGAATGTCATGGAGATCCTCATTCCGCCGCTGCGGGAGAGGTCAGAAGATATCAGGCCTCTCAGTTCCTATTTCCTGAAGAAACACCTTCCGAAGGCCAACAAGAAGATCACCGGTTTTTCAGAAGAGGCGATCGGGATCCTTATGCACTACAGCTTCCCCGGGAATGTACGGGAGCTTGAGAATATCGTCGAACGTGCCATTATTCTCGAAAAAAGCGCGGTGATAACCGCTATAAGCCTCCCCAGGGGTCTGCGCGTTTTGGATATCGAGACGATAGATCCGGCCGGGATCAGGAGTATTGATGAAGTTGTCAGGGAATATGCGGAAAAGGTCGTCAAGATGCTCGACGGCAACAAGACAAAGGCAGCCGAGGTCCTGGGGATATCCCGGACAAGCCTCTGGAAGATACTTAAGGAAGAATAGCGGGTTGGAGATTTAAGAACCGGACTCAATCGGCGCTGAAGTGGCTTTTAAGGTATGATTTTATGCTAAGGCGTGATAATAATTCGGGAAACTGAACCGTGACCCTCAAACCGAACTGAAAAGGAGAATATATGCCAGCCCCGAAGGTTCTCGCATTCATTCTTGCAGGAGGAAAGGGGGAGAGACTCTTTCCCCTGACCTCTTTCCGCTCTAAGCCCTCGATCCCCTTTGGCGGCAGATATCGAATTGTCGATTTTGTTCTGAGCAATCTCGTCAACTCCCATATCTACAGTATCTATATGCTGGTCCAGTATAAGTCTCAATCCCTCATAGAACATGTCCGCCAGAACTGGATACTGTCGTCTGTGATCAAGGACCATTTTGTGACCGTCGTGCCTCCCCAGATGCGGATGGGGCCGGAGTGGTTCCAGGGTACGGCCGATGCGGTATTCCAGAATATCGACCTGATACGCCATCACAACCCGGAACTCGTCATAGTCTTCGGTTCTGACCATATATATCGCATGGATGTCAGGCAGATGATCGACTTTCACATGACCAGGGGGGCAAGCGTCACCGTGGCCGCGCGGCCTGTCCCCATTGATCAGGCATCGGCCTTCGGCGTTATCCAGATGGACACCGAACACAGGATAATCGGGTTCCAGGAGAAGCCTAAAAAGCCCTCTCCTATGCCGATAGACCCGACCCGGGCCTATGTTTCGATGGGTAACTATGTCTTCAACCGTGATGTGCTTCTGACGTCTCTTGCCGATGCACAGAGGAAAAAACAGCACGACTTCGGGGCCCACGTGATACCAGGTCTTGTCGGGAAAGGCACGGTCTTTGCCTACGATTATGCCACAAACGTTATTCCTGGCACGTCAGCATATGAGGAACCGGGCTACTGGCGCGACGTCGGGACTATACCGGCATATTTTGAGGCGCAACGTGACCTCCTCGGCGAAAAACCAAAGTTTGAACTCGACAACAGCTCATGGCCTATCCACTCTTCGGGAGGGTACGGGCCTTCGGCAAAATTTCTCAGGGCTGATATACAGAATTCGATCATAGCAGACGGCGTTGTAATCAAGAAGGCGAAGATCAGAAACTCAGTAATCCGGAGCGGCGTTCAGATAGAAGACAACGTGGTTGTCGAAGACAGCATCGTCATGGATAAGGTGGTCCTCCGCAGGAACAGCCGCATCAAAAAGGTGATCATCGACAAGCTCAATGTGATTGACGAAGGTGAGGAGATAGGCTTTGACCCGCAAGCCGACCGCTTCAAGTGCCATATCGATGCATCAGGGATAGCGATCGTTCCGAAGGCCGGGAGAAAGAGGAAACCGCGCCAGGGATGAGAGCTGGAGAAATAAGGCTAGAAACTCAAACAAAAAATAACCGGCTGAGGTGGGGCAAAATTGGCCATCTTTGATTTTTTTCAGTTCTTCCATTGCTTGCTACAGATCTATGCCGAATAATAGTATCGCATGAAAAAAGTAGGCTCCCTCCAACGGGGCAGAGAGCCTGGAGTGAGTGGGGAGGGAAATATTAAAGGTTCAGCTGGAAAGGTATGCGGCCATCCAGCATGAGTTCTCCAAGATATGAACTTGCCTTGACCTCAGCATTGTTGACGAGATCATCCTTGGAGATGCTGAAGGCTGACATGAAGGCATGGCAGACGAAGAACTTTACGTTGAAATCCTCTATCAGTGTTTTGAGCATTTCTCCTACAACAATCTTCTGTCCCTCCATTTCCATGCTGATTGTATCGGCAACCCCTTTTTTTGCAAGATTAACCCCTTCGCCAATCAGGAAAAAATCGAGGTCAATACTATCGTCAAAGGCCTTCATGTTCATCGCGATTTTCATTAGTCCTATTGCTTCAATTGGATTGCTGGTGGCGTGGGATAGTACAAAAATATACTTTTTCTTCTCCATAAAACCTCCGTTAGTGTTGCATTGTCAATTGATTGCGCAACCTTAGATTAATAGAATCGCTACATTGATGTCAACCAAGCTATGGATACCGAGATATCCTCTCTCAACTGTCGGCATATCCTACTTACAATGCTTACATGTTGAAAACCCGAAGAGACTGTATGGCGGACACCATCCTATCAGCCCTGTCAACAGAGGAACAACTCCCAGATATGCCCACGCTGACTTCGGCCCAACAAAGGCAAGCGACAATATTACCAGGCCTGCTGCAATTCTAATGATTCTATCAATGCTTCCAACATTCTTTTTCATATCCTTCACCTCTTGATTATATTTTCTGCTGTTTTTAGTATAGCGTACAGGAGACAAACTGTCTGTGACTTAGTCACAGACAGGAAGTGTTAGTGGGGTACGAGGCGAATGAGATTTCTGGATAGCATTACCATACCTCGTCGCTCGAAATCTTTTAGAATACGGCTGACTACTTCCCGCGATGTACCGAGATCGCTTGCTATCTCCTGATGCGTTTTTGCAAGCTGTTGGGTAACTGCCTCCCGGTTCAGGTAATCCAGGAGACGCTCATCCATCCTGCCGAAGGCGATTTCTTCGACGAGCGCCATGACTGAAGCAAGGCGCCGGCTGATTATCTTGAAAACAAAATCCCTCATTTCGGAATAGGTGGCAATCAGACGTCTAAATTCCACTGCTGGAATAAGCAGCATTTCACCAGCCTTAGTTGCTACCGCATGGGCCGGATACGCGAGCCCGGAGAGTATGCAGGAGGCATTCAGGATGCAGGTTTCTCCGCTCTCTATCTCATAGAGGGTAATTTCGCGGCCTCCTTCGCCGATTTTGAAGACGCGAATCTCTCCGGAAAGAAGAAACGATATTGCAGGACAGGAGTCGCCTTCTGAATATATGGTCAAATGCTCATGAAATGCCTGATGACGGGATGCGCTCAGGAGGTCATGAAGAAAAATTGTTGATGCACTGCGGAACACTGGAAATTTCTCAAGAAAACGGGTCAGGCTAACTGTCTGCATGGATAATACTATAATTTATATTTTATCGAAATGAAAGGATATGGAGCTGATGGTTAATGGGGCGCCTGTTTGGCTTTTATATTGCCAGAATTTATATTTCTAAGTGTCCTCTCGAATGCCGACCGCCTTTAGCTTAGAAGTCAAATTATAATTAATAGTCTGCCTATTAATTATAATATTGATTTTTAAAGTCTCTTGCTTCAAAATGTGAGTACTCGTATTTTAAGCCGAGCTGTTAATAAACCCGAAAAGCCAAACAGGAGGAAGATTTATGGAAGCTAAGAAAATGTTTGACGAAAAGCTGTCAAGAAGAGGACTTCTAAAAGGGGCCGCTGGGGCTGCAGGAATTGCTGCCCTGGCATCTGGAGGACTGAGTCTCTTTTCCAATGCTGAAGCCAAGAGCGGTGTTACTGAAAAGTGGCCGTGGCCATATGTAAAACTAGATCCTGAAAAGACCGCCGAGCTTGCCTATAACGAGTGGTATCGCATATTCTGCGGGGCCGCTGTCATCAGCAGCGTATTTAGTCAACTGAGAGATAAAGTTGGTGAACCATATACATCCTTCCCAGTCGATGCCTTTATCTTTCTTGAAGGCGGCATGGTCGGATGGGGAACAATATGCGGCTCAAATGCAGGAGCAAACATAGTAAGCAACATGATTATAGGCCCCAGAATCGCAGGCCCAGAGTGTGAAAACGGTGCAGCAATCGGCGCCGATGCGCTGGAATGGTACTCCGAAACAGCACTTCCTACCTATACTCCTAAAGAACCAAGGATAAAAGCAGCGATCATACAGACGACAAGTAATTCCCCGCTCTGTCATATATCGGTCGGAAAGTGGATGAAGGCGTCAGGGTACGCTGTCGGCAGTCCTGAAAGGAGGGACAGGTGTGCCCGGGTAACGGCAAGCGTTGCATACAACCTTGTAACGGATATGAATGCTTGGAAGGATGGCACATATAAACAAAAAAGCACTTGGAAGGCGGCATCCAACGTCGGGATTACAGCACAACAAAATTGCACTGAATGCCACGGCGCAAACGTGCCGTTGCCTCCTTCCGCAAAGAAGTGATTTTAAGATCAGGCCGCATAGATGGGCGGAAGTATTCCGCCCATCTAATTTTTAATGCCGAAGATCCAGGAGTAAGTAACTGTTAACACCGTTCATATTTTGAACGGCACTGTTTAATTCCAATAACATCTATATTTTTCAATAAGTTAGTCTGATAAATTCCCTGTTTGTCCAGTCTACATGCTGTTTAAATTCTGGACACTATCCCCTCATCAATATTATTCTTCTTTAATTTCAATGGGTTATGGCTGGCATCCCGTATGCGTTATATCTTCTGAATTCAAAATTATGCACTAAGGAGTCAGAAGATGAAAAAACAACTGCTTTTTGTGACGTATCCGAATGAGGGGATGGACGAGGGACTCTCCTATGCCGTCGACCTTGCCCAGACCATGAACGAGGGGATAACCGTGCTTCTCGTAAAAAAAGACAAACTCATGAAGAAGTTTGAGGACATGATGTCAGCGGTTGCCTTCGCAGAAGAGAATGATGTTGATACCGCCCGTCAGTTCCTCTCCGGCCCCGGTGTGGCAACGGAGACAGGCGCAGCAGACAATCTCCGGACAATCCGGGAAAAATGTATGGAGGTGGGGGTGAACGTGAATATCCATACCGCCTCGATGGACACAGTCTCTGCGGTGAAAGACTTCCTGAAAAATACCACCGGGATAGACATGATCCTTTTGAGTCCGAGTGTCACCGGGGAAGGGAATATGTCAGGCGGTGAGCTTAAGCGTTTGGTCAGAACAGCTTCACGGCCGGTAGTCACCATGTCAAGACAAGCCATAATGCCGGCTTAACAGAAAAAAACGGAGGAAACAAGAAATGTATCTTTATTTGCCAGTAGCCTTAACCAGTATCAATATCCTGATCCCCATCGGGCTTGGCCTTGCCGTTGGTCTGCTCTCAGGGCTCTTCGGGGTTGGAGGCGGCTTTCTGATGACGCCGCTTCTTATCATGTTCGGAATCCCCTCGACCGTGGCTGCGGCGACAGACTCCAACCAGATTGTTGCAGCATCGACTTCCGGCACTTACGCCCACTGGAGGGTCGGCAACGTGGATTTCAAAATGGGACTCTATCTTCTTATCGGCGGGTTTGCCGGTGGCTTGTTGGGTGTGCAGGCCATCAAAATACTCAAGGCGACGGGCAATGCTGATTTTACTATCAAGATGACCTATGTCCTGCTGCTCGGGACTGTCGGCACCTATATGTTTATAGAGAGCCTCAGCAGTATGAGAAAAAAGAAGGCTGAAACTGAGGTCATTCCGGAAAAAGAATCAGCCTTTGCCCGGAGCCTGAAGAGGCTTCCGCTGCAGACGCATTTTGCAAAATCAGGGGTGACCCACTCACTCCTCCTGCCGATTATCTTCGGAGGTTTTGTCGGAGTGCTTGGTGCAATCATGGGTGTCGGCGGCGGGTTCCTGATGGTGCCGATCATGGTCTACATCCTCAGAATGCCGATGCATGTGGTCGTTGGCACCAGTCTTTTCCAGATACTCTTTAACTGCATAGAGGTGACCTTTCTGCAGGCTTATACAAACCATAGCGTGGATTTTGTCCTGGCGGTACTTCTTCTTTTAGGATCAACTGTCGGTGCACAGGTTGGGGCGGTATTCGGCAGGAAGCTCAAGGGTGAGCAGCTTAAGGTTATTCTTGCGGGGATCGTACTTGCGGTGACGGTCAAGATCATCTTTGATCTGACCCTGAGTCCGTCGTTACTTTTAGGCCAATCGGGAGGACATTAATTTATGAACAGAGAAAAACGTACGGCGATCTTACTGCTGGTTATCGCCCTGACTGTTTTGGGCATGGCCGTTATGGTGGACCGCGCCTCGGCTGAACTGACCGCGATCGCGAACCATGATCATATCACGATTGATTTCTTTTATCATGGCAGCACCGTCAGTGTCAGGGGAGTCGCTGACCCTGATGCGGATCTCATCATCAAGATAGCATCACCGGAAGGACATGAGACCCTGAAGGAAAAGGGGAAAGTGGGCGGCTTCCTGTGGATGAATGTTGCCACCCTAACGCTCGAAAATGTGCCTAACCTGTATTCCATCCACAGCACGAAGAAGATCGAAGAGATCCTTGACCAGCAGGATATGGATAAATATGTTATCGGGTATCCTGCCCTGGGCAGACATGTTGAAATGAGTCCGATCAGGAATGACGAGGATAAGGCCAGGTGGTTCAGCGAATTTATTAAGTATAAAGAGAATTCCAAACTCTACGCTACCTCAGCAGGGAAGATCGAGCTGAAAAAAGATGAGAGCGGGAAACAACCGTACTATATTCTGACCGAATGGCCCTATCAGGCTCCTCCTGGTGACTACCTTGTGACCGTTTATGCGGTGAAAAACGGGAAGGTGATCGAACAGGCAGAGTCAAAGGTTCTCGTTGAACAGGTCGGTATTATTAAAACCCTGTCGAACATGGCAAAAAAGAATGGAGCATTGTACGGCTTTATATCCATTATATCAGCCCTGGGAGCCGGGTTTGGCGTTGGCCTTGTATTCAGAAAAGGCGGGGGAGCGCATTAATCATGTATGAAACGATTGTTGTGGGTTTTGATGAATCACCATCCAGTAAAGCGGCTGTTATCGAGGCTGCAAACTGGATAAAACGGCATGGGGGAACTTTATATCTTGTGCATTCTGTTTTCTTTGATACGGAGGAATACGGCATAGCCCCTGAGCAGCTTGAAAAGCGCCTCAAGATCGGAGAGAAGGTCTGTGTCGAGGCAAAGGAGATGATCACCAAGGAGTTCGGTATAAATGCCAGCTATGTTCTCTGTGAGGGAGAACCTCCTGAGGTGATTGCAGAGGTGGCTCAGGGCAAACATGCCGACCTGATCATGCTCGGGACTTACGGGCGGAAGGGCCTCAATAGACTGCTTATGGGGAGTGTTACCTCTCAGATTATTCTTAATTCATCGGTTGATACGCTCATCGTAAAAAAACCATGCAGTGAATGTACCGGTTCATATAAATCAATTCTGGTTCCGTTCGATGGTTCTGAGTTCAGCAAGAAGGCGCTGACCCGTGCCTGCCAGCTGTCAAAGCTTGACGGGGCTGAAGTCACGGTCATGTATGTAATACCGCGCTATGAAGAGATGGTAGATTTTTTCAAGACAAAGTCCATCCAGAACAGCCTGCATCAGGAGGCGGTCAAGATCATTTCAAAGGCGGTTGATTTGGCAAATATTCAGGGAATTACACCAAAGACAGAGATCGCAGAGGGCCATGCTGCCGAGAAAACGGTCGAGACGGCCCAGCGGTTGAAGATCGATCTGATAGCAATGGGAAGTCATGGTTACAGAGGAATTAACAAGGCAATTATGGGGAGCACGGCCGAGCGGGTAATCCTGAACTCTACGTGCCCTATATTGGTTGTGAGGTGAATGAGATGAAAGGCTATAGAAAAATTCTGATAGCAATGAACGGGTCCAGGGATGTGTTGGTCAACGGGCTGAAACTTGCCGGTGACGAGAAATGCTGGGTAACGGTCGTCAAGGTTATACCTCCCCACGAAGGGGATTTGAACCTGACCGGCATCAAGAATCTTGAGGATGTGTTCAACAACGGCAGCGATCAGGTGGTCTCGACCATGTATGACGTAGCGCGTGCTGAAGGCGCACTGATCAAAGCGCGTGTCGAAGAAGGCGAGATCGACAGGAAGATCGTGGAGGTGGCCGAAGAAGAGCGGTGCGACGTTATCATCATGGGATCGAGAAAACGCAGCTGGCTGCGTACGATATTCGGCGATAACGTAGTCGAAAAGGTGATACAGCAGGCGCCCTGTCCGGTACTTGTGGTATAGGAATGTATCAAGTATGGGCAAGTACTTTTATAAACTAAAACGGGAGGCGGACATGAAAATAATCTTGGCCCTTAGCTGCGCTGTACTTATCATGATTGCTGGATGTAGTCAAAAAGCAACAACCAAACCCGATGCACAGGAGAATTTAGCGGGCAAGCAGGTACAGAAACCTGATGCTACCGAGCAAAAAAAGATAGAAAAGTTGCCTGCTATGCCTGTTGAAGCGATAGACTCTAAAAACGATGCGTCTGCAAAGACCACCGTCCAGGACAATATGTTTAGTGATATTTTATTTGAATACGACAGATATAATGTAAAGGATACATCTAAACCGATACTCCGCAATGTGTCTGACTGGTTATCAAAACATCCTGAAGCCAGAATATCCATCGAAGGACATTGTGACGAGCGTGGAACGAATGAATATAATCTGGCTCTTGGTGACAAAAGGGCAAAAGCTGTCAAGGAATACTTACTATCCATGGGAGTTGCCTCAAAAAAGACTGATACTATAAGTTATGGAGAAGAACGTCCGCTATGTAAAGAAAGCACCGAGGAGTGTTGGGCAAAGAATAGACGGGCTCATTTTGTTGTTTTGGGTGAATCCACGGTGCAGCCTGGAAAATGAGCGGAACAAAGCATATACTGGTCATAGATCGCGACAAGCTTGTGTGCAAGATCATAAAAGTTTTCCTGGAGAATACTGGAAAATACCGAGTAACGTATTCCACTGACGTCGCGAAAGGAATTCTGTCAGCGATGAGCAGAAAAGTGGAACTGATTCTTTTCGATGATCGGGTTCAGACGAATGACGGATTAAACTTATCAGACCATATGCGGAGCAATATGAAGAGGCCGGTTCCACTGTTACCAACTGGCTCGGTGATCGACAGAGCAAGACTGAAAATGGCGCATATTGAGCTTCATTCTATTTTTAATATGTCTATGCTGAAGCAAATCGATGCACTGGTTAAGTAATAGCGTCATTTATAGAAATCGAGAACTCATTGTCCCTATTCAAGGTTGTAACTTGATCTTGGGTATAATGAAATAAATCATGTTACGGGAGGAGGTGATTGTGTGAAGATGATAGCATCAGTAGTAGCAGTCATGGTATTAATCATGTTTGTTGGAGGTGCCATGGCAGTTCCGTCTGGTAAGACGTTGGAGTTTGAAGCCAAAGGCGCGGGTAAAGTCATATTTGATGGCAAGATCCATGCGGATAAAGGAAATAAGTGCGACGCATGCCATGCGAAAATATTTAAGATGAAGAAAGGTACCGCAAAAATAACAATGGCGGACATTAACGCCGGAAAGTTCTGCGGAGAATGTCATAACGGTAAAACGGCGTTCAAGTCAAGCGATGCAGCAAACTGCGCCAAGTGCCACAAGAAGTAATTGACGGTAAATAACCTGGGGACGGTCTGAAAAGGCCGTCCTGCTTTAAAATAGAATAACTGACGTTAACACTAATTAAACTGAGAGTAGGATATGTCCTTTTATATAAATAGACGTTTGCTGAGCCTGATGTTCCTTCTATATTTCGTTGTCAATGCTGCATCACCGCTCATATATTTATCCCCTGAAACCCTGGAGAAATAGTGTTGATTATTATGGAGGCAGTCTGTTGAAATGCTGCAAAATAAATTTCAGAGACTTATCAGGTCCGGACTCATTACTCGCAGAGAATTCGAAATTATTGATGAGGAATCACTTGTTTCAGAGGAGTTCCCTGAAGAATTATTGCTAAAGAAGGGTATTCCGAAGCACGAGATCATCTTCTGCCTCTCTGAATACTACGGATGTCCGGTCATTGAGTATGACGAAGGGCTGGTGATATCCCGAAGTATTGTTATGAAGCTGGACATGGATCGCCTTAAACGCGCTCTCTGGGTTCCGCTGTCGTACGACGGAGATATGGCTGAAGTCATCGCCTATACCCCTGATGCCCCTGCTGTTATAGATGATATAAAAAAGACACTCGGGGTCAGCCGGATAGACTTTCAGGTGGCGCTGCCGTCTGACCTTGTCCGGATCATCGAAAACAGCATGGATCTCAATCCGGGTTTTCCGCCGTCGGCAGGGAGGACACCACTTGCAAAAGTAAGGACGTTCCTTGCTGACAGACGTTCCCTCTTTGCGTGCAACAGAACGTCCCTTGCGCACGGAAGAACGGGGCTTGCCTTTTTACGCACCGGCATATCCTTAATAACAATTGCTGCAGTGCTTTTCAGGGTATTCGGCCTGGGATATCTCAGCTTGTTTGAAGCGCTTCTCCTGATTGCCGGGACGATTATTTCAATTGATGGATTCCGCTGGTATATTCCCGCCCGAAGGGCAGGGCGAAGGCTGTTTCGATGCAAGCCCACAGAGCCCACATGGGGAACAACCGTCCTTGAGGTCTTAAATCCCGGCAATGATCCTGAATTCAAAAGAACCGGGCCTGCTAAAGGGGCTGAGGAACTTCGTGACCACTGGGGCAATCTCACTCCGGTCATGAGGAGGCGTTTTCTTGCCGGCGACAGGACAGACATGGCTGAGGAGCGCACAACGCTCGCCTGTTACCGCACTATGATGGCGCGTGCCCGGACAGGACTTGCCTTTACACGTACCGGGGTTGCCTTTATAGGTCTGGGCATCGCATTCATAAGGCAGTTCGGAACTGGTCCATGGATTTTTTTTGACGCAGCTTTTATTCTACTCGGACTTGCAATGACCCTGGAGGGATTTTACTGGTACCTTCCCGGCCGGTCTGCGGGAACAGAAGGCCTTGAGTCTGTCCGAAATATAGAGGCGAAAACCCGCATCTGGGACTTTGTCTTTCCGCCTGTCCACGAAATGTCGGCTGAGGGCCAGGTGAAAAAAGGACGTCTTCCTGTCAGGCCGTCACATGCCCCTGGAATCTGGGCCACTACCGGGCTTGCGCTGGAAAGGACAGTGCTCGCAGACAGACGAAATGTAATGGCAAGGCTCAGAACCATCATGGCCCGTTCGAGGACCGGCATGGCGTTTATCAGGACCGGCATGAGCATAGCTGCAATCGGGTTCGGCCTTCTTGTATATTTTGGTTCCGTAGATATTCCATGGATGATTTTTGATCTCCTCCTTATCGTTGGAGGGCTTGTTACTATAGCGGACGGTTTGTTCTGGCACATTCCTGCCGAAAAAACAAGGCAGCAGTTCCCCTATTGCTATGGAGAGATGGAGATTAGTATTCCTGATTATGGCCGGCCGGTTCGGAGTTGGGGAAAGGTGATTTTCAGCAATGATTATGACTGAAAATTTCGCTGAAAGCAGATATAAGGCATTAGCTGATTCCGGCATCATTTCCAGTGAGACGCTTCATGGCGCAGAGCAGGCTGCCGTGGCAAGAGGAGTTGAACTGGAGATAATTCTTATCAGGGAGTGTGGTGTCTCCCGATATGAAGTGTTAAAAGCCCTGTCAGACTATTACGGCTGTCCTTTTGTGGAATATGATGAGAGAATGCCGATCCCGCCTGAACTCCTGACTGGCATTGATGGGGAAAGACTTTCAATGAGCCAATGGTTTCCGATTATCAGGGACGGTTCAACCGTTGTAATCGCTGCAAATAACCCCGAAGACCAGACGCTTCGTGATGAGGTCAGAAAATATATACAGGCTGAAACGTATGAGTTTTGGGTGGCCCTTGGAGACGACATACAGTGGTTTGTTCAGGACTTTCTCCATGCGAAACCGGGGCAGTTGATAGGCACAGAGAGAACCGGCCTTGCCTTCTGGCGCAATACCATGGCCCAATGGAGGACGAGGCTTGCCTGCTACAGGACCGACCTTGCCAAGGCCAGGACCGACCTGGCATTTTTGAGATGGGGGCTTGGATTCATCGCCCTTGCCGATGTCCTGATGCGGAGACAGGAGGTTGAATCATTTATTGGGATGCACTTCAGTATGATTGCCGTTGGAATCTCTCTCGCTGTTTTCGGTCTGAACGGTTATCATAAAATCAGAAGGTCAAGAATAACCCCCCCGGGGCATCATACTCTTGTGGAAGCCACGGCAGCAACACTCCAGTTCCTTGAAAACTATCACTTCATCGAAAATGCGGGCGTAGCACTAACTTCGAAGCAGACCATGCTTGGTCGTCTCGGCGACTTTGTGTCAAGTCACTGCACAATACTCTATCCATCACCTGCAAGCAGGGAAAGGACCCATCTTGCCAGAGAGAGAAATGTGCTTGCCGCTCAGCGTACCATTGCGGCCTGTTACCGTACCATATATGCACGTTCCAGAACCGGACTTGCCTTTATCAGGACCGGAGTTTCCTTTGCAGGCCTCGGCCTTGGCCTGACGCATTATTTTGGCCTTAGCATGTTGACCATATTTGATTCCCTGCTGATAGGTGCCGGCGCTCTCATGCTTATGGATGGTCTGCGCTGGTACCTGCCGGTAAGAAAAGAACAGTCGGAAATACCGCGCTGCCCAATACCCGAATGAAACACCGCCGGAATGAAGCGTCGTAATATCCGCATGGAATGTCATGAAACGGGAGTAAATCTGTATGAAAATTGAACAGAAGATCATCCTCTCTAATATTTTTAATGTAGTACTGATTGTCTTAATCGGTGTATTCTCATTTCAAAACCTTGAGCTGGTCCTCACAAAACTCCGCTTTGTAGAGATAGCGGATGACCTGAATGCCTCCTTTCTTGAGATGAGACTTTCGGAAAAGAATTTTTTTCTCTATCATGATAAATATTCTCTTCTTGAGATAAAGCAAAAAATTGATTCAACAGAAAAGGCAATTGACCTTGCGCAGGAGAGTATTGCCCGCGCAATCGGAGAGCAAAACCTCCGGAAACTCAAGGTTTATCTGA
This sequence comes from Thermodesulfovibrionales bacterium, assembly GCA_049799315.1. Taxonomy (GTDB): domain Bacteria; phylum Nitrospirota; class Thermodesulfovibrionia; order Thermodesulfovibrionales; family UBA6898; genus PALSA-1316. The sequence continues at coordinate 4,366 of JBARHQ010000078.1, read as the reverse complement.
AAGAATACACTGATGTTGTTGAGGATACCGTAGGCGCTGGGATTGAGAAGCCTGCATTGGAAGTCAGACTCAGGGCCAAAGGAAGGGGGTTGCGGGAATATTCGCATGAAATCACCCAGATCGAGAGAAAAAGCGTCAATAGCATCATTGGAAGCTCAAAAAATATCCTGATCTACTCGTTTCTTGCTGTGCTCATTACGGCCATCGCGGTGAGCCATTTTATCTCGCAAAAAATTCTGAGGTCTGTCAGGGAAGTTAAGCGGCTTGCTGAATCAATATCCGAGGGTAATTTCAGCAGGATTTCCGGGGCAGTCCCAAGAGATGAATTCGGGACCTTGATTACCGCGGTCAATACGATGTCGGAAGAACTGAGCCGCCGGGAAGAGGAGTTGATACAGTCCAAAAAGCTCGCCTCCATAGGGGTTCTTACTGCCGGGGTGGCGCACGAACTGACGAATCCGCTGAACAATATATCGATGATAACGCAAAATTATATTGAATTGTATGATTATTTCAACAAGGAAAATGGTTTGGGGCTTCTTAATAAAATTCAGGGAGAGACCGAGAGGATTGAAAAAATTGTGAAGAACCTTCTCGATTTCTCGAAACCCAAAGAAGCAAACCTCATTGATTCAGATATGAACAAGACGGTGCGTAAGGCCCTGAAACTTATGAACAATACGCTTGATATATCAAATATAGAGCTGACATCAAATCTTCAGGAAGATTTACCCCATGTGTTTATTGACGATAACCAGATACAGCAGGTTCTGGTAAACCTTATTACGAATGCGGTCCAGGCAATGCCCGGCGGCGGCAGGCTTTCCATCAGAACACGAACAGGAAATAAAAGCGATTCAGTTGAAATACTGATCAGCGACTCAGGGAAGGGTATACCACCCGAATTTCTCCCTCATATCTTTGATCCTTTTTTCAGCACAAAGGGGCCTGAGGGTACCGGGTTGGGGTTGTCTGTCAGCTACGGAATAATAAAGAACCATCACGGGCACATCAGGGTTGAAAGCCGTCCGGAAGTCGGCACCACCTTTACGATTGATCTGCCGATATACAAAAAATAGGAGGAAATGAACATATGTCCAGAATCATGGTTATTGATGATGAAAAAATTGTCGGCGACATGTCAAAGATGGCACTTGAGCAGGAGGGCTATATTGTCGAGACCTTCCTGAATGCCGGACCTGCACTTGCACGGCTCAAGGAGGAAAATTTTGATGTTGTTATTACCGACTACAAGATGAAGGGTATCGATGGAATGGAGGCGCTGAGGATTATAAAAACACAGTATCCCGGGATCAAGGTGATTATGATAACGGCCTTTGCGAACCTTGACACCGCTATCGAGGCCCTGCGGGGGGACGTCCACGACTTTTTTCCAAAACCGGTCAAAATTAAGGAGCTGAAGGCGTCAATCCAGCGTGCATTAAGTAAATAGCAATGAAGGCCATCGTACGAAAGTGGTTATCTGCCCTGGGGGTTTCAGGACTAAAAACTGCCCAGCCGCTTCCCTTTGGTCTGCTCTTTCAGTATTTCAGGGAAGTGCTTGAGAGCAAGAACAGGGCGCTTGAGAGCATCGCAGATATAGGGGAGACACTAGGTGGAGATTATCTCTTTGATATCACCTATATACGGAACGCATATGCGGCATTGTACACGTCGGTGAACAAGTCGCTTGAGCTGTTCGATAAACTGACACAGGGCCGATATGCTGGGATCAGCGAAATTGGTGAACGTATTGACAGGCAGATACGCCTCATCATTGACGAACCTGAGCATACAGAAGGCGAACTGATTATTTTTCACCGAGATATAACGTGGGATACGGCAGGCGCTGTCGGCGGTAAAAATGCAAACCTGGCAGAACTCGGAAATTACGCAAAGGTAAATGTCCCGGAAGGGTTTGCCATAACGACTTACGCCTTTGATGAGTTCATAAGACATAACAATTTCGGGGAGAAGGTCCATACCATTGGAATTGATACTGTTTCCGAGAAGACTATCAAAGGATTGAGCGACGCAATCGTCAACGCGGATATCCCGGTATCCCTGAGTTCAGCACTTGAAGATGCGCTTGCAAAAATCAGGGAAAGGAGTGGCAATAGGATATTCCTGGCAGTCAGGAGCAGTGCAGCAGAAGAAGACGGAGAATTCTCCTTTGCCGGTCAGTTTGAGACCGTCCTGAATGTCCAGCCTGAGCTTATCGCAGTACAGAAGGCGTATAAGCAGGTCATCGCGAGTCTGTTTTCTCTAAAGGCAGTTGAATATCACAAGAAGACGGGTATTGATATAAGAAGCGCGAAAATGGCGGTTTGTTGTCTGACCATGGTGGATGCAGCCGTCAGCGGTGTCGCCTATTCAGCGGACCCTTCCGGACCAGATACGGTGATCATCAACGCAGCCTGGGGGCTTGGCTCCTCAATTGTCGAGGGACAGATTGAGGCAGATCTTTATGTTGTCGGGAAAGGGTCTGATCCGCACATCATCGAAAAAAAGATCGGAAATAAGACACATATGGTCGTTGGAGGAGGTAAAGGAGGGGTGATAACCGCTGAGGTCCCTGCGGCAATGACACAGGCAATGTCCCTGACCTATGAGCAAGTCATGGCATTGTCACTGCGGGCGATGCATATTGAGAGATACTACCGGCAACCCTGCGATATTGAGTGGGCAATTGACAAAAACGGTTTGATATTTATTTTGCAGGCTCGGCCGCTGAGGGTTCTTACCCGGCCGGATAATGCGGCTTGGGGCGCTCTGGATAGCAGGAAGGACAATGTTGCTGGAAACTCATTCCAGATGCTGATGCAGGACAAAGGAGTCGTTGTCCAAAGAGGCGTTGCCGCCGGAAGAGTTTTTGTCCTGAAGAACAGGGAAGAGCTTGGCAGTTTTCCAAAGGGAGCTGTTCTTGTAGCCCGGAACGATTCGTCGGATTTTATTCGTGCCCTGACGTATGCGTCGGCAATTATAACGGATATTGGCACTCCGACAAGCCACATGTCCTCGCTCTGCCGGGAGTTCAGAGTCCCAACACTTGTTAATACACTTGACGCATCGAAAACCCTTCGGCATGGCCAGGAGATCACGGTGAGTTTTGACGAGGAAGGACATTCAGCGGTCTATGAAGGGATCGACAGAGAATTACTGGCCCGAGCCAGTAAAAACACACGGAACATGGATGATATTTACGAATTCAGAAAGAAGCGTCACCTGCTCAGATATATAACACCGCTTAATCTTATAGACCCGCTTATGGATAGGTTTACTCCTGAGGGTTGCAGGACAATGCACGATATTCTCAGGTTCATCCATGAAAAAAGCGTCGCAGAACTTGTTGACAAGGCGCGATACGGGGTTGATATGCTTAGAAAACAGGGGGCCGTGAAACTTGATCTGCCTGTGCCTGCAGGCATTATCGTCATTGATATCGGGGGTGGGTTGAGTCGTCGCAACGGGGCAGAGAAGGCCTCTCCTGAGCAAATCACTTCAGTGCCGCTTTTGGCTATTGTCCGTGGGATGACCTATCCGGGGATCTGGCGTTCCGAAGCGGTTGCCCTGAGGGCGACCGACTTTCTTTCGAGCATGATGAGAATGTCCGATGTAACCGCAGACTCCGGTGACTATGTCGGTTACAACATTGCGGTTGCCTCAAAAGAATATGTGAACCTCAGTCTCAGATTCGGATATCATTTCAGTATGATCGATTGTTATTGCAGTGAGGATACGAAGAACAACCATATATATTTTCGTTTTTCCGGCGGAGCAACCGACATTGCGAAGCGTTCACGCAGGATACAGCTCATTGCCGATATCCTAAAAGAATTCGGATTTAATATTACAGCAAAAGGCGACCTTATCATAGGAAGGCTTGCCAACATTCCTCAGGACGACATGGTCAAGGTACTCGACCAGATAGGAAGATTGATTTCATATACGCGGCAGCTCGATGCACGGCTCCATGATGACGCAAAGATAGCATTGTATGCGAGGAATTTTATGGCCGGAAACTATGAGATATAATTTATACAACCATACGATCTCATTATCAAATTGCTTGTCAAAGTGGTTGTCCCTGCCGGAGATAGTGGTATACTGGTTACAGATGAACACAAGCGACGGACTGTATGAATAAGCTGAGTTCGGTGAAGAAACTTATTCCTTTTCTTGACTGGTGGCCGGCGGTCAACCGCCGGACCATCAAGGCCGATCTCGTGGCCGGGATTACCGGTGCCATCATCGTTCTTCCCCAGGGGGTGGCGTTTGCGATGATCGCGGGCCTGCCCCCTGAGTATGGACTCTATTCCGCAATTGTTCCGGCCATTATCGCCGCGTTGTTCGGTTCGTCCTATCA
>JBARHQ010000077.1:0-16724 GCA_049799315.1 Thermodesulfovibrionales bacterium | reverse complement strand
CTCCCATCCCCTCCTTGCCAAGGAGGGGAGCAGGGGGAGGTATTTCCTCAAACAGCACCAGAAAGCAGCGTTCTCCGGTTGCAGGGGTCTTAAACGGCACGACATCAATATTTATGTATTTAATTCGCTTATCGTGTTTGACCCTGGTCCGTTCCTTCCTTACCGGAACAGCCTCTTTCTTTGCCTGATGCAGCGCAACGCGAAGCTCGGCCACCAGGTCCTCGCTGACCATCTTCAGGAGGTTCAGGCTCGCCTCCCCTGGCGCAGGCCTGAGATATGGGCCGGTATCTCCCCGGAACTGGAGGATCTTCATTGCCTCGTCGACGACAAAGCCCGCAGGACTGTATCTGGCGAGCACTATCGCATCGGCCTCTTTCTGAATATCGAATATTCCTGCTGGTTGGCCGTCGGCCTTTCTGCCGACCGTCTTTTCTTTGCCATATTCGACTGGCGCTGCTTCATGATACCGCCCTGACTGTTCGGCCTTTCTGGTATAAATAGCGTGCTTCTTGTCCGCCACCGAAAAAAGCCCGGAAAATTCTCCGACGGATTCGGACGGTCCGATCATGAGAAAGCCTTTCGGGTTGAGGGCATAAAATAATATCCTGATCGCTTTTTTCTGAAGCTCCGGTCCGAAATAAATGAGCACATTCCTGCAACTGATAAGATCGATCTTTGAAAACGGCGGGTCTTTCACCATATCCTGCTTCGCAAATATACACATCTCACGGACGAACTTGTTTATCACGTAACCGCCCCCGGTTTTTGCAAAGAAGCGTCCCAGCCTCTCCGGGGAGACATCCCTGGATATGTTTTCAGAATATATGCCTTTTCTGGCCTTTTCGACCGCGATATCGTCAATGTCTGTTGCAAAGAGCTGAACAGGCCGGCTGATTTTGTTGTCCTCCATATACTCTATAAGAGATATGGCGATAGAGTATGCCTCTTCCCCTGTGGAACAGGCCGGCACCCATATCCTGACAGGGACATCGCCTGCAGCCTTATGAACAATGAAGGGGAATACATTTCTGATTAATGCATCGAAGGCCTCCGGTTCTCTGAAGAAAGAGGTGACGTTGATGAGGATGTCCTGGTAAAGGGTCTCAATTTCAGAGGGGTTTTCCTTAAGATACGCCACATATGCTTCCATTCCTTCTATCTTTTGCAGCAGCATGCGCCGGTTGACCCTGCGCATTATTGTCGATCGTTTGTAGAAGGTAAAATCAACGCCCCTGGCTGACCTCAGCATGATAAATATTTTATTGAGATCGTTCTCTTCCGCCGGTATTATCCGCACAGACTCTCCGCGCCGGACAGCGGCAAGATATGGATGCCGCCTGATCCTCATCAACTCAGCCGCAATTTTATCTGGCGACAGCACAAAATCAACGCAGCCGGTATCAATCGCACTTTTCGGCATTCCGTCATACTTTGAAGTTTCATCCTGCGCAAAGACTATGCCGTCCTCTCCCTTAATGGCCCTAACTCCAATAGAGCCGTCAGATCCTGACCCGGACATGATTACGGCTATCGCATTGTTCCTCCGGTCCTGAGCAAGAGAACGCAGAAAAGAATCAACAGGCATGTGCTGGCCCCTGACTTCCTCACGGGGCATAAGATGAAGGACCCCCTGAAAGATAATCATTTCCCTGTCCGGAGGGATCACGTATACATTATTGGGTTCCACTACCATGCCGTCTTTCACCTCTTTGACCGGCATGTCGGTCACTTTGGAGAGAAGCTCAGTCAACATGCTCTCGTGTGCCGGGGCGAGGTGCTGAATAAGGATAAAGGCCATCTCCGGACCGGCAGGCAGGTGCTTCAATAATTGCGTGAACGCCTCAAGCCCGCCCGCAGACGCGCCTACTCCTACTATGGGGAATTGGCTGTTATTGGATGATCCGGTTCCGGGTTGTTCAGTCAGACTGGCTGTTGGCTTGGGTTTGAGGGCTGTTTTTCTACCGGCCATCAGCAATTCCGGGTTCATCTGACGGGCACTGCTCGTCCTGCTTGCGTTCCTGTTCCTGGAGGTCTGGATTATCCTGTCGTATCTGTTCGTAGAGTTCAGGGCTGATCTTTTTCATACATTTAGGGCAAATGCCGTGAGTAAAAGACGCATCCGTGTTTTCCTGGATGTAGGCTTCCAGCCCCTTCCAGTATCCCTTGTCGTCACGAATATTCTTGCACCAGGCACACATGGGCAGGAGTCCCTGAAGAGTCTTGATCTCTTTGAGTCTCTTTTCGAGCTCTGCTATGAGTTTCTGGCGTTCAATGGCATACCGGATAGTGCGAATCAGTTGGCTCGTGTCAATCTGGCCTTTGACCAGATAATCCTGAGCCCCGCTCTGCACCGCACTGAGTGCGGTGGTTTCATCATCCAGGGCAGTCAGCACGATCAGGGGAATATCCGGATAACAGTTATGAAGTTTTAAGAATGTCTCCATCCCCATGCTGTCCGGCAATCCCAGATCCGATAAAATGACGTCAAATTTCTTCTTCCCGAGAAAATCGACTCCAGAAGACAATAGGCCTGCATGTTCAATATCGAAACAGATATTTTCCGATTTCGAGAGGGTCCGGCTAATTATCTCCGCATGTCCCTCGTCGTCCTCGATTATCAGGACTTTTATGTGCGGTCTGTCATCGCTATTCATTTCGCATTATGGAGTGATACTTTTTTTAGATTGCGTTGCAGAAGGGGCCCGATATCCCGGCTGAAATGCGCTATGTTAAAGTCCTTATGAAGATAATCGTCTGCTCCTGCTGCGAAGGACTCCTGCCTGTCTGATTCGAGCAAAGAGCTTGTGAGAATGACAACAGGGAGTTGTTTAAGTCGTGCATCGGCGCGAATGCTGCGAAGAATGTCGATACCGCTCATGCCGTGCATCTTCAGGTCCAGAAAAATCAATGCAGGAAGCGGGTTGTCGTTTTTCAGGAGAGCAAGTGCCGCCTCACCGCTCAGAGCGGTTTCCATCCTGATCTCAGGGGCGATCTTTGAAAGGACCCTTTTTGTCAACAGGATCTCGCCCTGATCGTCATCGATAATGAGTATGGTTCGTTCTGTTGTGGTTTCCATAAATCACGTGAGAGAAAAATATACTGTCGCTCCTTTCCCTACTTCACCTTCGGCCCATATTTCGCCGTCGTGACGGCGGATGACCCGCTCGACGATGGCGAGGCCGATTCCGGTCCCTTCAAACTCCATCTCTGAATGGAGCCGCTGGAACGGCCAGAACATCTTGTGCCTGTATTCGGGATTAAATCCCGCGCCGTTGTCACTAATATAATAAACCGTCTTGCCCCCTCTTTCAAGTGCCCCGAATTCAATGCGCGGCTGTTCAGTTTTTTCGGTGAACTTCCAGGCGTTTCCGATGAGGTTGGAAAGTGCGAGTTCGATAAGCCGGCCGTCTGCAAGTGCTTTAGGACATTCGGTGATCTTTACATCCACGTGCCTGCCGGGATGGGCCTCCCGCAGTTCTGAGACGATAGAGGAAGCCAGTCCTGCCATATCTACCTCGCTCTTTTGCATCTCCTGGCGGGAGATCAGGGAAAGGCGCAGAAGGTCATCGATAAGCCGGCTCATTTTGGCTGCGCCCTTCCGTATGCGGAGCAGATAGTCTTTGCCGGTCTCGTCAAGACGTTCGAGGTAATCATCCACCACAATCTCCGAAAACCCGTATATGGACCTGAGCGGAGCGCGCAGGTCGTGCGACACCGAGTATACGAAAGATTCCAGATCCCTGTTCGCAGTTTCGAGCTGGACCGTTCGCTCAGTAACGCGTTGTTCCAGCTCCTTGTTGAGAGTCCTGAGCTCCTCTTCGATGCCGAAGCGGAAGACGGCCTCCCCGATAATGCTTGCAAGGGATTCCAGGAATGCAACTTTGTCGGCCGAAAACATCCCGCCCTGTTCATCCGCCACATGTATGGCGCCAACTATGATTTCGCGATACCGTATCGGGATGACTGCCAGAGACCGGTAGCCGCTTTGCATACAGAGGCCCCTGTAGCGCGTCCTTTCCTCCAGGCTGAGACCTTCAAGGAATTTGAGGGTATCGTTAGATTTGAAAGAGCCATGAGTGGTCATTGCGGACATATCATGCTGCTCGGGTTTCCCCAGGGCAACTCTCGTGCAGATGCACCTGTCTTCGAGGAGCGACAAGGCCGCTTCGGCCTTCAGGAACTCGCTGCTGTATCCGATATGAGACTCAAAGGGGATGTGCAGGCCCCGGTCATTCACGCGCACGCCGGCATAGGTGCAGGCACTCCAGTCCCTGATCAGTTCAACGGCGGCGTCGAGGTAGTCTTTGCGTTTGAGCTTGTGCGTAAAGAGGGCCAGCAGTGCATGGGTCACGTTGGCGCGTCTGCTGATTTCCTGCTGTTTCTCTGCGATCTCTATCGCCTCGAGAGCAAAAGAGATGTTGTCGGCAACGGACAGTAGAAGAGAAACTTCCTCGTTAGTGAAGAAGCTGGGCTCGCCGGAGTAGATGGTGAGAGCGCCGATCACGTCCTGCCTAATCCGGAGCGGGAATGCAGATGAGGAGCGGATACTATGCTTCCGGGCCCGCTCGCGCCACGGCGTCATGTTTGGATCTTCTTCAAAGTCCAGGTTGATTATATGACGCGCCTCCACAATGGCCCTGCCGGTTGGCCCTCTTCCCTCCGGAACGTCTGAGGCGATGATTTTGATTCCTTCAAGATACTCCCTGGCGCCGTAACTTTCTTCGATACTGATTTCCCTGCTTTCCGGGTCCAGCAGTCCTACCCATGCCAGTCTAAACCCTCCGGCCTCGACCATTATCCTGCATACTTCTCCGAACAGGGTCTTTTTGTCACGCATTCGAAAAATAGTCTCGTTAATGCCGGCCAGCAGTGCATAGAAGCGGGTCCGCTGCTGTATCCGCTCTTCCAGTGCCTCATTCAGCTCACTTAACCCCTCCTCGGCCTTTCTGCGCTCGGCCACTTCCTGACTCAGCCTGACGCTCTTTTCTTCGGCCTCCCTGCGGGCCTCCAGGGCGTCCTCCATGAGGTTGAGGGCCGCGATACGTGAAGCTTTCAGCGCCCCCTCGGTCCTTTTGCGTTCAGTGATGTCGCGCAGTATCGCCTGAAGCCGCCCATCGTTTAGTTGCCTTCCGACGACCTCGCCGGTAAAAAACGACCCGTCCTTACGTCTGAATTGCCACTCGCTGTGCACGACCGCGCCGCCGGTAAACTTGGCGACTTCTGCGGGGATGCGCGGCACTTCCTCTTCCGCGATCACCCCGGCAATCGTCAGGCTCAGGATTTCCTTTTTTTCATAGCCGAGCATGCGCGCACCTGCAGAATTAACATCGAGGTACCGGCCCAGGGCGTCACTTACGAAGATGCCGTCTGCAGCCTGTTCGATCAGCTCTCTGAACCGCTCCTCGCTTGCACGGAAGGCCGTGTCGGCTTTGCGCATTGAGTCGGCCTGCGCATCGGCCTCCTCTTTGGCACGTCGCAACTGCTCGCCGACCCGGCCCACGTAAAAAATAGTCAGCAATAGTATTGCCGAGCGCACGGCCAGAGATGCAGAGAGCTTGAGTTGACCGGCAGGCTCGACCATGAACAACTCGATGAGCACGATGCCGAAGGTCATGCCGACGAGGCCGGGACCAGACCCGAGGGTCATGGCTACGATGATCATGGCGGGATAGGCAATAATATACACCGTGCCTGTGCCGATTACCGGCGTCAGCATATAGCGCAGCAACAAGGCAATCAGGACCGCCGACAAAGCCAGGGCGTAACGCCCCCACCCATGCTTCCTGATATTCATTTCTCCTCACCAAAATCCAGGGAATAGCGCGGCGGGTTTCCTGCCTGGATACAGAGTTCATTCACCTGTCTCTTCAGTTCGACCATGCGGATTTCGCGTGCGACCATGGCGCTGTTAAAGCGGTCCAATTCCTCATTTTTTGCAAGCAGTTCCTGTGCGCTCTGTCTGACTATTCTTTCCGCCTGCTTGCGTTCCGTCACTTCGCGCTGCAAAGTTTCAGTTATCTGCTCCGCTTGCCGGCGGGCGGAGAGGGCGTCTTCCATCAGGTTCAGCGCGGCCCTTTGGGAGGCATAGAGGGACTCGTTTGCGGTCTGGAGTTCGGAGGTGCGTTCCGCGACATGCTCCTCCAGCGACTCCTTTGCGCGGATCACCTCGGCCGTTTGTACAAACACACGTTGTTCCAACTCGGCGTTGAGACTCTGCAAAGCTTCCTCCGCCTGAGTGTGCTCGTAGATTTCCTTTTCAAGGTGTTGATAAGTACTTCGCAGCTTCGAAGTCATTGCATTATAGGCCTCAGCGAGGTCTGCGAACTCGTCATTTCCTCCGACGTCGATTCTGTAGTCCAGGTTCCCGCCTCCAATCACCATGGCTCCATCGCGCAGCCTCCGGATGCGGGCCGTGATGGCTCGGTCCATTGTCCATGAATTGATCAGTGTCACTGCGCCTGCGAGCAGGAGCACAAAGCAGATTCCCCCGGCCGCCAGTCTGAGGGCCGAGGTAACGGTCTCATTGCCCGACTCCTGTAACTTGCTTCCTAGTAAAACCGTGTCGTAGACTCTCATATTCAACTGGCTGAGCAGCCTGTCCTCAACCTCCTGGAAAAGCGCATCTTGGTGTGCACTTGACCCTCTCTTTTCATGGTTTTCTACGATTGTCCTGAATATTTTCCCGATCGACTCATTATTTTTGACTAATTCAGCAATGATTTCCTTGTCTTCAGGATCGGTGAACTTCTCCGATGCAGCCTTCAGAAGTTCAACGATATATCTTTGCTTGGAAGTGACCTGCTCTCTTGCCCTCTCTCCGCCGGTACGCATGTAATCGGTGCGGAGTGTAACCCTCTCAAAGGCAGTGGTTATTATTCCATCGGCGATTTTCGATGCTTCAATTGCTCTGCTGATGCGGGATATGGTCAGAAAAAACACTACGAGTACGGCAATAACCGACATAGTCGAAACGACCATATTAATTCGCAGCCTTTGTTTAAGCAGCATATTTCTTCATCGCCCTTATCTTAAAATCCTCACTGCTTCCGGCTTGACCGACCTGAGACCGTCAAAGTAAATAAAATCAAGATAATTAGGAACCTTCTTTGAGTCGGTCAGCCCGCTGTTGATCGCCCAGCGTGATACGTCTTCCAGCGAAAACACTAAGGACTGATCAAGCGATACTCTATGGGTAGTATCTGTCCATAACCCGCGGACCACGGCCATGTCCAGCCGACTATAGTCAGCAATGATCCTCTGCGCCTCGTCCGGATTCTGCTTGACGAATTTCTCTGCCTTGATGAGGGATTGGAGCAATTTCTTTACCTTTCCGGGGTTATTGCGGATGAATTCCTGCGTTGCGACAATGTTGAAGGAAAAAGTATATAGGTCCTTGTCATAAAAGGTGATGCCCTTTTCACCCAGTTTCTTTTCTAACTGGATTAAATAAAGTGTGAATGCTGAAACAGCATCAACATCGCCATTCACCAGCGCCGTCGACAGTTCATTAGGACTCAGGCTGATCACCTTCACATCTTTTTTTGAAATCCCGTGCATCGCCAGGAAAGAATCCATAAAAAAATCTCCGGTAGTGCCGGGAGTCACCCCTATCTTTCTGCCCTTCAGGTCTTTCGGTGTGAGAATCCCCTTGTCCTTTCTCGCTATGATGGCGTTGCCGTTTGTGGTGGTCTGGATAGTCGCGACGACGGCTATCTTTTCGCCGTTCATGATTGTAAAAACGACAGGCGGTTCCGCCACGGTCGCAAAATCGGCCTTGCCGTCCAGTACTTCCTTGAGGGCGGCTTTGCCAAATGAGCGCAGAAGCGGCGTCGCTTCCAGGCCCTCCTGCAGGTAATAACCTTGTTGCTGTGCGACTTCCGCAAGGACGGCTTCTGTGGCCGCAGAGTAGGCGATGGTGATTTTTTCAGTTGGGCCGGCAGACTTTTGGTCTGTCCGTGTACAGGCGAAGAGGACGGGGACAATTGCCAGGGCCAATACTGCGGCTGAAAGCCGGAGGCTGGAGTGGTTGGTAATCATCATCCCTGCTCCGTATCGATATCCGACAAGTACTCCGGTGTCAACCCGGCCTGGAGGCGGAGTTCATTGACTTCCTTTTTTAATTCGATCATGCGGAGTTCGCGGCCGACCATGGCGCGGTTGAAGCGTTCCAGTTCCTCAACATGCTGCCGTACCTCGTCCTCTGCCTTCTTTCGTACGGTGATATTATCGAAAATGATAGCCACGTATCCCTTCTTCGTACTGTACGCAGAGACATCGAACCATTGGCCCGTCGGAGCAAAGTTGATTTCGAATTTTTCCGGCTGTCCTGTCATCGCTACACGGCCATACAGCTCAAACATTTCGGGATGTGCCTCTCTTACTTCCGGAATGACATCCGTCACTTTCTTGCCGACTACATCCGTAAAGCCGCTCATTGTCTCAAAGGCACTATTGGCTTCAAGGTAGATGTAATCGATAGGCTGGCCCCCGTCATCGAAGATCATCTTGCAGTAACAGAAAGCATCCAGCAGGTTTTCAAACAGCGATCGGTATTGCTCCTCGCTCTCTTTGAGCGCCTCCTCGGCCCGCTTCCTCTCGGTGATATCGGTCAGGAAGGAATAGTAATATTGCGGGTTGCCGTCTGCATCAGAGACAATATGGACCAGCAATTCTATCGGCACCCGCGTGCCGTCTTTCCTGATGTACTCCTTCTCGTATCGCACAGGCCTTCTCGTATTAACGAGTTCCTCAAGCTTCTTCTGTTCGACCTCTCTCCACTCAGAGGGAGTGAGAACATTCGCCCAGTCAATCGACCTCAATTCATCCCCTGTATATCCTGTAAGCTCCTCGAAGGCCTTGTTGACGAGCCCGAGACGGCCATCCGGATAACCTACCCCGAAGGGCTGGGAACTGATTTCGAGGATGTTCGCCAAAAACTCGTTCTGTTTCTGGCTCTCGCGCAGCGCCTCATCGGACTGGAACTTGGACAGGGCCACGGCCAAATAATCAGCGAGTCTCTCCCACAGGGCAATGAGTTCGGGTGTGAAACGCCCCTTCCGCCGGTCATTCAACTGAAGCAGTCCAAGCCGCTCTTTTCCAATGCTCAGGCCGATCAGAGCCACTGATTCGTAGCCCTCGCCGTTGCACCGGTTTCGGGTCCGTGCCTGTCTGTCCGCATCTGTGGTGCTGGCCAATAATTCAGTAGTGCAGTTGCTCCAGAAGCTCCCACGCTTAGTAAAGAAAGGCTTAGACGGATCGAAACTGCCGCATATCACGTTGCCGCACATGCAGGCGAGGACAGGATTGCCTGCGTCATCAAGCACCGTATTCCCATCCTGGTCACAGGAACAGAGCCTGCTCTCCATTTGAACGAATTCCTTCGAAAAGCCCCTCGTCTCGAAGTAAGGATAGTCGTGCTCCTCGTGAAGCCGTATACCCACTGCCTCACAACCCGAGTTCTCCTGGAAGAAACTTGTCGCAGCCTTGATCAGGTCGTCGGTCCCTCGGCTCTCATTCACAAGACGAAGGAATTCGACCGCACTTTCCCGTTCCTCTTCTGCCTGCTTGCGTTCGGTGATGTCAAAAGCATAAATACGCACAACATTAAACTGGGGCACCATGTGAAGGGTCTCGCCGAAATACCGGTCGCCTACCCTGACCTCGCGTTTGAAAATAGATGGAGATTGCCCGTCCCAATTCCGCAGGATAACATCGAGGTCCAAAGGCAGGAATGCCCGTGGGTCCGTCTTGTCCGGACCCAGAACTTCGAGTATCTTTTCCATGACCGGATTGACGAAGAGAATCTTGCCTAAGGCATCCACCTCTATGATCGGATTCGGATTCAATTGAGGGAACGAGGCCAAATGTCTTGTGCGCTCCTCGGCCAGCCTAATCTCCGTGATGTCGTTGTATGTGACGATCACCCCTTCGATGCGGTTGTCAAGGGTCCGGTAGGGAAGAGCGGTCCGTATATACCAGATGTCATTAATACGTATCTCTTTCTTTACCTGTGTGAGGGTATCGAGGACGGTCATGGCGTCGGAGATCAGATCAGGACCAAGATGGTCCTGAGACATGTCGATGATCGGCCGTCCGATATCGCCGGGTATGAGTTTAATGAGCCGGGACATCGCCGGCGTAAAGCGCTTCACGCGGAACTGTTCATCAAGGAAGAATGTCGGGATGTTTGTACTTGTAAGGAAGTTGATCAGGTCATTGTTCGTCTCTTCCTGCTCTTCAATCTTGCTTTGAAACTGCCCATTTACGGTTATCAGCTCTTCGTTGAGCGACTGGAGCTCTTCACGGGAGGTCTCGAGTTCTTCATTGGCAGCCTGAAGCTCCTCATTGGATGACTGGAGCTCTTCATTGAGACTCTTCAGCTGCTCTATATGGCTTTGAAGGTCTGCTCGTGTAGCGGACAACTCGCCTTCGAGCTGGCGCACAACTGTCTCGTCCACAGGGGCCTCAGACGGAATGATCGAAGCCTGTTCCGGCACGCCTCCTTTTTCGCGGAATACAATAAGAAAAAGGTCTTCCCTGAGTTTTGAGATGCGGAGGGTCACCAGCTTTTTCCCGTCATCACCGACCGGAAAGCTTGTGCGGACAGAGACAGGCTTTAACTCCTTAGACACCCGGTATATCGCACCGCGCACTTTGCTCCGGAGATGCTCTGAGATCAGGTCAAGGAGATTCTGAGTGGGCGCCCCTCTGGGCTGCTGCAGGTATTTGTTTGTAGGTCCGCTATGATAAAGAATATCGTAATAATTGTTTATCGCCACGGCCGCCGGTGTGTATTCTTCAAGGAGGTTTTCCTGGACGAACCCGATGACAGACGGCTGCTCATCCAATGCAGACTTACGGGCCGTCGGGGTGAGGGCTGTCCTTTCTGCAGCAAAGGGGACAGAAAGATGAAGTCTTGACGCAGCTTCCGACTCCACTTTCTGATAGACACGGCATTTCTTGTGACCGAGAGACTTGAAAAGCATACTGCTCCGGCCGACAGATTCCGCGTTGCCCAGAAAAAGATATCCGCCGTCCTTAAGTGCATAATGAAAAATAGAGACGCATTTCCCTTGCGCCTCCGGTTCAAGATAAATGAGCAGGTTCCGGCAAATTACAAGGTCAAGCCGCGAAAACGGGGGGTCTGTGAGGATGTCATGTTTGGCAAAAACCACCTGATCGCGTAGTCCCCTGCTTACTATTACTGAATTGCCGTCTTCTGAATAGTTAAAGAACTTTTTCATATAATCCTGCGGGATATCGGCCGCCACACTGCCCGTGTAAACTCCATCACGCGCCTTTTCAAGAGCCCGGTCGTTTACGTCCGTGGCGAACACCTGTATCTCCCTCTTCACCCCTGCGAGTTCAATCTCCGAACTCAGCAGCATCGCTACCGAATAGGGCTCTTCACCAGTCGCGCACGCAGGCGTCCATACACGCACGGGAGTTTTATCCTGGGCTGAAACGATCTTTCTGACAACCTCTGACCTGAGCGCCTTCCAGGCGATGCGGTCGCGGAAAAAAGAGGTGACACCGATCATCAGGTCTGAGGCAAGCGAGGCCGGCTCAGGTTCTTTCTTCTCCAACATTTCCATATAATCCCGCACGGAAGAAATCCCGTTCAGATACATGCGTCTGATTATCCTTCGCGATATCACCGACTTTTTATAATGGTTGAAACGATAGCCGGTCTTTCCGTAAAGCAGACTGAAAAAGGTCTCGAATTCTTCCTGGGTTATGGCGGCCCCGGGCGTGGCAGGAGTCGCAGCATCCGGTCCGTGCAGTTTCAATATCTCACGTGCAATGTCTTCAGGCGAAAATACGCCGTCTGTCTGAACTATGCCAATTGCGGCGAGAGGCATCCCTGTAAACTCCGCAGTCCCGGGGTCCTGGACAAATACGGTGCCGCCTGCGTCCCTCACCGCCTTTATTCCTCTTGCACCGTCGGTGCCCGCTCCGGAGAATATGACAGCGATCACCCGTTCCTCCATCTCCTCCGCAAGAGCTGAAAAAAACTCGTCTATGGGAAGGTGAAGATGCACCTTGGGCCGCGGGACTCTTTCAAAAAAACCTTTCCTGACTCTTATCTCTTCACCGGGGGGGCAGAGATAAATATTTCCGGGACGTATTTCCAGCCCGTCGGTTATTTCATATATGTCGAGGTCGGGTCTCCTGGTGCGGAGAAGATCAGGGAGAAGACTCCGGTGCATAGGTGACAGGTGCTGCACGAAGACGACGGCAAAGCCGAAGTCCTTCGGCAGCAAACCGAGAAAACACTGGAATGCATTAAGACCGCCTGCAGAAGCACCTATGGCTACAATCGGAAATAATCTATCTGAGTAGTTTTTTTCCAACGTCAAATCCCGCTCCATGAGGTTTTTGATAATGGGATTGAGGCAATATGCACCGTTTATCCGGCGGCCGGCAACAAGTCACCGAATGTGTATCCGCCAATTCTACCACAGGATGTTGCGCTTGTGCTCAATTTTTAGCCAGCGTTCCAAAACAGCTTTTATCTCTCTTCCGAACAGGTCTATGTCAAAAGCCTTCTGGAGAAAGCCGTCTGCGCCTGATTCGTAAGCCGCTTTCTCGTCAGCTTCCAGGTCTGAAGAGGTGACAACGATCACCGGAATATGTTGCATTCTCCCGTCGGCGCGAATGTTTTGCAGGAGATCGAAGCCGCTCAAGCCGGGCATTTTCAGGTCGAGGAGTATCAGCGAAGGCAAATTCTCAAGGTTACAAAGACTTTCGAGTGCGGCTTTACCGCTCAGGGCCGTTTCAACCTTCACGTTGGGGTCTATACGTGTCAGGATTCTTTTGGTAATCTCGATATCGTCAGGATCATCATCAATGATCAGAATCGTATGCATTACGCCAGTCTCCACGAATCAGGTCAACGTAAAGAAGATCGTTGCGCCTTTTCCTGTGCTGCCCTCCGCCCATATCCCGCCGCCGTGGCGGCGGATGATCCTCTCGACGATGGCAAGGCCGATTCCGGTCCCCTCGAACTCCTGGTCAGAATGAAGACGGTGGAAAGGCGTGAACAGCTTCTTCATATGTTTTGAGTCGAAGCCGGCGCCGTTGTCCTTCACATAATAAATGGTCCCCCTTTGGTCTCCTTGGTGACTCGCCTGTGGCAAGGAGGGGCGTAGGGGCGGGTTCTCGCCCTCCGGGAAGGCACCGAACTCAATGCGGGCGTTCTCTGTTTTGGAGGTAAACTTCCATGCGTTGCCTATGAGGTTCGAAAGCACAACTTCGATCAGTTGCGGGTCTGTAAAAGCGGTAAGGCCTTCCTTTACGTCGACCGCCACGTCCCTGCCTGCTTCAGCCTCGCGCAGTTCCGAAACAACGGCCAAAGCCGTCTTGCTCATATCTACCATGGTGCGTTCGATCTTCCGCCGGGATATCTGCGAAAGGTGCAAAAGGGCCTCAACGAGCCGGTGCATCTTCTCAGCGCCCCGGCGGACCCTGGCCAGATAGTCCTTTGCCTGTCCATCCAG
Source organism: Thermodesulfovibrionales bacterium (assembly GCA_049799315.1). Lineage (GTDB taxonomy): Bacteria > Nitrospirota > Thermodesulfovibrionia > Thermodesulfovibrionales > UBA6898 > PALSA-1316. The sequence goes on along the minus strand of JBARHQ010000077.1, from coordinate 3,225 downwards.
CCGGTCTGCATGATCCTCTGCCACGATCCTGGAGAACTCCGACATATGGCGCAGCGGCGCCCGAAGGTCGTGCGAGACGGAATAGATAAATGTTTCGAGGTCCCTGGTTGTCGCCTCAAGTTCCGAAACTTTGTGTTTAAGCTCCTCATTCAATCTTTCAACTTTCTTTTCCGTCTTCTTGCGGTCGGTGATGTCGCGCTCCGTGGTAGACATCGCCTCTATCTTCTTCCTGGCCTCATCCCACACGGCCGTGGCGGTCAACCAGATATCCAATACACGGCCGTCCTTCGTTTTCCGCTGAGTATCGAAAGAAGAGACGGGTTCACCGACGGACAACCTCCGGATCAGGGCGGTGGTTTCGTCGATCTTGTCGGAAGGTGTCATGTCGTGGATGGTCATCCGCAATGCTTCGGCCTCGCGCCACCCGTACATATTGTGCGCGCCCCGGTTCCATGTAAGAATGTTGCCGGCCGGACCAAACAGAAGGACAGCATCATTGGAGTCCGTCAAGACCGTGGCAAGCCTGCGGGTCTTCTCCTCCGCCCGCCTTAGCTGACTTACGTCGCTGAAGGTAACGACTACGCCGTCAAGCTGATCTTTCTGAGAACGGTACGACATGACGCGCACAAGGTAGTACGAGCCGTCGGCATGCTGCACTTCCCGCTCAATAATGTCACCTCCCGCCGCTACGGAGCGGGCGTCGGCAGTCAGGTCGAAGTTGATGAAATTCATCGACAGGTCGCTGATTGACCGGCCCGTGTCCGAGAGAATCAGCTTCAAGACCCGGGTGGTCGCCGGAGTGAAGAGCTTGATCCGCAGCCCGCCGTCCAGAAAAAGCGTGGCGATCTCCGTGGACTTCAGGAAGTTGTCCAGGTCGCTGTTGGCCGCATCCAATCTCTCGACTTTTTCCTGGAGCTGACTGTTTACGACGATCAATTCCTCATTGACCGACTGCAATTCTTCTTTGGAGGTCTGCAGTTCTTCAACCGTGGACTGCAGTTCCTCATTAGCGGAAACCACTTCCTCGTTGGAGATTCGGAGTTCTTCATTCGACGCCTGGAGCTCCGCGATAGTAGCCTGGAGTTCCTGCTGCGTGGCCCTCAATTCATCTTCGAGTTGCTTTAAGACTGTTTCGCTTTCGGCGGTTTGGCCCTGCTCGGCCGGCGGGCCTGTTATCCCGCTTTTCTGAGGGGGGGGAATATCCTCGAATATTACGGCAAGCAGCGGCTCCACATCATCCCGCTGCAAAGCAGGGGTGACCGTCACCCGAACGAACGGGCTGTCTTCATTCCTCGTAATCGGAACGCTATCGAGCATGACTGTCCTGCCGTCCTGGATCGCCTTGTATAATGCAGACCGCAGTCTTGAGGAAAGTCCTTCCTTGGCCATGTCCAGCAGGTTCAGACTGGGTTCGGTCAGCGGCATGTTGAGATACTTGCCGGTCTGACCATGGAACTGGAGGATTTGTCCTTTCCGGTCAACCAATACGACGGTGGCGGCAAAATGATTCAGAATTGCCTGCCGGGTTATTTCCGCCAACGCGGCCATCGGCGGCTTGAGGGCCTTTGGACCCGCGGGCGGCAAAGCTTTTTTCCTTCCCGGGACAATCGGGGTATCCAGGACGACTGGACGGGCAGGGATGAGGCGGCGGTAAATCCTCGCCTTCTTCGAGACAATATCGAACAGGTCGGTCTGACCGCTGATCCCCTCAGACTTGCCCAGGAAAAGATAACCGCCGGGAGTGAGCGCAAAGTTGAAAAGCGGAATGAGTTTGGTCTGAGTTTCGGCATCCAGATAGATAAGGAGATTACGACAACTGATGAGGTCCATCTTGGAAAAGGGAGGATCAGTAATCAGGTTTTGGACAGCGAAGACCACAGACTTACGGACCAGTTCGATGACCTGGTAACCCCGTTCATTCCTTATAAAAAACTTCAACAGGCGTTCGGGCTCCACGTCTACGGCAATGCTCTCCGGGTAGATGCCCTGTCGGGCGAATTCCAGTGCCTCCTCATCGACGTCTGTTGCGAATACCTGCACGGGACAGTTCTTTCGGGCCGCAGTGATTTCCTCCATCATCAGCATGGCCAGGGAGTACGCCTCCTCGCCGGACGCGCAGCCGGTGACCCAGACTCTCAATGGCTCGTCGGTCTGTTTGGCCCGAACCAGTGGAGCAATGGCCTTCTGACGGAGTTCCTCGAACGCCTCCGCATCCCTGAAAAACGATGTGACGTTGATGAGCAAATCCCTGAATAACTGGGTCACCTCATCGGCATCCTGCCGAAGCAGCTCATAATACCTGCCCAGGTCCGGGATTCGGTGCAGACCCATGCGGCGTTCGATGCGTCTCACGATGGTGCTCTTTTTGTAGCACCTGAAATCGCAGCCCTTTTGGGCCTGTACAAGCGACAGAATGTCCTGGAGGCCGGGTTGCCCTTTGGCCTCAAGGACAGCCTCCGTCTCCCCACCCCGTATATAAGGATGCCGTAAGTAGTTCAGGAGGGCTTCTGGCATCCGGTCCGGCGAAAGGACGAAATCCACCAGTCCTGTAGCGACCGCATTGCGAGGCATATCGTCGAATTGGGCCGTCTGAGGGTCCTGCGCAATGGTCAAGCCCCCGGCGCCGCGAATCGCCCGAACTCCAAGGGTTCCATCCGAGCCGGCACCTGAGAAGAGGATGCAGACCGCTCGCTCCTGCCGGTCCTCCGCTAAAGACCGGAAGAAAAAGTCGATGGGCATCCGGACGCCGTCATGAGTTACAGGCTCGGACAGGGAAAGGACTCCTTTGCGGATCGCCAGGTAGTGCCTGGGCGGAATTACATAGACGCAGTTGGGTTCAACAGGCAATGCATCATGGGCTTGAACAACAATCATGCGCGTATGTTGGGCCAGGATTTCCGCAAGAAGGCTCGCGTGCATTGGAGCCAGATGCTGTATGACTACGAAGGCGGCCCCGCTGTCAACGGGCATGGTGGTGAAGAAGGTCTTGAATGCCTCCAGGGAGCCTGCTGACCCCCCCATGCCGACCACCGGAATGACTGAAGAGCTGCCTGCCGGTTCAGGAAAAGATTCGGAGGCTTTCGTATCAGGCCAGGACGGTCGGCGAGACTCATCCCCGTCCCGGGGCGCCTCTGGTTGTCCATGCTGCTCACTATGAACCTGTTTAGTCTATTTTGTCATATATTCAGTAGCCGAATCGGATAATGAAAGTGTCTGTTAATGCTC
>JBARHQ010000076.1:0-6035 GCA_049799315.1 Thermodesulfovibrionales bacterium | reverse complement strand
AAGAACAGCTGAGCATTTTGCCAATGATTCTTCGAGGTATTCGGGACGTACAAATTCCAGATTGTCCGCAGAAGTATGATACTCAGGATAACGGCCATGGGGTGTCCTCATGAAACAGCCGACGGGGAGATTGAATCCGGGAGAACAATACTGCCGCTCGTCATACCCGAAGGGGATGAAATCGGTCACCTCATATTCATCTCCTGAAGTTTTTAACACATTTATGACTGCCCTGTCTATTTCGGTATTGCCGTGACGGCTTTTCTTGTAGGTGAATCTCCCGGAATCTCCGAGGCACGCAGCAACTAACCCGTGTTTAATTCTCGAAACGTTATTTTCGTTCAGGGCGAGCCAGGTGATAGAGCCTATCGTGCCCGGGATGAAGAGGAACCGATACGAATATCTGCGGGGCAGTTCGACAATGTGTTTCGCCAGAAAGACAGCGAGGACAATGCCCGACAAATTGTCATTACAGAGAGAGGGGTGACAGACATGAGCCGATATCAATATTTCCTGGGACGTCTCACCCTCTATGAAATACTCCCCGTATGTCAGATGTCCGCGCTCGAGCGAAGAATCTATAACGACTTCGTACGTATCTTCCTGAAGCTGCATGTACCGGTTGTGGGCTATACAAAAACCCCAGTTCTCTGAGAAGTATGACGTCCGGTAAGGGATCCAATCAGGATGCGCCGGGTCAGTAAACAGATGTTCCTTCAGTTCAGCCAGGGAAACCTTTTTCGAAACAGGGATGCTGTAGCCCAGGACATGAAGATTGTTTTTCATAAAATCGATAATCTTTTCACCAGCTGAATTCTTCACATAGGCGTTTCTGATATTCCACTCGTTCGGGACGGTCCAGTCGAACACTTTTGTACCAGAGGGGACCTCGTGGACCGACAACGGAATATGTTGACTGAGGATAGACAGTGTTTCCCTGACACCATTTCCCGTTATGCTCCTGGTGATGGGGAAAAGAATAGAGATCAACTCGTGCATCTCTTTGCAGATGTCCGTCATTTCCACCCTTACCCCTGTTTCCCCTGCTGCATATCAGCGACCGAAATCAGGATAGCTCCGGTCCTTTTCTGAGATGATGGCGACCTTATCGGGCCAGATGATCCCGAATGCAGGATCATCCCATCTGACACCCTTGGCATATTCAGGCATGAAAAACTCCGACATCTGATAGAAGACCTCAGTATCGTTGGACAGGGTCAGGAAGCCATGGGCAAAACCTTCAGGGATATAGAACATTTTCCTGTTTTCATGAGTCAGCTCTTCAGAGACCCACTGCCTGAAGGTTTCCGACCCTTCCCTCAGGTCGATGATGACGTCCCAAATTGCACCTCTGGTGCATCTGACCAGTTTTGCCTCTTCATGCGGGGCAGTCTGATAATGCATCCCCCGCAGAACGCCTTTTTTCAGGCTGACGGACGTATTGCACTGGACAAACCCCGGATTCAAACCCATCTCCGTAAATTCGCGCTGACAGAATGTGCGGGCAAAAAATCCCCGCTCATCTTCGAACTTCTCCAGCCCTATGACATAGGCACCCTTCAATCTGGTCTGTCTGAATATCAAGAATAGACCTTCACGTCAGGCACAAACACCACAAATTGTCCTCCCCATGACCGTATATGAGACATCTGCCCCATGATCTCTTCCTTCAGGTTCCAGGGGAGAATCAGGAGATAATCAGGCCTTGTCTCGGTAACGCGCTCAGGTCCGTGAATAGGGATATGGACGCCCGGCAGATAGAGGCCCTGTTTATGGGGACTCCTGTCAACGGTATAATCGATGAAATCAGAGCGTATCCCGCAATAATTCAGGAGGGTATTACCCTTGGCGGGAGCGCCGTATCCGGCAACAGACTTTCCCTCTCGCTTGGCCGCGATCAAAAACGACAGGATGTTCCTTTTCGTCTCCATTACTTTTTCGGAAAAAGAGAGATAGTGCTCCATCCGGGTGAAGCCACTGGCCCGTTCGCGGTTTATCAGATCAGTAACCCTGACTTCGACCGGTCTGGATCTGTCCTCCGTATGACGGGCATAGATGCGCAGGGACCCCCCATGTGTTGGAAGCTCCTCTACATCGAAAATGGTGAGGCCGTGACTTGCAAATATTTTTTCTACGGTGGTAAAGGAGAAATATGAATAATGCTCATGGTAGATCGTATCAAACTGGGTTTCGTCCATAAGGCGCATCAGGTGGGGGAATTCCATGGTGATAATTCCATCCGGCTTCAATATAATTTTCATGCCCCTCAGAAAATCATTGATGTCAGGCACATGAGCCAGGACATTGTTGCCAATCAGGAGATCGGCACTTGTTCCTCCGGCAGATAATTCCCCGGCTGTCTGCGTTCCAAAGAATTTTACCAGGGTCGGAATTCCCGCAGCCTCTGCGACCTTTGCGACATTCTTTGCCGGCTCAATGCCTAAAACAGGGATACTCTTTTCCTTGAAATACTGGAGGAGGTAGCCGTCATTACTTGCGATCTCAACAACGCGACTGCCTGAATCAAAGGAGAAACGGTCTACCATCATCCGGACGTATGAGCTTGCGTGCTGAAGCCAGCTCTCGGAATAGGAAGAAAAATACGCATAGTCGCTGAATATTTCCTTGGGAGACTGACATAACGGAAGCTGCACCAGGTAGCAATTCGCGCACACATGCACATGCAGAGGATAGAAGGGCTCCATCTGCAGGAGTTGCCGGCTATCCAGATACGAATTTGCCAGAGGCGATGCCCCGAGATCAACAAAAGTATGTTCCAGGGGGGTCTCGCAAAAACGGCATGTAATTCCCGTATTCATAATTCCTTAATACCTCCGTTCAGTAGTAGACTTCAGGCCGGAATACTTGTGGTTATCGGCAATGGGGACAATTGGCCTGGTGCCCGGTCAGCCCATTCAAGGCTCTCATTCAACAGTCCGTTGCTTGTCAAATGGGTGAGGACCTTCAGTCTCATATATCGTGAGTTGCGGAAGTCACTGTCATTGAATTTCATGATATCGATTCCTTCCTTAAGTTCCTTTATGGTAGAGAGCAACTCGGCTTCCGGCTGGTAATCAGGAGCTAATTTTTTGAAAAGATCGAAACTGACTCTATAGGACCTCTTATCAGGTTGAGCATCCTTGTTTATCGAGATATCCACGCCCGGAATGACCTTTGCAACAGCCTCGGCCAAATCTCTGACCTGATAATTCCAGTCATCTCTTCCAATATTTACCGCGAGGAAATCTCCACCGACAGCGTGGTCTCTGCGTATCCCCCATTCGATGGCCCTTGCCATGTCCTTTATATCTATCAGCGGTCTCCAGGGGGTCCCGTCGCTCAGGATCGTGATTTTGTTCGAGATAGCCGCTCCAGCCACAAAATCGTTCAATACCAGGTCCAACCTCAGCCTTTCACTCATACCACAGGCCGTCGAGAATCGCAGGCTAGTTACTTTAAAGTTTTTGTCCGCCAGTTTTTCAATACCTTGTTCGGTAAGGACCTTTGATTTTGCATAGGCCGTAAGGGGGTTCAGCGTGGACTTCTCAGTTTTCGCACCGTCTTCAGCAAAGCCGTACATGCTGCAGCTTGACGCATATACAAATGATTGTACCCCCGCTGCCTTGGCTTTACTGGCAAGGTCAATGCTCGCTTGATAATTGATATCATAGGTAACCTTCTCAAAGGTATTCCCCATGGGATCGTTTGATATTGCTGCAAGGTGTACAACGGCATCCACCCCTTTCAGGATATCAGGATCAAGCTTTCTTATATCGGCAAAATACTGCATATCGACTCTGCATTCAGGTAACATATCTTCGCTGGTAAGGCAATGTGCGAAGTAACCGATGTCGACACCGATCAATGTGGCGGCAGCATAAGTCCTGCGGAGATGTTTCACCAGGCAGGGCCCTATATATCCCATGTTGCCGGTTATCAATATTTTCATCGTCTGTTCCTCCTCATGATAAATGGTTCGATGTTACTCTACGTCTAACAACAGCCGGCCAGCAATTTTTTTACATGCCTGGCGATTGCCGGGGCCGCTGTGAGCCCCGGGGACTCTATCCCGACCAGATTGACAAACCCCGGCAGATCTTCGCTGATGATAAAGTCCCGAAACCCGTCACCCTTTCCCTGAAGTTTTGGCCTGATGCCTGACATGTCGGGTACGATATCGTCCTTTCTGATGAAGGGGAGAAACTTCAGTGCGGATTCGTAAAATTGTTCCCTTTTGGTCTCATCAACCCGGTAATACTCTGTCTTATCTATATAGGTTACATCAGGACCGAGCCGCATGCGACCCTGCATATCGAAGGTCAGATGGACCCCCAATCCAACACAATTTTTCTCGGGGACAGGATAAATGAGTCTCTGGACCGTCCCCTTCTTGACGTTATTGACACTAAAATAATCACCCTTGCAGTAATGGTGGACATAATCCTTGCCAGCCATTGCCGCAACAGCATCGGAATGCAACCCCGCCGCATTGACGAGCTTTTCCGTTGTGAATGAAAAGGGCTCTCCTTCGCTGTTCATCGTCTCAACCCTGTACCCCTCAGCACTTGCTGAGACTCCGATGACCCGGGTGCCGCAGGCTAGCTCAGCTGCCTTCGCCCGGGCCGTGTGAAGATAATAGTCCATGATCGCATGGGCACTGATTATCCCGGTTTCCGGGGAATAGAGGGCATGGATGGCACTGATGTTCGGTTCCATCTCTTTGATCCTGGCCTTATCCAGAAGAGAAACGCCGGTAACGCCGCTCTGGATAGCATTTTCCATCAGCCGATCAATCTCTTCCTTTTCAGATTCCGTCCCTGCAATAATCAGTTTTCCGATTTTTTTGCAGGGAATGTTGTTCTTCCCACAGGTCTCATAAAGCAATTCCCTGCCCTCGATACAGAAGCGTGACTTCAATGAGCCGGGAGGATAATATATGCCGGCATGGATCACCTCGCTGTTTCTCGAGCTGATTCCCATCCCGTGAGCACTGTTTTTTTCGATGATATATATATTTTTTTTGCCGTCGGCCAGCTCTGCAGCTATGGCAAGACCGATGATCCCGGCTCCTATGATCGTTATGTCAGAGTCCATATATGTCTCACCACAATTTCCAGGGTGCTTTACCCGTGTTCCACAATTCTTCCAGCAAGTTCTTTTCCTTTAATGTGTCCATGCATGACCAGAAACCGGAATGCCGATACCCCATCAGTTGACCGTCCCGTGCCAGACCTTCCACCGGGTCACGTTCCCAAATAGTAGCATCATCGCCTATGTAATCAATAACCCTGGGGTCGAGAATAAAGTAGCCGCCATTAATCCAGCCCTCCGCGGATTCAGCCTTTTCATAAAATTGAGTGACCTGATCTCCCTGAAATGCGATCCTTCCAAAACGCGCCGGTGAGCGCACCGTTGTGACCGTTGCAAGTTTGCCGTGGGACCGGTGATAGGCAAGCAGATCATGCATGTTGATATCAGCTACACCATCACCATACGTGAACATAAAAAAGTCTTCATTTTCAACCCATTTTCTGAGCCGCTTCAGTCGTCCCCCTGTCTGCGTACCCAGTCCCGTGTAAATAACATGGATCTTCCATTTCGGCTGATTGCCGTCATGAATAATGGTTTCTCCGGTTGAAAGGTCGACCGTGATGTCGTTGTTGATGGCGTAAAAGTTCAGGAAATATTTTTTGATCTCCTCCGCCTTATAGCCCGCTGCGATAATAAATTCGGTTATACCGTGTACCGCATAACTATTCATGATATGCCACAATATCGGCTTACCACCGATTTCCACCAGCGGTTTCGGCCGCGATACGGTTTCTTCCAACATTCTCGTGCCATAGCCACCTGCAAGTATTACCGCTTTCATAAGCGTTTTCCTTTCTCGCCGTCGGTTATTAAGTGAGTTCTTAAGTTGGTTTATCTGGGGGTTCCGGCAATGCTCCGCCCGCTCGGTTACATCCCGGGTAACCGGCAGGATTTTACTGCCAAATATTTCACGACATTGCTTCAGAAACTCACATGAGTATAAT
>JBARHQ010000075.1:0-16089 GCA_049799315.1 Thermodesulfovibrionales bacterium | reverse complement strand
CCTTTGTCCTGCTCTTTAAACAGCCTGACCTTGGGACTGCCCTGGTGGTCGCCATAATCTTTTCAACCATGATGCTGGCCCGCGGACTTCAGCAGAAGGCGGTGCTGCTGATCGTCATCGTCTCACTCGTCTCGCTGCCCTTTGTCGGCACTATCGTCTGGACAGGGCTGAAGGACTACCAGAAAAACAGGCTTGTCGCCTTTGTCGACCCTGAGGCGGACCCCTCAGGCATCGGGTATCATATCAACCAGTCGAAGGTCGCGATTGGGTCGGGCGAGGTTCTGGGCAAAGGTTTTCTGAAGGGGACCCAGGGACCGTTCAGGTTTCTCCCTGAGCGGCATACGGATTTTATCTTTGCGGTCTTTGCCGAGGAATGGGGTTTTCTGGGGTCCGCGGTCCTGCTTTCTCTTTATTTCCTGCTGATCATGCGGGGGCTCGATACCGCGCGTAAGGCAAAGGACAACTTCGGCCGGATGCTCGCCTTCGGCATTACGTTCATGTTCTCTGTCTACTTTTTTGTGAATATCGGTATGACGCTCGGCATCATGCCGGTCGTCGGCATCCCGTTGCCCTTCATGAGCTATGGCGGGACGGCGCTGCTCTCGAATTTCATCTCTATCGGTGTTTTAATGAATGTCCGTACCCGCAGGTTCACCCTCTTTTATTAGCAGAGGGTTTTTTGTTATAATCTCATTTCTGTTCCACACAGACATGGGCGGTGTAGCTCAGGTGGTAGAGCATGCGACTCATATTCGCAGTGTCCGGGGTTCGAATCCCTGCACCGCCACCAAGAAATTCAAAGGCGGAAGGCTTGGCAATCAAGCATTCCGCCTTTTTTTATTTCTGCTTATTTAACATAATCCTTGTCTCTGTGATGGCCCCCGCTAAGGCTATTCAAATAAGGTTGACAAAATGTGGAATAACACTGCAAAATTAAAATACTTTTTTTGGGGATAACATCATGAAAAAGATAGTAAGTGCTTTACGTTTGGGTTTTGTGCCTGCATTTTCTGGGGACGCTTTTGCGCTTGGTACGCTTACGATTTCTGGTAGTGGCACGGGGATCCGGTGGATACGTTTACGTTTCCATGGAAGCATTTTGCCGGGATGATAAGCTGAGTGAGAATTAACTGCCGATAAATTAAGGGGAATATCTTGTGGGGAATGATAAAGAAGCAGAATCTAAGAAGCCAGTCCTAGACACCGTATTGGTAAAACAGATAGGGGCGCTATGGGTTTATTTTTCAAAATCGGAACGTGCCTTCTATTTTGAAGTGGTTGATCATGGTACTTCTGCAATCAGGGTTTCAAAAACTGAACTTGATGAGCTGATGAATATTTTTCTGGAGCAGTCCGGGAAAGCTGAGGAAGAACTGTCCTTTAAAGCCATACGTGATAACTATGGGGATATTATTAAGTCCGATAGAAAAATTGCCTGCAACAAGCCTGGCAGTTCTGACTTTGATTTTAGCGGGATCGAGTTTGTCAGTAGCCGTTGCACTCCCACAATTAAAGTTTCGAAAACTGAACTTGACAAGCTTAAAAGCATCTTTGAGGAGTATTCCAGGAAGGCAGATGAAGACGCTCTCCTTGAGGTGACAAGTGATAGTTATGGGGACATTATTCAGTCCGATAGAAAGTTTGTCTGTAAACAATGTGGCAATTCCGGCTTTCATTTTGATGGGTTTGAGATTGTCTGCAGCGACTGCGGTTGGCAAACTATAAGGAATAGTGGCTGAAACACCTGATGTAAATAAAAACGTTACGGTTGAAGAACTTCTGATGAGCAACATGTATAACCACGAAGCCCGGGTCAGTATCTGATCATAGACCCTCCCCTGCCAGCCTTTTCTATAAATATCAGACAATTTGTAACCATAAGCTGCCATAAATCGTCTTGTTTTCTATAATACCTATGGAAAAAACAGTGCCAATATGATCCAGAGATTGCCCTTAGACCCGATATCGTATTTTGCAGCAGAGGGATATGTCCGTGTATCGTCTGCACTCGGGCATTATTTGAGCAGTGGCACGCACAACGACAGAAATGCTCCGTGTTGGAGCGAGATGATTGATGCCGGGAAGACCGTGATCGACGAAGATCTTGTTAAAGCAGCACTAGCAGGAGACGATGATGCGTTTGCTGAACTGGTCCGGAGATACAAGCGGAAAATATTCATTATTGTTTCGAAGTTTGTAAGGGATGATGATGAACTCGATGATATCAGCCAGGAGATATTTGTCAAAATGTATAAGGGACTGGGTAAATATCGGGGGGATGCGCCGTTCGAGCACTGGTTGTCAAAACTGGCCGTCAATGCATGTTATGACATGCTCAGGAAGAGACAGCGGGATGATAACAAAGTGCCCCTGGAGATGGTGGAATACTCATTGCGCAGCAGTGACAATCCGGGAAGCAACAGCAATGAGGCATGGGTGATGCTCAGACAGGCGCTAACGGAACTTGCCCCGGAGGACCAACTGGTTATTACGCTGCTTAACCTGGAGGGAAAGTCCGTACGCGAAATATCGGAACTGACAGGGTGGAGTCAGGCAAAGGTGAAGGTACGGGCATTCAGAGCCAGAACAAAACTCAGGAAAATATTGGGAGGACAGAAATGAACGACGATCCTGAAGACAATAAGCTTGACAGATTATTTGCTGCTGCCCGAACGGCCGAGTTTTATAACACAAATCAGGAATATGGCTTCGAAACAAGAGTCCTTGCCAGAATCAGTGAAGGCCGCAAAGAAGGCAGATCGTTCCTGGTCTGGTCCTGGAGGCTGATGCCGTTTTTTGCTTCCCTGGCGATATGTCTCGCGATATGGTTCTCTTTTTTTGAGCCCTCACATGCCTCTGAACTGATTGCAGGAGCCGGTGTCGGCTATGAAGATGCAATGATTGTTGCTTCCCTGGCGGGTGAATAAGATGAGACAGTGGAAAACAATTATAAGCGTACTTCTGGTATTCGGTCTCGGCGCCCTGTCCGGCACGCTTGTCACCCATACCATATACCGGCAAAAGATGGAAAACATAATTAGGGATGAGCCGAAGGCGATGAGGGAACTCATGGTGCAGAGGTTGAACAGCAGGCTGCATCTTGACCCTGCGCAGCTCGAACAGGTGCGAGTGATAGCCAGGGAGACCCATGCAGAAATGAGGCCCGTCCGCAGACAGATCCGGCCTCAGATCGAGGAAGTCCTTTCCCGGTCCCAGGTTAAAATCAGGGCTATACTAAGACCTGATCAGCAGGAGAAATACGATCAGATCCTTTCTGACCGCAGGAAGAGACGGGAAAACGGGGAAAACGGAAGATAATGAAAGCTAACTGGTGTGCAGTTATTTGCGCGTCTGGGTTGAACGCTTTGACGTGCGTTTTTTTTCTGTTTGTCTGTTTTTAAAATAAGTTAAAAACTCGTTGGGTGAAATGACTTTAGCGCCCTGGCATTGGGTAGCAGGGAAATGTTTTTTATTTCCTGTAACAAGACATATAGCTTTACTGGCAAGAGTGACTTCGAGAAACGGTTCATCAGTCGGATCAGGAAGTGATTGGGACAAAGGGGAAGGTGCAACAGCCCGGCCACGATACACAATATAATCAAGCAGCGCGGAGATTTCTTCTTCCTCAAATCCAAACTTTGAGCGGCGCAGCACCTCGTCGTATTCTGATAAAATCCGAGCATCGAAGGAAAGTGTCAGTTCGGCGGCTGAGACCATGCGTACGATTTCGCCACAGGCCCCGAACGGGGCTAGAAGACCCGCAACAAGAACATTGGTGTCAATGACAATCTCCACTATGGGCGTTTTTTACGAACATATTTTATTTCGGCATTGATTTCATCCATCGAAATAGTATCTGTTCCTTTCTCTACAGACCTCCGCTGGAGAGAAACAACGGCCTCAACGGCACGCGACCTACGAAATGCCGATAGCGATTCCTCAAGATTTGATTCGGTTATTGCCGCGAGAATGGCTATTGGTCGCCCATTGCTGGTAACAACCATCTCCCTTTCGCCAGGCAGCTCTTTCCAGATTTGCGCTGATTTGCCTCTTAAATCCCGGACGCTCAAAAATTTCATGGTTGTCTCCTCCGTTTGTATGTCATAAGTATGTACACAAACGTCACCCATTGTCAATTCCCCTTCCAGTATAACGCCCGGGGATAAGTCACCGGACTAACAAGCACAATGCGAACCTGATGCCTAGCTAGGCCGATCCTGGCGGGGTATTCTGATTGATTTCAGCCGGCTATTTCGATTCTATACTGCAACCAGTTCTTCGGAACAAATCAGCCACCCCGGCAGGGGATGCTTCGGCTTCGCCTCGGAGCATGCACGTTGATGTACTTCCTGTAACCGTTATCAGAGGTACGACCTTTGGGTACGTCAGTTACGATCGGAAATCAGCAAGAATTATTTTCCAGCAGGGATTGAAAACTAATATGTATTGCTTGATTTTTGGCGTTTCACAGCTATATATTAGCAATGTGTAAATAAGGGGACCCAAGGGATTTCAAATATCATCTTAATTTGGAGGGAAGAATGTTACTGAAAATTGCTTCTCAATGTTTTCTAATTTTAGCCCTCGTATTGTTTGCTTCTCTATCGGCTAATGCAGTTACGATCACAGAATTCTCAACAGGTATCACACCGTTTAGTGTACCCGAAGGTATCGCAACGGGTTCCGACGGCAACCTTTGGTTTACCGAATTTGGGAACAGGATAGGACAGATTACCCCGGCCGGGATTATTACGGAGTTTGCGGCGGGTATTACCGGTACTGGCCCTGACGGTATCACAGCAGGCCCTGACGGTAATCTGTGGTTTACCGAACTGGATAGCGACATAATAGGTCGAATCACGCCTGCCGGGGTAATCACCGAGTTTTCGGCTGGTATCACAGCTGGAGGTGGTCTGTATAGGATTACGTCAGGCCCCGATGGTAATCTGTGGTTTACCGAATTTAATATCGACAAGGTAGGAAGAATCACGCCTGCCGGGCTAGTCACCGAGTTTTCGGCTGGTATTACCTCTGGCAGTGGCCCGGCCGATATCACAGCAGGCCCTGATGGCAACCTTTGGTTTACCGAACCCAATGGCAACGCGATAGGACGTATCACTACCTCTGGTAGCGTTTCGGAGTTTTCAGTGGCTATTACATCCGGCAGTTTTCCCTACGGTATTACAGCAGGCCCCGATGGTAATCTATGGTTTACCGAAACCGGCGGCAGCATGGTAGGACGGATTACACCTACGGGGGTCGTCACAGGATTTTCATCGGGTATTACCTCTGGCAGTGGCCCGGCCGGTATTACAGCAGGCCCAGACGGCAACCTATGGTTTACCGAAAGTAGTGGCAATAGGATAGGAAGGATATCTCAACTGATGCCGCCCACCGCAACAAATGTGCCCACCATGACGGAATGGGGAATGATAACTTTCATGATGCTTGCAGGGCTTGGATCCGTTTTTTATCTGAGGAGACAGAGAAAAGACCCTTAATATTTTGAAGATTTAAGAACGGGGGCGTGAGATTTGCTTTCGCCCTTTTTAATGGTTGTTTTTTCCGTAAACTCGCAATAGTTTCAGCTTCAATACCTGCGATTAAGTCGGTGACATCCGCAAACCGACTGTGCGTGTCGTAATATCACCGTCTCTTCCTCTGCCGCTCGATAGCCGCCTTGCGCCGGATTGAGCATCGGGAATAAACCGAAATATGCCTTGATCGCGTTTCGGATTCCATCGCCTGCGCATGTCTTTGTAACCATTCCCCTGACGGTGTCGTCTCTTGAGTTAAAGACCTGATTTTATTTTTTACAGGACTTTGTTCGGAGCATACGTTCCGAAAAAATTAAGATGGAGGTTGTTATGAAAAAAGTGGTAGTTATGCTGCTGTTGGGCCTTCTGTTAACCGGTTTTGCATCAGGCCCTTCATATGCAGAAAAGGGCGGTACTGCGGTGAAGGGCGCCAGTGTAAAGATGGACGAACGTGCAGGTCATGAAGAAGGCATGCCGATGATGCACGGGATGAGACACAGGGGCATGAGGATGATGAGGGCCGGGCATCGTATCAGACGGGCGCTCGCTGATCTGGGTCTTGACGAGAAGCAGAAAGAGTCAATCAGGACCATCAGGACAGGAGCCAGGAAGGATGCAATAAGAAAAATAGCGGATGTACGGATTGTACATCTGGAACTTCGGGAGCTTCTGGCCAAGGACCCGGTGGATATGGGAGCTGTCGAAGCAAAACTGAAGCAGATGGAATCCTTAAAAACCGATCTCCATATGTCACGGATAAAGACTCTTGAGGAGATCAAGTCCAATCTGACTCCTGAGCAGAGGCAGAACTTCAGGGCAAATCTGAAGAAGCATCATGGCCGGCACGGGGGATGGAGGCACGATCAAAGGGGTAAGATGCCTGCCGGCAAGAAGGAAAAGAAATAGTCCAACTGCCTGGTCATTTTACTCTGTCATTCCGGCTTGTCCGGAATCTTTCTTTGTTATCGGAAGGATTCCCGACGCGCTTCACTTGCGGGAACGACAAACTATGGGCCTCTATAGTTATGAACTCCTTAATATGAGCGGCGGGGGCTGTTACGGCTATGTCCCCGCCGTTCATATGTCCGGGCCTGATTTTTTCAGGCCTTCTGCCCTTACCCCAAAAACCGGGCCGGTAAATTCAGAACAGCTGTCGCGACTTAGGATGGTTCTGTTGTAGTATAATTAAGAAAATCAGGGCAAGGAGAATCCCTTAAGTGAAATTTATGATTGGGTCAAGGCTGTTCGGGGAGACGCAAGCATGGAGGATATGAACCCTCAGGAAGAAAAAGGAATGTCCGGGCGTTCCGATTCTCATAAACATCATAATAAACACTGGTGGATCGGAATTGCAGTCATATGTATTCTTGCCGCCGGTGGATACTTCTTTGTGGCAAGACAGCAGAAACCTTCTTTACCTGCAGGACAGAAGTCAGCGGGTGCACAGGCCCTTCCGGTCATTGCAGAGGCTGCGAAGAAGGGGGACATTGGTGTCTATATCAATGGACTCGGCTCGGTTGTTCCGGTGAATACGGTTATTGTAAGGAGCCGGGTGGACGGCCAGCTGATGAAGATACTGTTCAAGGAAGGACAGTCAGTCAACACAGGAGACCTTCTTGCAGAGATCGATCCCAGGCCCTTTGAGGTGCAGCTGAGGCAGGCGGAGGGACAGATGGCACGCGATCAGGCACTGTTGAAGAATGCGAGGCTCGACCTTGAGAGATACCGGCTGTTGTCCGCACAAGACTCGATAGCAAAGCAGCAGGTGGACACCCAGGAGGCCCTTGCTCTACAGTATGAAGGGGCAGTCAAAACAGACCAGGGGCAGATCGATAGTGCAAAACTTCAGCTGATTTATTCCCGCATTACTGCTCCTGCCAGTGGAAGGGTCGGATTACGGTTGGTGGATCCGGGTAATATTGTGCGCGCAACCGATACCGGCGGCATCGTGGTTATAACACAGCTCCAGCCTATTTCGGTTCTTTTCCCGATACCGGAGGATAGTCTCCCTGCTGTGTTACGCAAGCATAATGCTCATGAAACTCTGGTTGTGGACGCATACGACCGCGAGCAGAAACAGAAGCTTGCCACCGGCACTCTTCAGACGATTGATAACCAGATCGATCCTACGACCGGGACC
Organism: Thermodesulfovibrionales bacterium; assembly: GCA_049799315.1. Lineage (GTDB taxonomy): Bacteria > Nitrospirota > Thermodesulfovibrionia > Thermodesulfovibrionales > UBA6898 > PALSA-1316. The sequence continues at coordinate 8,412 of JBARHQ010000075.1, read as the reverse complement.
GTGAAGCTCAAGGCTGCATTTCAGAATAAGGGCAATGAACTCTTCCCCAGCCAGTTCGTCAATGCACGCCTGCTCGTCGAAATGAAAAAGGATGCCATACTGGTACCTTCATCGGCAATTCAGAGGGGCCAGAGAGGAACATTTGTATATATGGTCAAATCCGACAATACGGTTGATTCCCGCGTTGTAACCCTGGGAGTTATCCAGGGAGACCAGACATCCATAACAGAAGGACTCGATGCAGGCGATGTTGTTGTCGTGGATGGTGCCGAGAGGCTGAAAGACGGCAGCAGGGTCGAGATCAAGGAACAGGAGAAGAAACAGGAGAAAAGAGGGGCGAATCCTAAAAGGCAACCGAAGTGAATATCTCACGCCTGTTCATCATGCGGCCGGTCGCAACGACCCTGCTGATGATCGCTATCCTTCTTGCCGGTGGCGTTGCCTACCGAATGCTGCCGGTAGCAGCCCTGCCGCAGGTCGATTATCCCACGATCCAGATTCGGACGTTTTACCCGGGTGCGAGCCCGGATGTCATGGCCTCGTCAGTAACCGCCCCGCTCGAAAGGCAGTTCGGCCAGATGCCGGGCCTGACCCAGATGACCTCAACGAGCTCCGGCGGCTGCTCGGTCATAACGCTTAAGTTCAGCCTCGACCTCAGCCTGGATGTTGCGGAGCAGCAGGTCCAGGCTGCAATCAATGCCGGGTTTAATTTCCTTCCGCGCGACCTTCCAAATCCGCCGGTCTACAGCAAGGTGAACCCCGCCGACGCTCCGATTTTGACCCTGGCCCTCAGCTCCGATTCACTGAAATTGCCGCAGATTGAGGACCTGGCCGATACGAGATTCGCTCAGAAAATCTCCCAACTGCCCGGGGTCGGGCTTGTGAGCATAAGCGGCGGCCAGCGGCCCGCGGTAAGGATTAATGCCAATCCCAAAGCGCTTGCCTCCTATGGATTGACCCTCGAGGACCTTCGTTCAGTGGTTGCGGCAGCAAACGTGAACCAGGCCAAGGGAGGATTCGACGGTCCGCGCCAGGCACATATTATCGGTGCAAACGACCAGCTTTATTCGAGTAAGGATTTCAGGCCTCTGGTCGTGGCCTATCGCAACAACTCACCGGTACTTCTGTCCGATCTTGCAGAAGTCATAGACGATACCGAAAACCTGAATCAGGCGGCCTGGATGGACAAGACGCCTGCAGTTATCGTGAACATACAGAGACAACCCGGGGCCAATGTCATCGAAGTTGTCGATCGGATCAAGAAACTCCTGCCGCAGTTGCAGAGCTCTTTGCCGGCCTCCATCAAGGTATCGGTCCTGACCGACCGCACGACAACAATCCGCGCCTCTGTCCACGATGTTCAGTATGAACTCATACTTGCTGTAGTTCTGGTCGTGCTCGTGATCTTCCTCTTCCTTCGCAACCTTGCTGCGACCACCATACCGAGCGTGGCGGTCCCTCTATCTCTTGTCGGGACCTTCGGCGTAATGTACCTGCTGGGGTTCAGCCTGAACAACCTCTCGCTGATGGCCCTGACCATATCCACCGGGTTCGTTGTGGATGACGCTATTGTCATGATAGAAAATATTTCCCGTTACGTGGAAGAGGGCCTGCCCCCGCTCGAGGCGGCCCTGAAGGGGGCCGAGCAGATCGGGTTTACGATTCTGTCCCTCACCGTCTCCCTGATTGCAGTCCTGATTCCTCTGCTTTTCATGGGGGATGTCGTTGGACGGCTTTTCCGCGAGTTCGCAATTACGCTTGGGGTAACGATCCTCATCTCGGCGGTCGTATCACTTACCCTGACGCCAATGATGTGCGCAAGGATTCTCAAGCATGTCCCTGAAGAAAGACAGGGAAGGTTTTATCATGCCTCGCAGCGTTTTCTGGATAGGGTCATTGCTTCATACGGAAGGTCGCTGCGGTGGGTGATGGGCCACCAGACTGCTACTTTGATTGTTGCTGCAGCCACGCTGGTTTTCACCGTCCTGCTCTACGTTATTGTCCCCAAGGGATTCTTTCCTGTTCAGGATACAGGGGCTATCCAGGGCATATCCGAAGCTGCCCAGTCAATTTCTTTTACGGCAATGTCCGGGAAGCAGCAGGAACTTGCCACGGCAATTCTGAAAGATCCGGCAGTAGAGAGCCTTTCCTCATTTATAGGGGTGGATGGGACGAACACAACCATGAACAGCGGCCGGATTCTCATCAACCTCAAACCTCTTGCCGGGAGAAAAGTCAGCGCAAGCGACGTGATACGGCGGCTTCAGCCTGAGTTGGCCAAGGTGAGCGGGATCACCCTCTTCATGCAACCGGTACAGGACCTGTCCGTGGATGCGAAGGTGAGCCGGACCCAGTTCCAGTATACCCTCGAAAATCCTGATACCGAAGAACTCAGGAATCTGGCCCCCAAAGTTGTAGAGGCGCTGGGCAGAACGCCTGAACTGCGGGATGTAAGCAGTGACCAGCAGGACAAGGGATTAAGGGTTGCGCTCGATATCGACCGCGCCACATCGGCCCGCTTCGGCATAACGCCGCAGTTGATCGACGACACACTTTATGACGCATTCGGACAGAGGCAGATATCAACCATATTTACTGAGCTCAATCAGTACCGTGTTATTCTTTCGGTCAAGCCGGATTTTCAGCAGGGACCTGCCGCGTTGCAGTCAATTTATGTCCGTGGGGCCAACGGCGGGCAGGTACCGCTCGGCTCGATAACCAGGGCATCGGAATCAACGGGGCCTCTCGTGATAAACCGTCAGGGCCAATTCCCGGCTGTAACCACATCCTTCAACCTTGCCCCCGGGGTGTCGCTCGGGAAGGCGGTCGATGCGATAGAGGCTGCAATGCGTGAATTGGGTCTTCCGGCCAGCATACGCGGAAGCTTTCAGGGCACGGCGCAGGCATTCAAAGACTCCCTTACGAATGAGCCACTGCTGATCCTGGCAGCCCTCATCACGGTCTATATTGTTCTTGGGGTTTTATATGAAAGTTATATCCACCCGGTAACGATACTTTCAACGCTGCCATCCGCAGGGGTCGGGGCTGTCCTGGCCCTTATGGCTTTCCGGACGGAGTTGAGTGTTATAGCGATCATTGGTATCATCCTCCTGATAGGCATAGTCAAGAAGAACGGTATCATGATGGTGGACTTTGCGCTGGATGCTGAACGCAAGGAGGGTAAGAGTCCTGAAGAGGCCATTTATCAGGCCTGTCTGCTGAGGTTCAGACCGATCATGATGACCACCATGGCGGCGCTGCTGGGTGCTCTGCCTTTGGCAATAGGCCATGGGGTGGGATCGGAGCTCAGGCGTCCGCTCGGGATTACGATCGTCGGGGGACTGATTTTCAGCCAGATTCTCACTCTCTATACAACTCCGGTTATCTACCTTGCATTCGACCGTCTTGCGGCGCGGAGACGGGGCAGTGTCCGGGAGGATGAGGCCCCGATTCGTTAATGAATATCTCGGCTGTATTCATCAGGCGACCTGTGGCCACAACATTGCTTACGCTCGGCCTTGTCCTTGCCGGGATAATAGCCTTTCGTCTGCTTCCCGTGTCCCCGCTGCCACAGGTGGACTTTCCGACCATTTCTGTATCCGCCGCGCTTCCCGGAGCAGACCCGGTAACGATGTCCACGTCCGTTGCGGCCCCTCTCGAACGCCAGTTCGGACGTATCGCGGGAGTGACGGAGATGACCTCAACGAGTTACCGCGGCTCCACCAGCATCACCCTGCAGTTCGAACTCGACCGGAATATTGACGGCGCTGCCCGGGACGTCCAGGCGGCTATCAATGCTGCACGCGGTTACCTGCCGTCGAATCTTCCCAATAACCCGACCTACCGCAAGGTAAACCCCTCGGATGCACCGATCCTTATACTCGCACTCACCTCCGAGACCGCAAGCACTGCGAAGATGTATGATGCAGCCTCCTCGATAATTCAACAGAAACTTTCGCAGGTCAAAGGTGTCGGCCAGGTGTTTGTCGGCGGAAGCTCACTGCCTGCCGTCAGGGTGGACCTGAACCCGTTCAGCCTGAGCAAGTATGGGCTCAGCCTCGAGTCGGTCCGCGGGGTTCTCGCAGGCACGAATGTAAACCGTCCGAAGGGAGAGCTTACCGAAGGCAGCCGGACATGGGAGATCAGGACGAACGATCAGCTGAAAATGTCCCGGGAGTATCTCCCCCTTGTGATCTCGTACCGCTCCGGGGCTGCCGTTCGTCTTGCGGATGTTGCAACTGTGCAGGATTCGGTCGAAGACCTGCGTGCAGCGGGGTTTGTCAACGGGAGGCCTTCGGTTATGGTCGTCGTCTTCCGCCAGCCGGGAGCCAACATAATCGAGACTGTGGACAATGTGCGCAGCCTTTTGCCTTATTTTCAGGCCTCACTTCCCGGTGCAGTAGACCTCTCGGTCGTACTGGACCGTACACCTCCTATTCGGGGATCGCTCAGGCATGTGGAATGGACTCTGATGATATCGGGGCTGCTCGTAGTCCTGGTGGTTTTCTGGTTTCTAAGAAATGTGCGGGCGACGGTCATACCGGCTGTTGCGGTGGCGGTCTCTGTCATAGGTACGTTTGCGGTGATGTATCTCTGCGGTTATTCACTCGATAATCTCTCACTCATGGCCCTCACCATTGCAACCGGATTTGTGGTTGACGACGCTATTGTTGTGCTTGAGAACATTACGCGCTACCGTGAGATGGGAAAGTCCCCGCGCGAGGCAACCTTTTTGGGGACAAAAGAGATAGCCTTCACGGTGCTTTCGATGAGTGTCTCCCTCATCGCAGTCTTCATACCGATCCTGCTTATGGGAGGCATGGTCGGGAGGCTATTCCGGGAGTTTGCGGTCACACTCTCCGCTGCAATAATGGTATCTCTTATAGTATCTCTGACTACCACGCCTATGATGTGCGCGGCCCTGCTCCGGGCGGAGAAACCGAAAGAACATGGCTTTTTTTTCAGGGCAAGCGAGGGCATGTTCAACTGGCTTCACTCGCATTATGAGCGGACCCTTCGCTGGGCACTGGATCATCGCCGTTTTATGCTTGCATTAACATTGCTCACCGTTGCGGTGAATATTGTCCTTTTTGTGACAATTCCAAAGGGTTTTTTCCCTGAGCAGGATACCGGTCGCATATCCGGCAATATCCAGGCTGCCCAGGATATATCATTTCAGGCGATGAGGGGAAAGCTCGTGCAGATCATCAATATCATAAAGCAGGACCCTGATGTAGAGTACGTGACCGGGTTCACCGGGGGAGGCGGCGGAGGGGGGTCGACCACAAATACCGGCCGCATGTTCATTTCATTGAAGCCGTTTGAAAAGAGAAAGGCCAGTGCCAGGGACATTATCAAGAGGTTGAGGAAGAAGCTGAACGAGGTGCCCGGGGCCCCGACATTTCTTCAACCGGTACAGGACCTGCGCATAGGCGGCAGGATAAGCAGTTCCCTCTATCAGTTCACTCTCCAGGGAGAAAACATCAACGAACTCAACACATGGGCGCAAAACCTGCTCAAGAAGCTGCGTACAGTCCCTGAACTGGTGGACCTGAACAGCGATCAGCAGGACAGAGGGCGGCAGGCAACTCTGGCAATAGACCGGCCCACAGCGGCACGATTGGGCATAACACCACAGGTCATTGATAATATACTTTATGATGCCTTCGGACAGCGCCAGGTTTCTATCATATATACCACGCTTAACCAGTACCATGTTGTGATGGAAGTTGATCCGGTATTCTGGCAGAGTCCGGAGACACTGAAAGACATCTACGTCCCTTCCTCCGGCGGGCAGCAGGTCCCCCTCAGTGCCTTTACGCATTTTGAACCTGAAGCAACGGCACTTGCGGTCAACCACCAGAGCCAGTTCCCGTCCATCACTATATCCTTTAATCTTGCACCCGGCGTTGCATTAGGCAATGCAGTAACTGCTATCGAAAAGGCCACAAAGGAGATTGGGCTCCCCTCAAGCCTGAGGAGGAATTTTGCCGGTACGGCCCAGGCCTTCCAGGCCTCTCTTGCAAATGAACCTTTACTTATTTTGGCCGCCCTTATTTCTGTCTATATTGTGCTTGGCATTCTTTACGAAAGTTATATTCATCCGATAACGATCCTCTCGACCCTGCCGTCTGCCGGGGTCGGTGCAGTGATGGCGCTTATGCTCTTCAACATAGACCTCAGCCTGATAGCAGTCATAGGAGTTATCCTCCTTATCGGGATAGTCAAGAAGAACGGGATACTTATGGTCGACTTTGCCATAGGTGCCGAGCGGCATGAAGGAATGAATCCAAGGGATGCAATTTTCAAAGCCTGCCTCCTGCGCTTTCGTCCGATAATGATGACCACCATGGCGGCCCTGCTGGGAGCGCTGCCATTGGCAGTTGACACCGGTGTTGGCTCCGAGCTGAGACGCCCCCTCGGGATTGCGATTGTTGGAGGGCTTATCTTCAGCCAGATGATGACACTGTATACGACTCCGGTGGTCTACCTGTATCTCGATCGCTTCAGGTTATGGCTCGCCGCAAGTAGAGGTAAGCGACGGAGCCGCGTTGCACCCGAAGTCAGGACCGGGAATGCCGGGGGGTAAAAGCATGATTAATTCAGTTACTCGTAAAGTCGAAAGTATAGCAATATTTCCTTTTGCTCTGTCATTCCGGCTTGTCCGGAATCTTTCTTTGCTTTCAGAAGGATTCCCGACGCGCTTCGCTTGCGGGAATGACAAATTAAGGGCTTTACTAACAACTTCTTATTTTTTTCGGGGGAACATATATGAGAAATAAAGAATTTATAATCCTGATATTCATATCGCTCGCCTCATGCACGGTGGGTCCTGACTATGTGAAGCCGAGCGCTGAAGTCCCTGTTGCCTACAAAGAATCTGCAGGCTGGAAGCTGGCTGAGCCGAAAGATACCCAGAGAAGAGGCGCATGGTGGGGAATCTTTAATGATCCTCAGTTGAATGAACTAGAGGAGCTGATCCCGGTTGCTAACCAGAATGTGGTCGCGGCCGAGGCGCAATTGAGGCAGGCCCGGGCCCTCGTCCAGGCGACACGGGCCGGGGCCTTCCCGTCAATAACTGCCGGGGCTTCTGCAACCCGCAGCCGCAGATCCGGCAATCTCGGCAGTTCCCTGTCATCCGGTGCGGGCTCTGATTACCAGATCCCGGTAGATGCCTCATGGGAGTTGGACCTCTGGGGCAGGATCCGCCGCTCAGTCGAAGCAAATGAGGCAGAAGTCCAGGCAAGCGCCGCTGACCTGGCCTCGGTCCGGCTTAGCGCCCAGGCTGCCCTTGCACAGTACTATTTTCAGCTGCGGACCCTGCGGACCCAGAAAGAACTGCTGGATGAGGCTGTTTCCCAGTACCAGAGGTCGCTTGACCTTACACAAAACAGGTATGCGGCCGGGGTTGCGGCGAAGGTCGACGTACTGCAGGCGGAGACACAGCTCAAGAGCACCAAGGCCCAGGCTATTGACCTGAAGGTGCAGATAGCCCAGCTTCAGCATGCCATTTCGGTCCTTATAGGCAAGCCTGCCTCAGATTTTTCGATCGACAATTTCCGGTTCGGGATGACTATACCCTCTGTGCCTGTCGGCCTGCCCTCTGAACTGCTCGAGAGAAGACCGGACATCGCCTCGGCAGAGCGGCGCATGGCTGCTGCCAATGCCCAGATCGGGGTGGCGAAGGCCGCATACTTTCCGACCATAAGACTGAGCGCCGCCGCCGGCCTGGAGGCTTCAAGCCTGGCCAGATGGATTTCCTGGCCGAGCCGCTTCTGGGCAGTAGGATCTACACTTTCCGAAACAGTATTTGACGCCGGGTTGAGAAGTGCCCAGAACAAGCAGGCGGTTGCGGTCTTCGATGCCAGTGTTGCGGCATACCGACAGACTGTCCTGGTGGGGTTCCAGGAAGTCGAGGACAATCTTTCTGCTTTAAGAACGCTTCAGGAGGAAGCTACGATACAGGACGAGGCAGTTGCCGCAGCACGACAGACGCTTGAGGTCACCGTGAACCAATACCGGTCAGGTACGGTCAGTTATCTCAATGTTATAGTTGCCCAGACAGCCGAACTTGCAAGCAGGAGAACCTCCCTTGATATATTCGGCCGCAGGTCAGCGGCAACGGTCTTCCTGATAAAGGCTCTGGGAGGCGGGTGGGACCCCTCCTCTTCAGGGCTGACGAAAGAGGGTGGCAGCGGAAGCGCCAATTAGTCTCAAAGTGCCCTGAGCTTCATAATCCCCTTTATCCGGCCAGTTATCATCCCTGATCTTGCTGCTTTCCTCTTTTTAATCAAAAGAATTCCTTGATGCTTTGCATCGGGTGTTCCCAAAAATTCCTCCACCTTGAGGGGGGAGGTTAGGTGGGGGTGATTGGTTACGCTTTTCACCTTCCGATTGTTTTTTCACCCTCCC
>JBARHQ010000074.1:0-3672 GCA_049799315.1 Thermodesulfovibrionales bacterium | reverse complement strand
GAATCAGGCCATTCGTCGTGCCGCCGTGGAGAAGCTAACTGATCAAACCCTGCTCGCAAAGCTCGCCGTCGAGGCGAGATGGCTTGACGTTCGCGTTGCGGCAATTGGCAAAGTGTCTGACCAGCCCCTCTTGCATCAATGGTCAGAGAAAGAACCCCAAGCGGCAATCCGACAGGCCGCGGTGTGGCAGATATCGGAAGACGGTTTCTTGCTGCAGCGGCTTCCTGCAGAGTCATCGGCGTCTGTACGTGGCACCATCATTGAGACGCTACGAGAGAAAGGTTCGTTGCGCCGAGTCGCACTTACAGCCTACCACCAGGAGAACCGCGAGCAGGCCATGCAGCGGCTGCAGAAAGGATTGCAAGACCCAGCTCCCGACGTGGTTGGAGCGCACGAAAATCTTGAGCGCAGGGTGAAGGCACTGGCAGATGAGACTGACAACGGCATCTTGCTGACGCTGGTCTTTGAAGGCGAGTTCGACGTGCTGCGCGCCGGTGCTGCACGTCGGCTTAGTGACCCGGCTGCGCTGGAACAGGCCAGCTTGCGCGTCACTAACCGTGATGTCCTGAAGATTCTGCTGGCTAAGCTTGAGGACAAAACCATGCTAAAGCGGATCGCGGCCGGTGCGTCCGATCGGCCCATGCGCCTGGCCGCGGCGCAAAAGTCCGGAGAGAAATCATGGGCCAGGATATTCGATGATGCTACCACCAAAGGTGGCACGGTCCAGATGCTCGGTGATGCGCTAGCGGCCGCATCGCTCTTCGAGAGTGTGCAGCGGGAGGCGGTGTACGGTGTGCAGCAAGCGTGCTTAAACCTGATTCGGCGCGGCGACGAATCGCGCATCCCGGAGATGGTGGATTTGCTCGAAGGCTATGGGGACAAAACATTGGCCGAAGACTACCTCAACTGCGGACAGCCGGATCTCGACGCCTCGGGCCGGGTATGGGCGAACAAGCGTGGTTATTCTGTCGGCACTGGAGCCGGCTCCCACCGCGCCACTTGGGGAAGCGGCAAATAAACAAACGAGTATGAAGCTGATACTGCTAATGTGTAAACTGAGGGGTCAGCCCTTGACATGAGACAAAGATGGCTAATCCTAAGCTGTTCCAGCGGCCATCCCGCTGAATTTATTGTTGGCATAAAGATAAAAGAGGAGCTAATATGAAACCAGACATCAAGCCGTGGCCATTGAAATCAATGCACGGTATACAAAACAGAATCAAAACAAATCCTGTTTTTCAGCGTCCGGCAGTGTGGGGTTTAGCGCAGAAACAATTACGAAGAAAGATATTCTTGGGACTTTGGATAATTGTGATTACAGGGTTTGTTTCCGGATGTGGTACATTGAACATACCACCTGCATTTCGTTTCCGTGCGCTCAATGAGCAAGCAGGTGTGGCGAATAAGTCAATAGTCGTTGTTCCCTATAAGGGGCCATCGCTTGCGTTAACCAATATGCATACAGCGACTTTTGTTCTGGGTGGTATAGTGGCCAGCACCATAGAACATGCCGCGACTGAATCCCGGCGGATGACCATGAGCGAGCAACTTAATACTACAACCGTTGCGTTTGTTCCTGAGCGTATTTTCGCGGAAGAATGTGTCGCCGCTCTTCGGAATTCTGCCCACGGAGAGGGTCTCCCCGCAATTCTTCTTAGTGATCCCGTGACACTACCAGATGCTCGACCGCTGATTGATTCTGAACCACATCCTTTTAAGCCTGAATTTGTGAATTGGAATCAATGGATTGCGACTTATAACCAGTGGTGGTCGAGTAACCCAAAAGATAATCTTTCTGCAATAGAAGCACCTCTTAATCAGAGTTTCATTCTAGAATTCTTATTTCGGGCACCATATTTAAATAACGGTAAGGGGTTATATATTTTTGCTGGTATACGTTTGGTCAATCCGGTTTCTGGAGAGATACTTGCTGCGGATGGGCTTGCTGCTGAACTATGCACCGTGCATCCATTAACCAGTGTGGATGGTATGGATCAATTTGTGGAAGACTTTAGAGGGTGCGCTCGGGGTATTATCGAAAAGTCTTTGAAGAAGATGAAGATCAATTAGCTGGTAGCTGAGCCGGAACTCCCGGGAGAAGCGCTCCGCGCCGGGAGAACCAGGAGCTCAAAACCGACCACCTGGGGTTGGCTCAACTGCCCCATTCTCTACGTAGACGGTTTTCAACTGAGAGTAGTAGCAGTAGGGTCAGGTCTACACTCTTGACAAGAATGCCTGTCTTATCGTAGGCTTCCCATCGAAATGGCGAGACCACTGAGGATAGAATATGCCGGCGCTTTCTATCACATCACAGCGCGGGGCAACGAACGAAAAGAGATCTTTCGGGACGACAAAGACCGTGAGCGGTTTTTAGGTTATCTTGAAACTGCCGTTGGCCGTTACAAGGCCGTAATTTATGTCTACTGTCTCATGGGTAACCATTACCACCTTCTCCTGTCAACTCCTATGGGAAACCTTTCCCAGATCATGCGACACATCAACGGCGGATATACAACATATTTCAACAAGCGGCACAAGAGATTCGGACATCTCTTTCAGGGCAGATACAAGGCAATCCTTGTGGATGCCGACCCCTATGCAGGAGAGCTTTCACGATACATACACCTGAATCCCGTGCGGGCAAACATGGTCAGGAAGGCAGAACAGTATAAGTGGAGCAGCTATGCAGTCTATATTGACAAGATAAAATCATCCCGTTGGCTGACAATTGATTGGTTGCTTCAATATTTTGGAAAAAAGACCTCCGATGCGAGGACAGCATACCGCTTTTTTGTCGAAGCTGCGGTAGGTTCAGACGAAGACCCGCTGAAGGACGCAACATCAACCCTGATTCTCGGCAAGGCAGAATTTATCGAAAATATTCGGGATAGGTACCTCAGCGGAAAGAAGCAAGAGCGGGACATTCCCGCGCTCAGGGAATTGACAAAGACATCCCTGAAGGAGATAATGAAAGCCGTCCAGCAGGAATGCGGGGACAAGCCGGATTTGACCAGGAAGGCTGCTATGTATATAAGCCATCGTTGTAGCGGCAGAACGCTCCGGGAGATCGGGCAGCGGTTTGGGGTAGGAGAATCGGCTGTAGCACAGGCAAGCGGCAGGTTCGAGGTAGAGATGAGAGAAAGCCGGATGCTGAAAAAAAGGATTGCAAGTGTCCGCAAGAAGCTCAACCTGTGAAGGGTGTAGACCTGACCCTCGTGGCTACTCTCTGAGTTCTGAGGGTAAAAGTAACTGACTTCTCTAATGAGCACAGGATATATACTCTGATGAAATAGCACGCCCGACACCCAATCAAGTGCTACTACAATCTTTGGACAAAGAGTCGTACACGGCATGCTGGTTGCCAGCTTATTCTCCAGGCTGATCGGCACTCAGCTCCCTGGAGAGATTTCCATTTATCTGGGCCAGAGTCTGAGTTTCAAAGAGCCCGTTTTCATTGGGGACCGGGTCACCTGACGTTCATGATAGAAACGATGAATTTTATCGTTTGGTGCTAAGATAAAAGAACGTGAATGCTCAACCGGTCAGTCGACTCGGCAAACGGACTCCGGGCCGTTCAGCGCCGCATTAGACAGAACAACAAACCAAACAACAGGAGGTAGTCACGGTGATCACGGAAAAACTGCTGGAAATTATGAAACAGGATGGGGTTGT
>JBARHQ010000073.1:0-28774 GCA_049799315.1 Thermodesulfovibrionales bacterium | reverse complement strand
AGGCTACCGACTTTCCATCAGAGGTAAAGACCGGCTGAAAAACCTGCTCATAAGAAGGATGTTGCCTGATCGTCTTTCCGTCGGCATCCGCAACCACAACAAAACGCTTGCCATCCTTCCGGGCCCGGTAGACCGATAGCTTGCCATCGGGGGTGAACAGGGGACCGACCACCCTGTCGAACGCCGGGCCTTCCTTGCCGTTCACGACAATGCGCCATTTCTTATCTTTCAAGGCAGCATAGGCATGGGCACTACCGTCCCCGTTATACGCCAGGTCTTCTATCATAGTGTAGTTTTTTTCTTTCGTTCCGTCGTTATAAAAGGCCTGGTGCAGGAAGACCTTTTCCGGGTCACCCATTATCACGCCGGCACCTTTTTTATCAGGTCTTATAACCGGATCTGACACCAGTGCAGCTTTGGGCAGTTTTTCTTCTCTGCCGTTCATGATCAGATAGACTGCACCACCCTTCTCTGCTGCGTACGAAAACCCGGTCCCATCCCTGGAAAAGGTCAGATTGCCGATGCCTTCATACAGCGGACCTTCTGTAATCTTTTGCAGCTGCGAGAAGCTGAACTCGATCGCCCTTGCCTTGCCGCCGATTACACAAACAGCAGCGATCCGGTTACTATCGCTGCTTGTGACCATCTGATCCCCACAGGATTCCATAATCTTGCCGCTCTTCAAGTCCAGGCCGCTGACGACCAACCTGGTCCCCCTATTTTCCTCTGCTCCTTCGGCATATGCAATCATTGTCGAATCTGAGCTGAAGGCCGGCGGACCGTTAAACCTTCGGTAACCATCGCTGATTTTGCCATCAACAACAATATGCAGCTGTTCCCCTGACTGTACCTTATAAGCTATGTGACGACTGTCAGGGCTGAAGACAGGCGGCCCGATATCATCGTACAACGGTCCTTCCCTGCCATCTACCACCAGGCTGCTTTTATCGTTAACTTGCACAACGTAAGCAACACGCTTCCCATCCGGGCTTATACGCAAATTGTTAACACTCTGATACAGCTTGCCTGCCGCACCATTATGCACAACATGAAGCTTGCCGTCCTGCTCGGCAATATAGACCACTCCTGTTCCCGTCTTGTTAAAATCAACATAAAACGATGTCTGGCTGGACGATGCGTTATGACCGCTGCCGGCACTTTGCGGTTTCTCCTGTTCTGCAATAGTTGCAAGCAGCGTTGACTTTGCCGCACCATCACTCCTAACGGGTGCTTGAACAGGAGCTGATTTCTGAGGTTCACGACTGCATCCGGCTGCTACTGCCGCAAAACAGAACATTAAATATAATAGAAAAAATCGCTTTGTCACATTCATAGTATAACTCCTTAGTTTTGCCGAACTCAAAAAAAACCCCCGCCTTCACAGACGGGGGTTTCGAGCACAGTTATCAGCAGGCGTTAGTAGCTGCCGCCTGGTGTATATGTGGACATGGTTTCGTTACAGCTGACGCCACCCGTACTAGTATTCAAGGCCCCACCACACTGAGCGCCTGTTCCAGTCAGCCCCGGGGCAGTGTACGGCCGCGGGGACGTTGATACCCATCTGCCGACGTTCCTCATAAACGCAACAGGTCTCATGCCGCTGCCTGAACCATAAGTCCACGCGCCGCCGGTAGCAGCCAACCCATTGAACCCATGTACGTCAGCTGCCTGCAGTGGACGTGCCGGCTTGAATCCGGAACTGAAATGACAGTTCGCGCACACCTGGAACCGGGTAGAGCTCATGTTGTTATTAATAGTAGCGACTGCAGATCCGGCGCCATGACCCGTGCCGATATAGGTTAAATGACACTGAGTACAAAAAGTCGGAGTGCTCACGGAATTTCCTCCGGTAGCTGCGGCATAAAGAGTACCGTTGATCGTTTGGGCATTTCCGTGTGATACGATCGTACGATTAGTGACTGACTGACCGGTATTATGGCAGTCAAAGCAGTTCATCACTATGCCGGTGGTCTTTGTTCCGCTTGTTCCTGCACGAGTGAAGTTATTGTAAGGAACAGCCAGCTTGGCCGGAGTTGGGAAATCCTTGGTTTTAGGTCCCATGACCGGGTGGAACGAAGAGTTGGATGTCGCCATCTGAGTTTTTACATCAACAACGCCACCAAGGGCTGCTGCCCCGTTTAGAACGGTATAGGTAGCCCCCAAATCAATGCCACCGAAAGGCATCATGGCAGTGCCGCCAGCTGTGCGAGCCGTGGTATTGATTGCACCATTGCTGTCATGACAGGCCAGACAGAACTTCTGCGTAATGACATTGGCTACATCCGTATCGGACAGATGGCCGGTCGAAGTTCTTGAGCCCGCTGCATACGATGTCGCAAACTTCGTGAAAGTAAATGTTCCACCACTTATGTTCGTAATGGGCGTCTCGCCTGCGCCGTCAGGATCGCGCAGATCGATCTTGCCATCTTTATGATATGAGGATGGCTTTTGCGTACTGAAATCGCCTTCAAGGTGACAGACAATACAGTCTGCAACAGTTACCGCACCGCGACCTGTTTTCTTATGGCCCCATGCCAGCCCAAATTCTGTAGATACGGCATCACGAGGCGTTCCATGCGTGCCTGTCTGAACCAGAGTGTGACAGGATATACAATCACCTCCGGGGGTGCCCCAGGCAGATGAAGGACTGCCTCCTGAGCCTCCGCTCGTATGACACGAGCTGCCGCCACCACTACAGGTCCCGCCGTTAAGCGCTGCATTGGACTGCGCAACGGAAGTCCCCCTGCTGTAAGCGACCCCTGCCGCTATGTCTATATTGCCGTTTCTGTGGGCCATGTTACTGCCATTATCCACGTGGCAGACTGTACAGACCTGCTGACTGTGTGTCGATGCACTGTGAGAGCCCGGGAACTGTCCGGCAGGAACATTTCTTGCCGTACCGTCGGCCAGGCCGCCTGAAGCCGGGTACGCATGGCAACCGGTGCAGGTCGTTATGGTCGAGCCCATCTGCTCGTTGACAGTAAACACACTGCCGACTCCTGTCCCATTGTCGGGATTGGTTATCGTAACAGTCCGTGTGCCCGCTGTCGCAGCAGGATCAATCGTTATGTTTGCCGTCAGCGAGGAGCCACTGTTGTAATTAGAACTGTTGACCGTTATGCCGGAGCCGAAGGCTGAAGTCGCGCCGGACTGGAAGTTGCCGCCGCCAATTGTTACGTCGATCGTTCTCCCCTGCACTGAAGCAGCCGGGGTAGCGGATGTTACTGTCGGTGCTGCATTGACCGTCAACAGGCCCGTGCCCGTGGCAGTACCTGTGTCGGTATTGGTCACCGTCACATTACGCGCTCCTGTAGCTGCACCGGCAGTCGCCGTCACATTACATGTTATTTGAGTGCCACTGTCAATGGTGCAGCCGGAAGCCGTAACACCGCTTCCGCTGAAGCTGACCGCCGCGCCGGTCACGAAGTTAGTACCGGTAATTACCACTCCGGTCCTGGTGGCCCCCTGTCCAATGACATTGGGATTGATGCCGCCCACCGTGGGCAGGCCACCGGTAACTGCGAACGATCCTCCGGCAGCGCTTACACCGCCATCAGGGTTAGTGACCGTTATGGTGCGGCCTCCGCCAGAGCTGGCTGCGTCAATGTTGACAGTAAGCTGCGTTGGTCCGTCATATGTCGTTGAATTGACTGTTATACCGCCACCGCTGATTACAGCCGTGGCCCCGCTCTGGAAGCCGGTGCCTGTGACAATAACATTGAGGTTTGTTGTCCCGGCAGGCGTGGTGTTAGGGTTTGCCGAGCTGACTGTCGGCACTGCATTGACCGTGAGAAGACCCACACCTGCGCCAACGCCTGTGTCGGTATTGGTCACTGTCACATTGCGCGCGCCTGTAGCCGCGCCGGCAGTCGCCGTCACACTACATGTTATTTGAGTGTCGCTGCCAACGTTGCAGCCGGAAGCCGTAACACCGCTTCCGCTGAAGCTGACCGCTGCGCCGGTCACGAAGTTGGTACCAATAATTGCTACGCCAGCCCTCGTTGCCCCCTGACCGATGGCAGCAGGATTTATACCGGTCACCGTAGGCAGCGGGCCAGACACAGTGAACGACCCGCCGGCAACGCTTATGCCACCGTCAGGGTTTGTGACCGTTATGGTGTTACCTGCGCCCACGCTGGTCGCGTCAATGGTGACGGTAAGCGACGTTGCACTGTTCCATACAGTGGATTTCACCGTAATGCCGGCCGTACCGTTGAATGCAGCCGTGGCCCCGCTCTGGAAGCCGGTTCCTGTCACGGTAACAGCAAGGTCCGTAGTCCCTGCAGTCGTGGTATTGGGGCTTGCCAAAGTCACTGTCGGTCTGGCGTTTACTGTAAGAACGCCGGTGCCGGTGCCCGCACCACTGTCAGGGTTGGTAATCGTAATGTTCCTGGCGCCTGTGGCCGCGCCTGTCGTTGCGGTTACATCAGCCGTGAGCGAAAGTCCGTCGCCGGCGACCACTACATTCGAGGCCGTAGCTAATGTTCCGCTGACTGTGACAGTTGCTCCGGCAACGTAGTTCGTGCCGGTTATTGTAATGTTCCTCGTCGCGCCCTGGCCGATGACATTCGGCACAACAGTGCTGATAGTCGGTTTCGGCCCGGTTGTAGGGGACAGGACTATACCGGACATACCGGGACGGGAACTCGGGCTGATGGTCCCCGTTACCGCCGTATCGCCTGTTACCTGAGAAGCCGGTATGTTGCGGTTCGCAATCTGCACGCTCCATCCATTAGCTGAATTGTAAACACCCGAATTCAGCTGTTTGCTTACCCAGTTTGCATTCGTGCTGTATGTGGGTATAGTGGTTGCGCCGTTATCCCAGATGCTTAATATATAGAGTGCCTGATCATCGGCATCGACTGTCAGCCCGCCGGTTAATGAGGCCGTGGTACTATCGCTATTGCTCGTATTGCTGAGGCCTGTCGGTGCCACCTGGTCAACATTATCAAACACCGCAGCCCACACCTGTATGTTTGCAGGAGTGGTTGTTGAAAGGGTAACGTTAAGCGGCCGCGCCGTATTATCCATCACGGCATTGTTCGGCAAATAGTAGAACCACGTATGCGGACGCGCTGCTGTTAATACACCGACCGCCTTCGTCATCGTCACGCCACCGTATGTGATAACCGACGGATCAGTGTCTGTATTACTACTGGCTCCTATTGACGATATAGCCACTACCAACATTCGGTTGGTCGTCCCATTCGGCACGGTGAAGTTCGTGCCGCTCATGGCAAGAGTTGTTCCATTGTAGACGCTGGTCCAGTTGGTAAGCTGGTCGATTTTCCCTGTCCGCAATGAAGTGAATGGCTGTGTCGCGGTACCGGTCACCCCATCGGCATCGGCATAGATTACCTGTACGTCGTAGAGGCTTGACTGCGCAAGGCCGGTTATAGTTGTGGTATAGGGTGATACCGGATGCGTTGCAGGGGTCCCCCATGTCGTCCAGATAGAGTCGGAGTGCAGCTTGTACTGGACGGTGATAGTATTGTCGCCGTTACCATCATCACTATAGGGCGCGGAAACATTTATCCTCACTCCGGCTACCGTCGCCGTCGCCGAGCCTGCGGTGGTGGCGTTGGAAGCTAACGGCCTGAAGCTTACCCCCGTTACAGAAGTTACGCAGTTGGAGCTGCTGGCGGTTCCTGTGAGCAAGTCTTCAGTCAGGTTTGAAGCCGGAATTGCGCGTATATTTACATAAGAGCGGTTTGAGTTTGTCGCTGTGCTGTTCTGACTTGTCGTATTCGTCCAGCCTGTGCCGAAACCAGTTATGGTCACAGCAGTCGTACTTGCTGATCTTGCCGAACCAAAAATAGCTATGGCCTGTTCGTTGGCATTAACGAGAAGCCCGGTACCGGCAGTCATTGTTACCGCAGTTCCGCTTATTGCGGTTCTGTTGACGTTGGGGCGAGTGCCGCTGCCAAGCGGGGTCGCCTGATCAACTCCGTTCAGCACGATGTAGTAGGCATCGGTCATGATCGCAGTTGCAGTACTCGTCACCGTCGTAGCCAATGCTTTAGACGTGCCGTCCATGAGCGAGTTGTTTTCCGGGAGGTAATAAATCCAGGTATGATCGAGAGAACTGGTGCCGCTAGCATCACCCGCAGCCAGAGTCAATGGGGTTCCTCCATAAGAGACGGCGCAAGTTGCAGTTTGCGCAGCGTTGCCGACAAATGTTACCGCAACGGCAAGCACACGGTTGGTGGATGCTGTGCCGGCAACGGCAATGTTCGCGGTCGGCGTTTTTGTCGCGGTATGATAGGTGCTGCCAAGCGAAGTCCAGGCAGTCGTAGTTCCTATCGCCGCCTCAGCGCCTTTCGGCTGATACAGGCCTTCATGCATAAACGCACTGAACATCACGGCGAAGATCAGCACGAGACTGATCTTGACAGTCCAGTTCATCCCTCCTGCTTTATTAACGTTTATCCTTCCCATTAACGATCTCACCTCTCTTTTATTGTCTATCTTCATATATTTGATCATTGTTTTCATCATGCCCCCCATCAATACGCCGACCAGACAGGCGTCGTCGTGTAGTGGCAGCTCACGTTCGAGCAGGTCTTAGGAGTCACCCCGGACGATATGCCTGATACGCCGTTGTAGATCGGCGGACTTGAACCGAACTGATACGTAGACGGCATCCTGATCGTCCGTGCGCCGTCGTGATGCAGCACGTTCTGGCTGACATCGTGACACGCACCGCAGATCAACTGGAACTTTGTATCGCCCCAGCTGTCGCTCGTCGCATCAAGTGTCTGGCCGGTCAGACTCAAAAGATGACTGATATGCTTTGCATGCGCGCCCTTGCCTTCAACATCCAGTGACGGAGCACTGCCGATAGCAGCGGGATCATACAGATGGCATGAGCCGCAGGTTAGGCCTACAGAACCGGAACTGCCGCCCCACTGGCCGGCAGGATAAGGCGTATTACCGTTAGCGGCATCAACATGGCATGTGGTTGAGCAGGTGCCAAGTCCGTTTTGAGGAGTACCCTGGGGCGTGCCACCGCCAGTATCAGTATATGTTCCCGTAACTCCATTGCTGAAGCTTACCTGTATCAGACCGTCTACATGCAGATTGGGGTTCGATCCCGGTCCCGCACCGTTATGACAGGTATCGCATGCAATGCTCTTTTCTCCAACATGCAGGCCATGGCCGCCGCTGGCAAGCTTATTCGGGTGTGTTACATCAGTCTGATCGGTGTTATGGCAGGAGTTAACACAGCTGCCGTTAACAGCGGTCGTAACCGGCCCGCCGCCCCAGGCAGTCGTGGCTGCATAAGTCGGAGCAGCTATGCCGTCAGGCCCCTGTGCGCTACTGTGACAATAAGTAGTACAGGTCCCATAGCCGCCGGTCTGTGGTGCTGCGTCTCCTTGCGAATAGCCGACGCCTGCCGTCATGTCTACCACAAAGTTGGCGTGCCTTGGATCTCCAGTGCCACCATCGTGACAGCTCTCGCATACCACGTCAAAATCCGTAATATGCTTCTGGTGAGTGCCGGTAGTGAGGTTCGTTCCGCTCTTATGACATCTGGTAGCGCAATCTCCCCAGCCGTTCTGGCCCCACTTCGGTGTCTCCGATGCACCCGCGCCGACTCCGCCGTCCGCCTGGACCGTGCTATGACAATATGTTGTCGCGCATGTGCCGCCAGCCGGGTCGTAGGCATAAGTGAATTGATAATTTGTTCCGGGCCCTGAAGAGACGTTGTATTGCTTGTTTACGTGCAGCGCCGGGTTTGTAATCGTGTTCCCGGTGGTCGTAACGGTGAAATGGCAAGTATTGCAGTCCATTGAAGCGTGTTTGTTCACCGTCGCACCCACATGCTCATTCGCCTTAGGTCCTGGTGGGACATCAGAGATATCATTGTACGACGGTCTTCCGGAAGGATCAGAAGGAATCCCGTGGCACGAGTTGCACGCCATAGTATCTGCCCAGCTCTCGGCAACATGCACCGGAGCCGCACCACTTGCCACCGACGTTCCGTCCGAGTGGCAATAGGTATTCGAGCAGGACGGAGAGGCGTACGGCGTGTTCTGGCCGCCATATGTTGTGTTGAAGTTCACGTTCTTTACTCCATTTGCATGAAGCAAAGGATTACTCACTGTCGTGTTGTTCGTCGCAACGGTGTTATGGCATACGTCGCAGGTAAAGTTGTATCCGCTCACGCTCGTCGTATGCTTGTCATGCGCCGGGCTCCAGGTCCTTGTTGCGTCGGTTGCCGCGGAATGACAAGTGTTGCAGGCAGCTGTGCCAGCCCATGTCGGGGAGGTGTACAGATTGCCGGAACTGCCGTTTATCGGGTTTGCGTTTGAATGGCACCATATGTTGCTGCAGGTGCCGGCCGTCCAGGAAAAGTTCGTGTTTTTAGGGTCAGCGCCCGCACTGCTGCCGCCCGCCGTATAAGCCGGGACAACTGCGCCAACACCGTAGGGGCTGGTTTCGAGATCCTTATAATAGAACGTACTGCCTGCGTCGCCGTACTGAATCGTGCCTGTCTTATCAGTGAACTGCACCTCGGCGGCCTGATTAAGAGATACCAGCCCGCTCGTTGAATGCTTCGTGACCTTACTGCCGTCCGACTGGAGCCTCGAGTGGCAGCTTTCGCAGGCTATAAGATAACTCTGCGTATGCTTGGTGCTGTGCACCCCGGTATAAAGGCCTGCATTCGCGCCAGCTCCCTGGTCGGAATGACAGGTATGGCAACTGTTCGGCAATGCACCGCTGCCCCACTGGGGAGAACCGCCGGGATGGCAGTAGGCAACACTCGAACAACTGCCGTAGGTCTTCGTATACGGGAAGGTGTTCGGCATCGAAAGACCCACCAGGTTGGGGTCTTTGCCGGCGTCCGGCCCGGCAGGGTCAGGAATATAGGTGGCAGCCGCTCCTATATATGTTTTTCCGGTGTCAAACTTGAAGTTCGCCTCGCCGTTGACATGCGTCGGAAGGTTTGACGGAATTGTATCCGGTTTGAAACCTAAATGACAGTCGGTACAGGGCATATTGTTTCCTGATGTGCCTGCGTGCTTCACGTGCTCACCCTTGGTAGGCGGGTCATCTGAAGAAGCCCCGTGACAGGTCAGACAGACTGCTGCATTGGGCTCGTCCCAGTAAGACCACGGCCTGCCGCCGTTGGGCTGCATTGTGCCACCGTGGCAATAGACACTGCTGCATTTCTTGTTATCTGCCTGATTGTTCGTGACTATTGTGTTCGGTTCAGAGGCGTCATACTGCGCAGTGGTCTGGCCGTCATAACGGCCGCCCTTGAAGCCGGCGCCGTCGGGCCCTTTTCCCGGATAGATAAGGAATCCCAAGGTTATCTTGCCATTGTCGTTGAAGCCCGTGCCTACCGCATTGGCGTGGCATGTATCGCAGACGATCATTCTGCCTGCGGCATTCGTTGCATTATGAAAATCATGCATACCTACCGTCTGGGAACCGGTACCGTCCGGATGTTTGTCCGAGACAGCAAGCGCAGGAGGCGGATAGCCGTGACAGGTGTCGCAGGGACTGGCCAGCGCGTTAAAGGCAACGTCATGACCGTGACACACGATACAGTCCTGGTCATTATTATGGGCCAGTACCGGCAGTCCCAGTTCTGTTTTGTTGTTTGTCGTATTGGCGTTGTGGTACTTTGTTTTGGTATGACAGACCTCGCAGACCTTGGTCGACGTTGAATGGCCGCTGCCGTCGCCGTTGGGGTCGTCGTCACCGAGGCCGTTCGGGGCATTGATCCGGTCAGATATAACGTTCTCCAGGAGCACCGACTTGTCGACGCCGCCCAGAGTGATAGTACTCTTGACGCTCTTTATATTCGTAGCGCGGGGCTTATGACAGGTTGCGCAAACAAACTCTCCATATTGGCCGCCGGCTATGCCCCAGCCGTTAGGCCCCCACTTGTCCGATGGCAGGGTCTGCATGGGATCGTTAGGGTCTTTATGCAGCATATTGGCTGAATTGTGCATCTTCGGCACGCGCCGGGTAATGGTAGATACAGCGTCATTGGATGTTATCGGACCCTGACCGGATCTGGCAATATTTCTGGTGACTGTTACAGCAGTTGTATTTTTGATAGCTGTATCACCCATAACCGTAAGACCTGCTTTTGCAGTTGCAAACAATTTGATATTGATACTGCCCTCGGACTGAAGCGCCACTGACGGCACACTCAGGGTTGAAGGCAGAAACTCCGTCCCGTTGGTGTCCTTGGTAACTGCAACGTTGAAGACCTCGCTGCCTCCCGAGCAGCCTATGTCCTTGTTCGTAATCGATACTATATATTTTATTGTTCCACCGTCCACAACGATATCCTGCGCAGGTGGCTGAATGATAACTATGGGGTTGGCCCTGATGCATACCGCGCCCGGCGTAATGTCCGCTGCGATACCGTTTGCAGAATAATTTCCTCTGCTGTCCCTCGCAAAGATCTTGTAGTAATAATGAGTGCCGTCTGCTAATTGCAGGTCGTCATAGCTGGTGCCGCTGCCGTTGTACCTAACAATGCTCCCATCGGTAAGCGTCGAGTTTACAGCATATGACTGACCCTCGGCAGGGACAGCGGCCACGGCGCTTCCTGACTGCCTCACCAGGAGCACATTAGAAAAGTCCTGGGCTACAGGGTTGCTCCATGAAAGCACCGTATGCTGCACTGCCTGAGTTGCTGCCAGACTCGACGGATTTGCAGTTGACAGGTTGTCGATATAAAGTGTGGCGCTGCCTGAGTCACTATATGTTTTCGTTGTTATTGTTGCGTCGTCGGCAGTCGTTACCGCAGTAACCGTGCCTGATATGACATACATTGATCCCGGGGGTACCGGCATGCCTGCATGGCTCCGGGGAGTTATCCTCACGATAAAGGTAGTCGCTGTTGTTGTTACCGGCAAACCTGTTCCGCCGGAGAAGGTTATTGTGTCACTTGACGGGTTTGTCACGGCGCTGAAGTATGTCGTGCCTCCCCCGCTGTTCATTATTCTTATGTCTCCGATGCCGGCAGCTGAACCGGCCGCGAGCGTCACGGTAACTGAATTCACGGTAGTAGTCTGCTGGTTAACTGCCAGCGTAAAGGCATCAAGATTGGTCGCCACACCGCCCGGCCCGAGTGGGGTCGTCGCTGAATTGCTTGCGGGGTCCGTGCCGTTGCCGATCGTGATCGTTGTCGGAGGGGTCAGCGCAGGCGCCAGTGAAAGCTGAACAGCCCTCCAACGGCCTGTTGCACTTGCCGTAGCAGTCCGGGTTCCAGATGTGGTGGTGTCCGTCTTGATTCCCGAGGCGATAAGCACCGCCCTAGTGTTTCCGTTGAAGTTTACGTTGTATGGTGTCGATATTGCCGGGTTAGTTCCGCTCACACCGCTGAAGGTTGAAGCAGTACCAATGACGCCGGCATACACTAACATCGAGTTTGCCGCAGATGGAGTTACCCCAGCTGCCGACAATGTGGCGCTGTTTCCGGTCGAAGCAGTGCCGAGAACATATGGAGTACCTGTAGTCAGACAGCCCGAAAAACTGGTGATTCCACCTGACATGGCCGTAGTAGTAGTCCCCTGAGTAAAGCTATACGGCCCGGTTTCGCCGGACACCGCCCGCTTCCAGAAGACAGACTGGCGGATCGTGGCGCTTCCGTTTCCGGCTCCCACGCTTGTCCACCCTGTCGGAGGCGTCACGGTCACACCTGTGGCGTTAATAATGTTCGCGATCATGATGTCATTTGCCGCTGTACCCGCTGGCATCGCTATCGACAATGATGTTGCGCCGGTACCCGTCGCCGTGGATGAATTTCCGGCAGTTACTGCGGCCCCGGCATCCTGCGGCCCAAGGGGCCATCCCGCAAGCCCAAGACCGGCCATGATCAAGATAAGCATGACAAGAAACCTTGCGGTATACTTATCCCTTAACACACTGCTGATCCTCATATGTTCTCCTTTTGTATCATAATTGGCTGTCATTTTCATCCTTCTCCTCCCGCGATCACAGAGAATGGCACAACACACAGGACGCATTCGGCGAGCCCCATGTGACTGCATTCTTGTTATGACACGCTGTCGTGCATGTTATAGTCCCGTCCCCGGCCTTGGAGTAGTCGGAGGTCTGGATAGTCGCGTAGTCATAGGAACCGCTGGTCTTATACGTGCCGCTCCTCTGCCAAACCGTAAGCACCGAACCCTCTCTGAGCTGGGCCTTGGTTTTGACAGTAAAGTTATCGGCCAGGCTCACGTCCTTTACGCCGTTAACATGGAGATTCTTGTTCGCTATCACGCCGTTCCGGAGCGGGGTAGGAGTAATATCCGTATGGCACTTGTTACACTTCAGATCGCTGTTTACCGAAAGGTTGCTCAGCGAGTACGTGTCTATTTCCGTAGGAACTGAACTTACCACAGTGTTGTGACAGATGTAGCAGGACATTGTCGTCGAGGTTGCGGGATTGCCGTGGCTGCTCATGCCGTCTGTGCCTGCAGGCGAGAGCCCCTTTGTTCCGGTGTAGATGTCATCCTGATGGATGCCCACAAAATGGCCGCCCTCGGCACCCATATAGTTGGTCGCGGTGTAGTGCGACTGACCTTCATACTGAGGCGGGTTGTCATGGCATTGACCGCATTTGTTGGCGGTCGGCAAATGGGTATCCCATGCAGGTGTTACCGCGAACGTCCTGTTTGCGACAGAAGCTCCGTTACTATGACAATAGACTCCGGAGCATTTTTTTGTGACCGCATTATATGTGGCGCCCGCTGCATTCAGTGACCCCAACGGTCCGGTACCGGCAAGGACAATTTCAACCGAGCCGTTGCGGTGATTGGCCAAAGTTGTCGGATGACAGTTGCCGCAGCCGAAGATATACTCTCCCGTGGTGGATACAACTTCTGTACTGCCGTAAACTCCCGATAGCAGTGCGGCGTTCTGTATGTGAGCAAGATGGGCACCTGTGGCCGGAGGCGCTCCGTGACAGGTGGTGCAACCTGCGCTTCCCTGGGCCGCGCCCCAGTTGACAACACTGTAATTCCCATTGCCGTCCGAATGACAGGCTACCGTTGAACAGGTCCCGTATCCGTCGCCAGTGGCCCCTCCCTGACTATAGGTGCCGCCTGCACTGAACGAAACATCTATGGTATGGTCTGCGTGCTTTGTTGTCCCTGCCCCTGCGTTGTTGTGGCAGGTATTGCAGACATAGCCATTTCCGGTAGCGGTATTAGCATGAGTTTTATGCAGCCCGGTGGCCGCGCCTATATCGGTCGCCATGTCTGCATGGCAGCTGCCGCAGTTGGTAGCACTCCCGCCCCAGGTGACTGTCGCATACACAGTCGGGTTGCCGGTACCACTTGCGCCCTGTACATTACTGTGGCAATACAGGTTTGAGCAGGTCCCGTAGGCGTTCAGCATTGTGTCATCGCCGCTGTAAGCTGCGCTGCCGATATAAGTCTTTGCTGCATCAAAAGCAAAGTCTGCCTTATTGTTTACATGTGTGGCCAGTCCTGAAGGAATTGCAATAGGTGTTTTGCCATGGTGGCATTCGTCGCACGGCAGGGCCCTTCCCCCGCCAGCAGAGCCTGCATGCTTTGCATGGCTCCCCTTCGTAGGAGGAGTCGCCGCGGTTGCGCCGTGACAGGTGCCGCAGACCCCCGTGGAGTTGTCGCCCCAGACCGGCGTTGTATTCGTACCGCCGTTGGGAGCCATGGTCGTGCCGTGGCAATAAATATTCGAACAGGACTTTGTGCCGCCTTTTGTAGCGCTTGTCCCGCCGTCTGTTGCTTCGTAATTTGCGGCTGTCTGGCCGTCATAGGTACCGGTCGAATAGGTGCCGGCGCCCAGCAGATTTACAAACCCCAAAGATATCTTGCCGTCCCTGTGTGTTGCGCCTGAACCGACGCTATTGTAATGACAAACTGCGCAGTCAAAGTTTCTTCCGGCCGAGGTTGCATGGAAGCTGTGACTGCCGGCGGTTGTGGAGCCGGTTACCGGTGAGCTGGCAAGGCCGCTTGGTCCGCCGAATGAATCCGCAGTGGGCGGATTCCCGTGGCAGGACTTACAATCGTCATTCACATTCGAGAAACCGGCGGCATGCGGATGGCAGGCCATGCAGTCGAGATTATTATTATGAGTCTGGGCTATCTGACCACTTGTGTTGTATCGGTGATAATTCGTCACGGTGTGGCAGACTTCGCATACCTTGGTGGATGAGGTATGGCCGTCTGTGTCATCGCCGAAGCCGTCAGGCGTCGTCGTGCTCTGGAAAAGTACAACGCCGCCGGGGAAGCTCTCGGCCGGAGAGTTCGGAGAAGTAATGACTCCCGAAATTCCTTTGATATTGGTCGTCCTTGGTGTATGGCAGGTCTCGCAATCGATCTGGCCGTATTTGCCGCCGGTCAAGCCCCAATTCCCGCTCCACTTCGTAGAGCCGGAAAAACGGTTGACATTATGCAAAAGGGTGTTGTCCGAGGTTGAGGTTATTTTGATCTCCCGGGGATTTGTGCCGGTAACGCCGTCGGCGTCAATAAACGCTGTCTTGATGTTGTAGCATGTGTTCGGCGTCAAACCGGTTATGGTAGTAGTATAAGGACTTGCAGTATGGGTCCCGTTAATAGTATCGGCCGGCGCATAGGAACCTGCGGTACATAACTTCCACTGGACCGTATAAGCACTGTTCCCATTGGCATCACCTGTATAAGGCATCTTAACATCAATAGACGTGCTGCCGTCAGCCCCAGCGCTGACCACTCCTGCCGCTGTTGCGTTGTCCGCAAAGGCCTGGCCGCCGGTCCCGCAAAGCATTATCACCGCCAAAACGGCGATAAAAGCCGCGCCCATCAACGATAGCCCCGACTTAAACGTTTTGCTGCTGCCCTCTTGACTACCTGCTGTACATAATCTCTTCATAACAGCGTTCCCTCTCTTTAACTTCTCGTCGGAGTTATTTTTAATAAATATCATGTTATCTGTCATTTCTCACCACCCTACAGCGACTTATGACACGAGCTGCATTTCAGACCCGTATCACCCCAGCCGACCGGCTTCCCTATATGACAGGCGGTAACGCACGTCTTCGCGCCGGATGAATAGTCTGCTGAATTGATGGTCGCACTGTCAAACGAGCCAGTGGCCTTGTAAGTGCCCGTCCTCGTCCATGATGCCGGCATAGAGCCGTCCCTCAACTGGGCCTTTGATTTGATCGTCGTAGCATCGGCCAGGACAACGTTCTTTGTCCCGTTGACGTGCATGCTCTTGTTAAGAATGTTGGCATTCCGCAGAGGCGTCGGAGTCGATCCCGTATGGCAATTCGAACACTTGAATGCGCTTGTTTTCCCGGCCATGGCGTGGGTGTCTATAGTACCGTCCACAATTCCGTTGTGGCAGGTATTACAGGATATTGTGGTCGAGTATGCACTATTACCGTGACTGCTGGTGCCGTCAACGCCTGCGGTTGCAAGGCCCGACGTGTTGCTGGAGATATTATCGAAGTGCATCCCAACAAGATGGCCTCCTTCTTTGCCCATGTAACCGTTCGCCGTGTAATGTGCCTGTCCGGCATACTGCGGCGGGTTGTCATGACAACCACCGCAGACATTGCCGTTCGTGTACGCCGACATAGTAGAATTCCAGGCCGGGCTCGTCGCGGTTGCAACATTGCTGCTCGCTCCGTCAGCCCCGTTGCTGTGGCAATAGACCCCCGTGCATTTTTTGGTATTCGGATCATATGAGGCATTCGGATCGTTCAATGCCTTAAGCGAATCCCCGGGAGCCCAGGAGTTGGCATATAACACCTTGATGCCGCCATTGCCTGATCCGCCCAGACCGGCGGTAGCCCCGTCGCCCGCGGTGGCGGGCTTGTTAAACCCTTCTTCGTGGCGATGGCAGGATATACAGTCTTCGCCGGTATAATGGTCCGCGCCGCTGCCGTCATTCTTGTGCCACTGAGTTTTCGTGTGGCATAGCATACAGATGCCCTGTGTGGATACGGGCGGATTACCGGCAATGTCAGTGCCCTTTGTGAAGGAGTCATCCCCGGCAGTCCTGAAGAACTTGGTCGGTCCGGAAATCTCCATATTGGGAGTAACATTGGTCTTCGTGTAGTTGATCGTGCTTTTTATCAGCCCGCCATATACAATTGCAAAAGTATTGCCGGATACAACATCGGTTAAAGAACCTTCAATATTCAGTGTGTCAGCGGTATTGTCATTGATTTTATGGAAAACCTGAGGTGATGAAGCCGTGTTTCCGATAACCAGCATTCCTTTCCATTGCTGCGGCGTCCAGCCCGCTCCATTACGGCTGATTGTCGAAAAATCGGTTCCGCTTGTTACTGATGTCGCTTGGGACGTATAAAGGTAACTGGCGCCGCCGTACATGCTCACCTGTTGCTGCAAATGCGCGTCGTGACAGGTTATGCATTCCACTGACCAGGTCCCGTAGGTCCCTGATGTGTTCTGGCTCGAATGCGTTTTTTCAAGAGGCGCTGCCGCCCCCGTGTGACAGTTTCCGCACAGAACGTCAGCGGGAGACGACAGATTGGTCTTAACAGGCGGCTCACCTGTATGGCAATCCGAGCAAATAATAGCGTTGCTGCTTTCATTGTGGGGATAATCCGCAGCGCCAGGCAACTCAACATACACTATGGCGGAAAACAGGATTAAAATGAGACTACAGAGATAGACTTTCTTCCAGCAATTTGCCTTACGACCCATTTTTTTTACCATTCCTTTTTCCCTCACGTTTTTTTTTGCCGGCGCTGTCGCCGTATTCTTGCTCTGTTACTGCGAAAAAGCATCTTCACCACAAAAACTTCAACTGTATATAAAACCACAGTTCGATTCAGGCAGGGAATCGGGGAAAACCTGATTTCATGGTTCGAAAATCCTGACCATGCCTCAAAGAACCCTTTTATATCTTTGCTGCAAGTAAGCACGTGACATGCCATCTTCTTCTCAATGGCATAGTAATATATAACTCTCTGTTAATACGTAATAAAGTGGTACTGGTCAGGCAAGAGAGACCGGTCCGATGCCTTAATTATTGATGATAAAGCCAAAATTCATCTGCACGATGTGGTGAAATGCCCGAATCGATGAAAAAGAACAGTAATGGCTGTGGTCGTACCTTCTTCCCCCATTGGCAGGCAGCGACCGCTCTGCCTGGGGCAGTCGGCATCGGTCGACTGGGTTGGTCAACGGTAACAGTTGCGCGCTGCTGTTTTTAATAACGACTCTTCATCAGTCTTGCCTTTTCTCAACTGCTGCGACAATACCTTTACCGGCCGCTTTTTGGGACAATATATGCAGATGCTGGGTGCATTCGGGCATTTCACCACATTGTCGGGATAAGTTTCGGTGTTATCATCCATATTTTTGCGAATAAAACCGGGCTCTCTGCCCCAACCATGAATATTTTATTTAATATTAACAGAGAGTTACATATTACTATGCCATTGAGAAGAAGATGGCATGTCATGTGCTTCCTTTCAGTAATGGCACAAAAGTGTCCATTGAAACAGGCTCAGGATTTTCGAATCATGAAATCAGGTTTTCCCCGATTTCATGATACATGGTAAATATGTTCTATTAAGAGGATAATCCTTTTGTTTACTCAGGGGGATAAATCAAAAAAGTGATGAAAACAATTATGTATATCCAGGAGGTATTGCAATGTTCACAGGGCCGGGAATGACTTCGCATAATGCCGGAATAGGCAGAGGACCAGGTTTTAGGATTAAGTTAACGAAAGGAATAGGCCTGGTTTTATTTCTTGTCATGTGCATCCTGATCTTATCAAATGTTAATTCAAGGACTGCGAGCGCCGCCGGTTGCGACTGCGTCTCCTGCCATGGAGCAAACCATCACAGTGACATTGCGGGCAATAACTGGGCAGGGTGCCAGACGAGCTGCCACCTTTCCCCTCCGGCAACAGGGGCGCACTTGTCACACAGCGCTGCCCTTTCAAACACGACGTATGGAGATACAGTAGCGAGTACGGCCGGAGAGTATAGATTCGGCTGCGGACACTGCCATGCCCTGAGCGTCACAACCGTCTCAAATCATGCAGCCACTCGTTCGGCAAGGATTGAACTTAATTCGCCTGCCGCAACCGGCCAGACCGGAGCACAGATCTGTGCGGATTGCCACAACGCAGGTCCACACGCCAGCTGCGATGCGGGCGACTGCCTGTCATGCCATAGTGTTGCAATAGGCTCGTTACGTGCTGTCGTTCAGGGCACCAACCACCATTCAGGTGGATGCGCAACTTGCCATGACACAGGATCGCCGGACGGACGCGTACCTCATGATCAGATAGTGCCGCTTGCTACGAACGCTTCTTGCGCGGTTTGCCATGCTGAAAGCATTGCGTCAATGAATCACTCAAAAATGAGCGGAGCACCTGCGAATTGCGTAACCTGCCATAATTACTCAGGAGTAGGACTTATACCATATGTCAATACCGCCTGCGGACAGTGTCACGGCGGGAGCGGACCGGCTGCGCCGGGGCTACCTCCTTTCACCGTGCCTCAGCTTTCGATTTTAGCGACTAACATACACAACACAATCCCGAGGACTGCCTCTTTTACCTGGTCCCCCGGGGCAGCGGACAACCAGGTTAACGTCGATGCCTCCGCATCAGCCTGCACGAACGCTCCATGTACGTATAGCTGGAACTTCGGTGACGGCGCGACCGGTACCGGCGTAACCTCTTCACGCACATATGCGGCAGCAGGCAGTTACCTCGTGGTTGTGAAGGTAACCGACAGCACTGGTGCTGTGACCATGTCTCCTACAGGCAGCGTATCTGCGGCCTCGCTGAACACACCCCCTGTAGCAGCCAGGTCGATCACTCAGAGCGGCTGGACAGTGAACGTCATCGATGCTTCAACCGATACCGCAGCTCTTCCTGCAGGTGCGGTATTTGTAGATTGGGGAAATGGCACCACTTCCACAGGTAATGCAGGCGCCACAATCTCAAAAACCTATTCTGTTGCCGGAACATACATCATCAAACACAAGGTGACGGACGCAGGAGGCCTTATGACCTGGTCTAGTAACGTATCAGTGACAGTCCCGATTAAGTATTCGGTAAGCGGCAAGGTTACGATGCTTAATGGGACGACCCCTGTGGCGAGCGCATCAGCGAGACTGATGAGCGGCTCAACTGTTGTTAAGATGGCTACGACAGCAGCTGACGGGACATATACCATAACAGACACGGCCCCGGGCAGCTATACCGTGATGGCGGTCAAGTCAGGCTTGACGTTCTCGAGCACGCCTGCGGTAGTTGTTACAAATACAAACGTAACAGGCATCAACATTAAAGCTACCAGGTAGTTCTTCTCCTGATCGGGTAGGCGGGGGCTAACGCCCCCGCCTCTCACACTACTGCACCGAACCCCAAAATGTCATTTCTGCACAGCATTGACAGGAAAAGCCTCCTGGCCTCTATTTTCCCGGATGGGTCATACTCCTAAAATTATAACTTCATGTTGAATGCAGAAGGGGAATTGTCATATAGTTAGACAAGAGGCAGATTAGATTCCTGTTAAAGGAGGTGATAATCGGGCTGGTGTTTGCATTGGACTGGGAGGCTTAGTATAAATCAAAATAAAAGGGGAGTAAGAATGAGAAATAAAAAATTGCTGTTGATTGTTGTTATGCTTTCTGTTGCAGCGTTCCTGGGACTGAGCGGGATTTATAAATTTGGAGCTGTCAGCGCGGTCGAAATGATGGATAACTGTCTAACTACTGGAGGGGATTCCATTGATGCAAAGGTTGCCCTGGCCCCAAAAACACCTACCTTTGATGCAATAGCCTACATCGCCGGGCACGGTGGACATATCGCAGTTGTAGATATGAGGACCATGCAGCCTCCCACTGACATGGAAAAAGGGCGTATCGTCCTGACCGAGGCCGGCTCAGAGATGGAAGGCAAGATTGCCGGAATGAGCTTTGAGGAAGTGAAAAAGCAGGGAGGAACCCATGGACAGGCCCTCGTAACTGAAAAAGGGAAAAAGGTCCTGGTCGCCGGCACGTTGAGCGGCGATGTGTACAAGGTGGATCTCGCCACGGGGAAAAAAACCGGACCCTACAAGGTCGGAGATAAATTCTGTGGCGCTATTGTCGGCCCTGACGGCAAAATCTATTTTGAAGATATGGCCAACGGAAATGTCTACGTCTGGGATTCCACTACGCTGAAGACCGTGGACAAGATGCCTGTCGGCAAGGCAGTATGCGGCATCCAGTGGACCCATGACAAGAAAAAGGCCTATATAACCGACATGCCTACGGGTATCGTTTATGTCTATGACTGGAAGACCAAGAAAGAGATCAAACAGATCTCCAGCCCTGAAATGACCTTCATCCATCAGGCACGGATGACCCCGGATGGAAAATATCTGTTCGTGAGCGCTCCGAATGAGTTCGACCCCGGACTCAAGCCCGGAACCCATAAGAGCCAGATCATCGTCATCAGCACGGCAAAGGACGAGATCATTAAGAGAATTGTGCTGCCTGATGATGTCAGAGCGCACGATTTCGCATTCACCAAGGACGGAAAATATGTATTCATTTCATCCCGGACCTATGCTGACGACAGCACGATCAACGTGATGGACCTGAAGAATGCCACCATTATTGGCAGGGTATCCGCCTGTGCAGCCTGTCACAAGGAGGCAGGGGTAACCGTGAAGGTTGATAAGGGTTCCCCGCTTCTTTGCGGTATAGAGATGGACTGGAGTCCCGCAAAGGTAGCAGCCGTAAAGAAAGCAAAATAGATTTTTCTCCTCATCTCGGCCGGGAGACGTGAACTCCCGGCCTTTTTTTTCTGAGATTTGGCCGGTCAGCACTGAACAATCCATATGGCTGGCCCTATGGCCGGACGCATCAAAATAGACATCATCAGGACCAGGGGCATATAATAAAATATGGGCGCTCTGAATATATCGCAGCTTGCCGTCAGGAATCTTAAAAGGAAGTTCATCAGGACGATCATCCTGCTTCTTATTGTTTCTGTTGTAGCCGGAACCGTCCTTGGAGCTTCGGTCTTTATGTCAGGAATGGGTAATGCGCTCAAAATAGGGACTTACCGGCTCGGCGCGGACGTCCTGGTAGTCCCGGAAAAAAATGCGATGCAGGCGAAAGCCGCCCTTTTGTCGGGAGAACCCGCAAGTTTCTATATGGAGAGGGATATATTTGAGAGGGTGAAGAAGATCGAAGGGGTAAAGAGGGCATCTCCTCAGCTCTTCATCAAGCCTGCTACCTTTACCTGCTGCTATAATGTCGAGGCATTTCTTATAGCCTTTGACCCGGGAACGGATTTCACCATAACGCCATGGCTCCAGAAGAACCTGCAAGACAAACTTTCAGGAAACGAGGTAATAACCGGTAGCGCCATGCCTGTTATGTCAGGTGATACTCTCCCGTTTTTTGGCACTCCATTCGCCGTCAGGGGGACCATGGAACCCACCGGAATGAAGTTCTTTGACCAGTCTGTTTTCATGACTATGGCGGCAGCATATGCCATGGCAGAAAATTCGGGGGCCAGGTCGATGCAACCGCTGGAACTCGCGAAAGACAAGGTGTCTGCGGTGCTTGTCCAGGTATCGGAGGGTTTTACTCCCGAAAGGATCGCAATCAGGATAGAGCATGATATTGACGGGGTCAAGGCAATCGCTTCCGATGAAGTGACCAGCACGGTCAGAAGACAGTTGAGTGGAATGATAAAGGGAATTTTTGCTATCAGTGCCATAGTCTGGATCCTGGGCCTTCTCATGATGGGGTTTGCCTTCTCAATGATCGTCAACGAGCGGCAGAGAGAGCTTGGTCTGCTGCGGGCAATGGGTGCAAAGCGGGGGCAGATATTCAGACTCATTGTATTTGAAGCCGTGTTCATATCGCTTGCCGGAGGAATTGCCGGGCTGAGTGTTGCGCTGTCCCTGCTCGTTCTCTTCAAAGGCGTTATAGTGCAGAGTCTGAAATTGCCATATTTACTTCCCGGCTCTCTGGTACTGGCAGAACTGCTTGGAGGAGCACTTATCTTTTCCGTAATTACCGGACTTATTTCATCTCTGTTTCCGGCTGCTTCGGCCAGCAGGCTGGAACCATACGAAGCAATAAGAAAAGGAGAGTAAAAGAAATGTGGCGATCTCCTGTATCGTTTAAGCCGGGTTGGCACATACTGATGTTGCTTGTTCTTTTCGGCGTTGCCCTTTCATGTGCGAAGGAGGACAAGGCCCCCGAGAAGGCGGCAGCTGTGGCCACGAATCCCTATTCGAACGAATCTGTTTTTGACGAGCTGAAAAAAAAGACCGACAGGGACCCGGAGGACCCGGAGGCCCTTTACCATCTCGCAGACCTGTACGAACGCAATTCGCAGTACGCAGAGGCCATAGAGACGTATCGAAAAGTTATCAAACTCGATCCTAAATCAGGTATCAACATGGGATATGTCCATTTTAAAATCGCCACGGCTCTTGACAGGACTAACCATGCTGCAAAAGCTGTGGATGAGTTCAAAAAGGCAATAAAATATCTGCCTGAGTATCCGGTTCTTTACAATAATATGGGAGTGGCCTACGGGAAACTTGGCCGTCTGGACGATGAAATTGCTGCGTTGAAAAAGGCGCTCAGACTGAGACCTCCCTATTCTTCCGCCAGATACAATCTCGGCATTGCCTATATGAAAAAGAAGAACACAAAGGCTGCAATGATTGAATATGAAGCGCTGAAGGACTATGACGAAGGGGCTGCCGAAGCGCTTCTGAAAGAGATAAAGGCGGGTCCATGAGAACAGATACAAAAGCAATCCCGATGGTGCAGATCTCTGATCTCCTGAAAACGTATTATGTCGACGGCCAGCGTTTCAGGGCAGTGGATACTGTGTCACTGGAAGTGACAAAAGGCGAAATCGTTTCGATTGTAGGGCATTCCGGAAGCGGTAAGACCACACTTCTGAGCCTGATCGGGGGCCTCACCAGGCCGGATTCGGGACAGTTATTGGTGGACGGAGCCGAGTTATGGTCCATGAGAGACGATGCGCTTTCAGCTTTCCGAAACCGGAAGATGAGTTTCATATATCAGTTTTCGAGTCTGATCCCGACGTTGACGGCCATTGAAAATATCATGCTTCCAACAGCCTTCGGAACAGAGATCAAAGATATTGCCGGCCGTGCCTCCGAACTCCTTTCGATGGTAGGGTTGAAGGAGAAAATGAATGCGTATCCTTCTCATCTTTCGGGGGGGCAGCAGCGGAGGATCGCAATTGCCCGGGCCTTTATCAACCGTCCGGAACTTGTACTGGCGGACGAGCCGACAGGAGATCTTGATGAAGAAACAGAAAATGAAATAATTCAGCTCTTTCACCGGATGAACACCGAACTTGGGGTGACTTTTATTATTGTTACACACAATAGAGAGATAGCTGCGCAGGCAGGCAAACAGCTGTCCATGAGCCATGGCGTACTGAAAAGGAGGACAGGTACATAATGTCACATTCGTTCACGGTAAACGTTACCGATGAGGGGGCCGGACTTCTCAATCACACGGCCGCCGAGATAACCAGGAACGGCGGCACCTTCGAAGGTGATAAGGACTCCGGCACTTTCAAGGGAAACTCTTTTCTTGGACCGATCGGGGGGGAGTATTGCCGCATTTCCGAAAACGAGATCAGGTTTACAATCACGGAAAAACCCTTCCTGGTGCCCTACAGCATCATCGAGGCTGAGATAACAAAATATTTCTGCTAGGCAGATATCTTTCGTGTTTTCGTCCCTGAATTCCCGATATCCGTAAAAGGAGCGCCCTAATTAGAAAATGATAAGAAAATCACTCTTGATGAAGGTATTCGACGCTGCCTATATGCAGCGCTGGAACGATAAGATCCGGCCGGTCGAACTTGCAGAACTCGACAAGCAGGCCCACAAAATGTTCATTGCCTACTTCCTGGGCAAATTCGATGAGAACAGCCGCGGCTTCAGCTGGACTACCATGATCGAGGGGAGTATCTTCGAACTCCTCCAGCGGCTCGTGATAACCGACCTCAAACCTCCCATCTTCTACAAGATAAAAGCCGATAAGGCAAAATACCGGGAACTGAACGAATGGATCTACCATGAACTTGAGCCGGTCATCTCACCCCTCGGAGAGGGGTTCTGCACCCGGTTCCGTGATTATTTCAGGGACGACAGTGCGGACCTCAACAGAAGGATCCTCAGCGCAGCCCATCTCTATGCAACCAAGTGGGAATTCGGGATCATCGAGCGGCTGACGCCAAAAGGCTATGAGATCGCCTCCATAAAGAAAAGCCTCGAACAGAAACAGAATCTCTATCGCGATCTCAAGGGAATGAGTCAGCTGCGGAAAAATAAAAAGTACCATAACTTCATCGATCTTTGCGGCCAGTTGCGTTTTCAGTCACGCTGGGCCAACCTCTACAGAATTCCCAGGACATCGGTCATCGGACATTCCTTCTTTGTGGGCTTCCTGAGTTATCTGTTTTCGCTCGAAATCAACGCGTGCGAAAAGCGGTGCTTCAACAACTATTTTACCGGGTTGTTTCACGACCTGCCGGAGGTCCTGACCAGGGACATTATATCCCCGGTGAAGAGGTCTGTCGAAGGTCTTGAAATGCTCATAAAAGAATACGAGAAGGAGCAGATGGAAAAAGAGATCTATCGCCTGATACCAAAAGCATGGCATCGTGAGATACGGATATTTACCGAGAACGAGTTTGACAGTATCGTCACCATCGACAGAAAGCAGGCCAGGGTCACGAGCGATGAGATCTCCGCACAGTATAACAGGGATGAGTATAACCCCCGTGACGGGGAACTGGTGAAGGCCTCTGACAGCCTGGCCGCGTTCATCGAGGCGACCGCCGCACTGAGGCATGGCAGTCCGAGCCAGGAATTCCATGAGGCCAGGCTCAATTTTAAACAGCGCTATGAACGGACCACGATCGCCGGAATAAACTTTGGAGAGATTTACGCTGATTTTGAATAAGCCGGCTGCAGGCTGTAGTATTATAAAAGAAGATATGAACGACCAGAGACTCACGATAATCAGGAATGCCTTGAATCTCGTCAGGGAAACGGGAAGCCGGAAGCTTCTCCTTTTCCTCAATTCAGACGCCGAATGCCGGTGGTTTCTGAAAACCGGAATTGCCTGCGATCCGGCAATCGTGCTTGTCGTCCCCGGCGATAACGGGTTACACGCGCCGCGCCTGAAAAAAACAGGACTGCCGGTTATCAGAAGCTGGTCAGGAAACCAGACCCGATTTTCCCGGATCAAATATGCCTTTCTGCATGGCGTGCTCCAGAAGATCATTGATGTGGACAGCAGGGTCATCTGTGTCCTGGGGCCGTCAGGGAAGGCCCATCTCGATACGATAACTATCCACGACCTCGCCCATTCATGGAGTGAGGACTTTCCCTTCGAGGTCCATTCCCTCATAAAAAACAGGGCGTTTCATATTATCATGGCGGTCATCGACATTGCACTTGATATCGGCGCACTCGGCAGGGAAGGAAAGCCGGTCGGTACGACCTTTGTCATCGGCGATGAAGAGGCTGTTCTGGATTCCTCGCATCAGCTTGTTTTCAACCCGTTTAAGGGATACCCAAAAAAAGAGCGTGTTATTACAAGGCCTGAGGTTGTTGAGAGTATCAAGGAGCTGGCGCAGCTGGACGGGGCCATTATCATCTCAGGAGATGGTGTTGTCGAGGCAGCCGGGAGGAACCTCAACGCGGAACGAGCTACCTCGAAGCAGCTCAGGGGCCTCGGCGCCCGTCACAGGTCTGCTGCCGGAATCACCCGGAAGACAGAGGCCATAGCGATCGTCGTCTCTGAAAGCACCGGGAAGATCACCATCTTTGAAAAGGGCAGAATCGTCACGACACTCGAACCGCTTATCAGCCGTCGCCTGGTTTGATACTATCAGCTGACGGCTGAAAGCACACCAGTTTTTTATCTGATAGAATATAACCGGTATCTAACAAAAAGGAGCTATTATGAAACTGCCTGAATATGTAACAAAAGAGGAAGTGCGGCGCGTCTGCAAGGAACTGAAGCTCAGTGACTGGACAGAGCTCAAAGATCCGAAGATCAGCCTGAAGGAGGCGAAGATCGTCCTCAAGCAGATCGACAGCGCCGGACTGAAAATCGATCCTGAGCAGTTCAGGATAGGGCTTGAGGTGGAACTTGAACATGGCACGCGGTTCAAAGAGGCAAATGTAACCAACAACCATCCGGTCATTACCGGCCGGATTGTCCTGGCCCATATGTATGAAACACT
The DNA here is from genome assembly GCA_049799315.1 of Thermodesulfovibrionales bacterium. Lineage (GTDB taxonomy): Bacteria > Nitrospirota > Thermodesulfovibrionia > Thermodesulfovibrionales > UBA6898 > PALSA-1316. Next base: position 2,521 of record JBARHQ010000073.1, on the reverse strand, counting down.
CGACTACTATATGCGGTTGGATATCGCAGAGATAGAGGGCGACCTTTTCAAGGCCATCGCTGCGAAGAATATGCAGAAGATATCGGCGTATTCCAGAAAACTGCTGGATGCCAGGATGACCCTGAACAAGGCGGAAGCAAAAAGACTATAACCTCGGTGCAGCTAGCCCTTGCTGCCCGAACAGCCACCAGAAAAAGCCGGAACCGGCCGGATGTCGTACACTTCCAGTTCAACCAGTGTTGGACCGGGCAGCGGCCTGTTCCCGAAGAGAAGCGGCAGCACCCGCCGTCGGGTCGGGGCCTTGAGCCTGTCAAACGTCCGGTATTCATGGCACAGGTGGGCAGCATGTGCCCAGCCGCCGACGACCTCAGCCGTATAATCAAGACGCCGGAGTAACCGCTGCTCGTCGAAGTAGAAGATTTGCCGTCGGGAGTGCGTGGGGATGTCATCAGGGAAGGTCACCTGCAACCGGGTGAGCTGAGACAGGGCCCCATGCAGCGGCTCAAGCGCTTCGACGATAAAGCCCTTGCGTTCAAGCAGAAAGGGCGTCACAAGATAGTTCCAGGTAGCATAGCCCCCGAAGTAGATGAAATCCAGGTCGTCCCAGGCAAACTGCCGGCGGAGCCCTCGGAACGCTTCCCGCGGGTTCTCTCTCCGCGCGACAATATTTCCTTCGCTGTCGAGAATACGGACCTCACCGGTCCCTATGAGTTCAGCCGTCTGGCCGGGTTTTGGGAAATCAAAGAAGGTAAATCTCGGTTCGCCGGTAGCGGCCCTCATGCGAACGCGGCGCAGGACAGGCCTTCGCTTAGCAGTGAAAAGGAACCCGTCTGCTGAAATTTCCACGTTGAGCGCCTCGAGGCTGTTCCAGTAATCCATCCCGCCATGCGCTTCGATGGCTTCGTGTACAATCTGCATCGCGTCTGTGGCAACCATGTGGACACCTCCTTGTCACCAAATACTTAATGAATGCCCCAAGCCTTTCTCCACTATGGTAAACCACGAGGCACAGAATTTCGCATGGGGCAAACGACTGAGGCCACACATGCGGCAGTCATTGGCCCCATCACAAGATAAGTCATCACTAGAAAGAGTCTGTCGAACTCCTTGTTACAACTACGAAATGTTTTTTCCCATTATCTGCTAATTCTGACGTATAAGATATTTCTTTTTTCGGTAATAATTCCGTTGAGGAGCCCCCTCTAATTTTTTCTGCAGTGAATTCAGCAGCACATTCATATTTGCCAATGTCCTTTACTATGTTTGTGGTCCTTATATTCAATAACGTCAACTTAGCTTTATCATCTGGATTGTACTTATCTGAAACCAATAGTACGTTGTTAGAATAGGAACAGTTAGTGCCTACAAGGGATTCTTTCTCATACTCCTCTTCACTTTTATCAGTTTTGCCCTTGCTTTTAGTACCAACATATGCAGTGTGAATAAATATTTTTTTTAGAACGATTTCTTTGGTTCTGTTGTCGCTGCAATCCGGTGCCTTTTTTGCAGCACATCCAAGCAACCCTAACCAAGTAATAGTTATCAACAAAACTACCAAAGACAATGATACTTTTTTTCCAAACATATGCCCTCCTGATAAAGATTGAATTTTGCAAGATGAGCAGATCTCACTTTCTTATAGACGACGATGCCTTTATTCATTGATTTTTCGCATAACGACCATGCTAGCGAGCGTACAGCCCAATAATGAAAACCAAACCGCATTTATTGCGAGTCTGGTTGAGCATTTTGTTCTGTGTTTTGTTTTACGATTCAAATTCTGAGCGGGGAATTCCGGACTGTCTAATAATGGACTGGAGTGTACCAATCTTGATTTCATTATGGTCAGGGACTGGAACAGTAATTGTCCCTTCAGATAGTTTTTTCTGCATAACAATATGGCTGCCTCTTCTTCTTACCTCGTTGAAACCATGCTGTGTCAGAATTGCGCAAACATCTGCCTGAAAGGACACGGAGTCTACCCAACGGCAACCTCAACTTGTGTTACAAATATATCGCCGTGAAGCCGCTGCTTTATCTCCTCGGGAGAGGCAGTTTCAAAAAATAATTCCAATGCCTCTTTCAGGTTATCACGCGCCTGCTCTATGGTATCGCCCTGACTTGCTATATCAAGCTCCGGACAAAGAGAAACATATCCATCATTTTCTTTTTCTATGATTGCCGTCAGTTTTTGTGTCATATCACCTCCTTTTTGCCTTTATTATACCTTTAAGTCGTGATATTCGGTATTTTTAATAGGATGGCACTTATTCGAATTTTATCTATGCCGTTATTTTATTTGCACAGAACACGCTGGCCTTAACCAGCGCGGGCCACGACTGAAAACACGCTGAACTTATTCCGCGTCTGGTTGAAGGCGGTGTTAGCAGTTCTTTGCTTCTGTAAGTTTTCCGCTCAGGAATTTATGAATGATGCTGGAAACTTATGTCTGATATGGCAAGCCCTCTGCTACTGCCTTTCGTTGCAGTTCGTTTAAGTCTCTTTCGGAGATTCTTATATT
>JBARHQ010000072.1:0-5578 GCA_049799315.1 Thermodesulfovibrionales bacterium | reverse complement strand
TAGAACCTGCTGACAGGGATATAGGGGTCCCAGCCATAAGATTTTGCGTATTCCTGTATATTCTATAGCCGGTCTCATTCGTTGTATCCGACCAGCTCAGATTGATCTGTGTGGAGCTTGCGACAGTACATGTCAGACTTGCAGGCGCCGATGGCGACGATGGCGACGGCGAAGGAGTGCCAGATGTGGATGCACCATTAAAAATAAGGCCTTGTACTGGCACTCCACCGGTAATAGCATGCAGATCGGACTGGACAGGCGGATGAGTAAACGTATAACCATCAAGCACCGGCATGACGTCGAATGTGCCGTCAGGAAGGTTATCGAACTGAAAATTCCCAAATCGGTCCACTCTCGTATATTTAGCCACCCCGGTGTCAATGGCAGGCGATTTGAGAAACACCTCTGTCCCGAGAACATCCACCTTGCCGCTTATCTTGCCTGTATATGTCTGATTGGACATATTGATGGTTATGCTTCCGTCCGTACCGTACCTGAGACCTCCCTGATCGAGCTTATAGGGCAGACCATTGATAATAACATCAACAGCTGCTGCTGCTGTTGAGAAACTGAAACCAACCGCAGCCACAACAAAAGCCAGTACCAGACCGAGCATTACTCCCGAGGCCTTCCAATCAGAGTTATGGGTAGTATTCCTATTTTTACTAGACATAGCGCACCTCCTGCGTTTTTAATAGGTTAGCGAAATAGTTTAGCACAGAACTTATTGAAAATAATAATTAATATATTTTCATTCAGTTTCTTTTTTGCCCGTATAATATATTATGGAAGCATAAAATCTGCCATATGATAATTAATATTAGTTCATAATGTAGTCTGACCATAAAGTCTGTTTTTCAGTTTGTCATTCCCGAAGTTCCTGATCGGAACTTCAATGTTTTCAGTATGTTCTGGAGCCCCGGATCAAGCCCGAGGATAACAATCCTTTATTCTATGGATATATTTAACCAGGTCATAAGGATAACTTCGTTGATAGTTCTGTGTTTTGGAGCTTTTCCTGGAATAATCTTGGCTATTTCACCCTATGGACGTCTCAGATCAGCATCGGAATACAGGGGACAGCAGCCAACAGGAGTGACATTAATTGTCATTAATTGCTTTAATTTGACACAAAAAAAAGGGAGGCCGAAGCCTCCCTTTTTACTCCTCAATACCGAGCTAAACTTACTACAATATTACTGTAGAATTAGTTTATTACTACAGGTATTACTGTAGAAGGAGTTGCCCCAACAAGAGTTGTAGCCTGCATCGGGAGCATCCCGCTGTAATTCTTGTTGTTGAGCAGCTGAAGGCCGAGAACTGGAAGTCCAAAAGTCTCAAGCCTTAAACCAGCTACACCCACTGTAATGATATCTCTCTCGTCAGCCACTGTCGAATGAAACGGACCGGTGAGATTAATGTCGACCCAACCTCTGTCGAAATTGGCTGCAGACGGGACCACAATAAGGCCATTAGGATTAAGCTCAGACGGCATTATATGGTTAGCTGCTGCACCTGTTTTACTCACAGTCAAAACATTCAGTTCAAACGGGATCACATCAGTGCCTGCCTCAGGACATGGCGAAAATGCACATTTTGATCCTTTTGCTTTGTTCTCATCAAGATCCCAAACAGTGATGAAAACTGTAGGCTCCAGCTGATTATCAGCGAAAACAAAGCTTGCAGAAGCAAACGGGTTTGTCAGAGTCGGCAATGAGATCCAGTTGCCTGTATTAGTGGAAAGAACACCGACGTCATGTAAACATGTGTTCTCGCGCGAATATCTCTTGGTGGGGAAGGTCAATATAAACTCTGACTCAAAACCACCGTCAAGGAGATACGTACCATAGAGATTCGCCTTTGTCAGAATGTAATTAATACCTAACAGATGATCTCCGCCATTTGCAAGAGTTGGCGATTCCGTACCAGCAGCAAAACTACCACCTATAGTCTGGCTATGAAAATCGGCAATTGCAGTAGCATTAAACTCATAGAACGGAGAATTTGTAGGATCATTTATATCTGCGACAAAAGCTGAGCCAAACAGTGCGTTAGGAACATCAGACTGAGGGATAGCGAATTTCGGATCGCACGTGTAATTGCTGGAAGTCATAGGAATAACACGCGGATTGTTGTCGTTAACATTACGATCAAACTGCAGGGTAGATTCACCTATGATTGTCCAGTAGCCTTCGAGCGTATCAACTGCCTTAATACCTGGCTCGGCACCCTCTGCCTCTGTTTTAAAGGATACGCAACCGACTGTAGTACCGCCGCCGGCGGCCACAAAGGTCTGGGAAGTAACGCCATCCCATATGAGCGTATGAACGTCTGCAGAGCAAAGAATTCCTTTTCCATCAGTGCCCTGTACAACCCAGCCAGTCCATGCGTCATCGGGGGTCAGGCATAAATCAAAGTCCAGAATTTCCCAGCTGCCTGATTTGCAATACGATTCATCAATGTTTGCCCCTTCATGGAACCTGACCCTGGCCCTGATATAGTTGGAGGCAGTATTTACAACACTAAAATACGTACCCATATTTTCCCTGGCATTGAAGTAGTTATATATCAGTGTATCACCAAGGCCGTCCGGATTTACATGTACATCAAGCCCGGCGGTAAAACCATTTGCAAACTCATTCCCTGCACCGTTAAATGCAGCCTGCGGCAAGCGCGGTGCATTGCTGTTCGGCAAGCCATTGTTTGAGGTCATGCCACCAGTCTGGACTGCAAATGCAGATCCAAGGCCTGCGACCACAAACAAGGCCATTAAAATAACTATTAAGCCTTTTTTTGTCATTTCTTTCCTCCTTTTCAATGTTTCTCTCTATGAGAGATTTACAAATTATGCTTTAAATATTTGCTGCGGTAATCTATGGTTTGCTGCCATCACCTCCTTAGCGTTAAATTTTACTTCATCCATTACTATGTAATTTTGATACATTATCCGCAATTACCTGCTGCCAATATTACCAAATGTTTCTATTTTTTTCAATTATTATTTATATTATCAACGCTTGATACATTACTTTATATGCCAATCACCTCCATATAGCACTCTATTTACTTGCCAGCACGAAGTTTCTTCGGCACATGATACCAGATTCCGTCAACTCTTACCCATTTTTCCGTCTTCCGCTGATTCGGCATCAAAGCGTCCGAGGTTTTATTCTTATATATCGGGATGGTACTAAGTTTTGTATCCATCTCAAGCATAACATCGGCTGTATCGTTTTCCAGTACCACGCTTTTTATGTCAACCCTGATCCACTTGACATTGTTGTTGACACCCCTTATGTACTCAACCATCGAAACATTTTTTTTATATAAAGGGTGCTCCAACTCATAGCTCTTGTCAAAAGCCTCTTTTATCACATGGCTCCAATATAACTGCACCCGCTCCCTCAGGGCCTCCTCATCGGACATTTGTTTAATAGCCTCTTTTTTAGCACATCCCACCAAAATTATCAAGCATAAAATAGCTAGCGTCATGGCCAGCAACCTGCCCGAAACTACTGTCTTTTTCAACTGTTCTAGCTCCACAATATAAATGCTCTAAGTTCATAATATGCAAAAAACGGGCCAATGATATTATCATCCTCACGCATGGAATTAACGCCTGTTTCCATATGTTTTTCAGTAGGTTGCCTGCTATTGCGCCAATCCAGTTGTGTCCATCTTTATACAGAGAGTGTATTTTATTTACTACACTCTGACTAATTCCAGTGCACTATCAGACCTATTTCCCGGTCCCTCTCTTCTCCATGATGACCTCATTCCTCTTGATATCAATATCTTTGATACCCTGCAGTCTCTTTATATATCCGGAGGTGACATCACGCGCATCAGCTTCGTTCCTTACGACGTGCGGCGTCAGCAGAATGATCAGCTCGGTCCTGTCGTTGACATCTGTTGTGCTGCCAAAGAGATATCCGAGAACGGGTATCTTGCTGAGAAACGGCAACCCTGACCTGCCCTTGGTGATCTTCTCTTTTATAAGACCCCCGATAACGATCGTTTGCCCGTCCTGGGCAACGAGATTCGTGGTCGCCTCACGCTTGCTGATAATAATTTGATCAGACCCGAACAGGGACTGTGTCGAAAAGTCAGAAACCTCCTGCGTAAGCTCAAGGGCTATAAGTCCGCTGTCATTCACCTGCGGCTTGACCTTGAGGATCGTGCCGGTGTCTTTATACTGGATCGTGCTCGTGATGGACGGTTGTATACCGGCCTGTGCCGTTGTTGATGTCGTGGATGTCGAAATCGGCACCTGGTCCCCCACCTGTATCCTCGCCTCCCGGTTGTCGGATACCAGTATATGCGGAGAAGAAAGTATCTTCACCCTGTTCTGGCCCGAAAGCGCCTGGAGCTCGAGCTTTACCTTGTTTGCCGCATTAAGGGCGGAGGTGACAAAGGTAAAGTTGGGCGAAGCGATAGTGGAGACTAAATTGAATGTACCATCAAGATTGATGTTATTCGTGAATGGTTTGACTCCCTTCAAGGTAAGGTCATTCTCTATTGACCACTGCATGCCGAAATTCATCGTGTCGTTGAGCGTCACCTCTGCGATAAGGGCCTCGATCATCACCTGGCGCGGCACGATATCGATCTTCTGGAGCGTATCATAAATAACGAGATAATCATCAGGGGTAGACAGGACAACGATCGAATTCGTAATCTCATCCGGGATGATCCTGGTGCTCTCCGCGACCAGGATATCTCCCCCGGTCGACTGCCCTGTTATGACCTGCGGCTGGGACATCGGCTGTGCTGCGGGCTGGCCTGCCGGCTGTGCCGGGGTGCCGGGCCGCTGCGGGCTGGTTTTTGCTGCCTGCGTCGTCGGCCGCGCGCCCAGGAAGATCTGCTGGATTATCGCCGCAAGGTCCTTTGCCTTGCTGTTCTGAACAGGATAGACAAACACCTGAGGGGTGACCTGCTTGAGCTGCTCACTGTCAAAGATCTCAACCAGCTGGAGCAGCCTCTTCACATTGGCATCGGTATCGACAATAATAAGGTAGTTGCTTTTTGGAACATCGATGATGACCGCGCTTTTTGAGAGAAACGGCGTCAGGACCCTTGTCAGTTCACCCGACTGGCTAAACAGCACCGGGACTACCTGCACCATCGCCTTGCCGGTAATCTGAACCTTCGCTGCCTCCCTGCCGATAAACACCGGCGCCGGCTCCTTCGGCAGGTCTGCTATCGGGATGATCCGGTAAAGCCCGCCCTCCTCAACAATCCCGATGCCGTTCAGCCTCAGGATAACTTCCATGAGAGGCATAACATCATCTTTTGCAACAGGGGCGACTGATCTGAAATTCACACGGCCTTTGACATTCGGGTCGACAATATAATTCACCTTCAGGACGTCTCCGAATATTGTCTGGATCACTGAAAAGACATCAGCATCATCAAAGTTGAAGCTGACATCTCCACCTTTTACCCCAGCCCTCTTTGCCGCAGCAGGTTGCGGCCGACTCACCGCAGGCTGCGGCCTAATCGGGGCCGCTGTATTCGGTGCTGCGACAGCAGGTATTGTTGCAGCTGCAGGCTCTATTGTCGGAGAAACAAGAGGTTG
>JBARHQ010000071.1:0-22872 GCA_049799315.1 Thermodesulfovibrionales bacterium | reverse complement strand
GGGCATGGCATGCCATGCCCCTACTACTACGCCTATCATAATAAATCAGGACAAAAAATACCCCGTCATTGCTGACGGGGTATTGAATACTATTTCTCTCGGAAGTCTTATATCTTGAACTGCAGCTGCCACCTGAAGAAGGTTGCATTGTCAGCAGCAGCCTTATAGTAGTTGCCTGGTGCAAAGTATTCCAGCTGGACCATGCCATCGAGGTTCTTTGAGAACTTGTGGGAAAGAATTGCCGACGGAAGATGACCGCGGACCTTGCCGTTGTTCGAGTAGAGGGCGCCGGTTGTAATGCCAGACTCCTGGGGTGCCCACAGATACTGATATGCAAGGTTGAGCCTGGTCTCAGGAGAGAAATTCAGGTTTAAGCTTGCTTTTAGGATTTCTGTATTCGTCCAGTAACCGGGTAAGCCGGCTCCCCCGAGTTTTGCAGTCTCGTTAAGTTGCGTATAGATGGTCAGTTCATTCCAGTAAGGGTTCCTTGAAAAGAGCGGGTCCCAGGCCTCAACTTTGCTGCTCGTCGTTGGCTTGTCACCTGAGAGATAGACAAACCTGAGATCAAATTCCGGCTTCAGTCCAACGTTATCATATTTCCTCGATACAAAGAGATAGCCGCCATTCCCGCTCCTGTCAACGCCGTTTGAGTAGTCGCCAAACTGGTGGGCGAACTCGCCGCCGAACTTCCAAGAATTAACGTTAGCCACGACTCTGGCACCGATCGTGCTCAGCGTCAGCTCGGATGTTGTGCCGAATGCGCCTTCAGTTTTATGGATGAAATAAGGCTCGATAAGGACATTTTCGGTGACCTTGGCCCTGCCGTAAACCATAAAGGCCTCTTCATGTGAGGCGGTCAAGAGTTTCTTGTTGTCGACAAACAGGCCGCCGGTGACCGCAGGATGGAGCGAGGGGAAATACGTGTCGGTCTTCGGATCGTTGATATAGACGAAATCTATACTGTGGTCTTTGCTGATCTTGAGCTTCGCCCTGATAGCGTTAAAATAAAAGGTCTTCGAACCATCGCCCGGTGTTCCATCCATGAGCAGGAAACCCTCGCCATACATATCAGGCCCGAGGAAGTCCTGGCGTCCTGCCCGGACATCAATAGGAAGACCAAAGATGTTTTTTGCATCGACGTAAAGGTTGTCAATGTCCAATTCATCCGGGTCAAATCTGTCAGTAGTGGGATTGTTCTTATAGGCGAAAAACGGACCGTCAAAATATTTGGCCTCGTTGACCAGCCGGGCGTAAACGCCAAGGTCCTTGTTGAAATCCACCTTGCCCCAGAGCTGGGTCCTGAGACGGAAGAAATTTCTGTCCTTACCGCCGCCGGTGGCGACACTTGTGCTGAGGTTTACGACGTCATCCCAGTTCTCCTGACGGAGTCTGAAGGCTGCACCATAATCGATCTTTGTTTCAGCCTGCACAAACGGGACATATAACAATGCCCCCAGCAAAAGCAGCATTACGGCAACGAGTGTCTTTCTGAACATACTTTCTCCTCCTGTTTTAGTATATTTTTTGTGTCGAACTATCCTTAGTTGCTGTATTTCCAGTGGTTTGAGATAATAAGCCCTCAAAGGTGTCGAGTTCAAATAGTTTTTTAAAATAACTCTATAATATCGCTTAATGCCGAATAGTATGCAGATTTTTCCCGATTTTTGCAAATAACCGGTTCTTTTCGTATACTAACGACAGGAGTGATAAACTCGTGATAACGTCGAAGTGGAAAGAGGTGATTTGTGAATAATTTCATTGATTTCCATACGCATGCCTTTCCGGACGAACTGGCGGCCCGGGCCATGCGGGTGCTGGAGAAAGAAGGCGGGATCGATGCCCATCTTGATGGCAGGATCTCCACGCTTCTGGCCTCCATGGACCGGTGTGGTATCGGCAAGAGCGTGGTCTGCTCGATTGCGACAAAACCGGACCAGTACGATTCGATTATCACATGGTCAAAAAAGATTATGTCAGACCGGATACTTCCTTTCCCCTCGCTCCATCCCGATGACCCTGACTTTGCAGACCGGATACTCCGTATCAGAGAGGAAGGCTTTAAGGGCATCAAGTTCCATCCGTACTACCAGGATTTTGTTGCCGACGACGAGCGCCTGTTTCCGATTTATGAGAAGATTACCAGTGCCGGGCTTATTGTCCTGATGCATACCGGCTTTGATTTCGCCTTCGACCGTGAGAGAATAGCTGATCCGCAGAAGATACTCACCGTGGTCAACAGATTCCCCGAGTTGAAACTCGTCACCTCGCACCTCGGGGCCTGGGACGACTGGGACGAGGTCGAACGCCTGCTGGCCGGGAAGAACATCTATATGGAAATTTCGTTTGCACTGGACCTGCTCACCAAAGAGAGGGCCCGCGAGATAATCCTCAAGCACCCCAAAGACCGAATCCTCTTCGGCACTGATTCTCCCTGGACCGGGCAGGAGGCTACACTTTCATTGTTTCTGAACCTCAGGCTCGGGCAGGAGATCGAACAGCTTGTCCTGAGAGATAATGCAGAGAGACTGCTGAATTCGGTTTGAAGATTCCCGTGGACACCACGATGAAGGAGAATGTCCGGAGCCTGCTCGAGGCGGTGATAGAGGCGACGAACGATGCGATCTCCGTAGCCGACGAGCACGGCAATACGATCATCGTCAACCCTGCATACACCCGTATAACCGGCCTGCCGAAGGAGGCAGTGCTCAACAAGCCGGTTACGGTCGATATCGCCGAGGGAGAAAGTATGCATATGCAGGTGCTCCGGACCGGAACTGCGGTGCGCAATGTCAGGATGAAGGTCGGCCCTGCCAAAAGGGAGGTGATCGTCAATGTTGCACCGATATATGTCGATGCGAAGATCAAGGGGAGCGTCGGCATTATTCATGATATATCAGAGATCATTGCACTTACCGACAAACTTGCCCATGCCAAAAAACTGCTCCGCCAGTTGAAGGCCCGCTATACCTGGGATGATATTATCGGGAGCAGCCCCTCACTCGAACTGGCGAAGGAGCAGGCCAGGAGGGCGGCGGAGACGCCGGCGACTGTTCTGCTGCGCGGGGAGAGCGGGACCGGTAAGGAACTTTTTGCCCATGCGATCCATAACGCGAGCCGCAGGAGAAAAGGGCAGTTTGTGCGGGTCAACTGCGCGGCCATTTCCGAGAACCTGCTCGAAAGTGAACTCTTCGGTTATGAGGAGGGAGCCTTTACCGGTGCGATCAAAGGCGGCAAAAAGGGACTGTTCGAGGAGGCTGATGGGGGGACTATCTTCCTCGATGAAATCGGCGAGATAAGCCTCTCGATCCAGGCGAAGCTCTTGCGGATGATCCAGGAAAAGGAGATCATCCGGGTCGGGGGGACGAAGTCTCTGAAGGTCGACGTCAGGGTGATAGCGGCGACCAACGCCGACCTGGAGCAAAAAATACAGACAAAGACCTTCAGGGAAGACCTCTACTACCGGTTGAATGTCATCCCGATCCAGATCCCGCCGCTCAGAGAACACCGGGAAGATATCAGGCCGCTTGCCGGGAAAATCATATACCGGCTGAACCAGGATTTCGGCAGGGAGGTCCAAAAGTTGTCGGAAGCTGCCATTGAGGACCTGACGGCTTATGACTGGCCCGGAAATGTCCGGGAGCTCGAAAATCTCCTCGGCAGGGCCATGATTGCGATGCGTCCGCAGGAGACGGTCATCGACCTTCAGCACCTGCCGCTGATGCCGTGCGAAAAAATCCCGGTGCCGGCGGCTGTTTTTCCCGGACAGCTCCAGCCGCTCGAAAAGACGGTTGCCGACGCCGAACGGAGCGCCATCCAGCGGGCGCTTCAGGAGACGAACGGCAACCGTACAAAGGCGGCGGGTCTTTTGGGTATTTCGATGCGGAGCATGTTTTACAAGATAGAAAAGTACGGCTTGAAATAGAACGTCATTGAAGTGAAGCATTTCCCTGTTTTATGGTATCGTATAGCATTGGAACAGGCAGGCTGCATAAAGGCTTCTGGAAATGTTTCTGACTCGGTGCTCGAGGTCGTCATCTGTGAAGGAAAAGCGGCATTAAAGGCCCACAAGCAGCTCTTCACGATGAACGAGGCCTGCTATCGCATGGCGGACGGGGACATCCTCGGAGCGGTATCATCCTCGCTCAATGAAGACCTCACTAAACTGCATATTGCAGCCGGCTGGGAAGCAATGCTGCAAGTAGCACTCTGGACTTCCCGCAGGCCTCTCCTGATCGATGTCCTGGGGCTGCTGAAAAAAGTCGGCATCAGCGAGGCTGAACTGCTGCCGTTCAGAAGTGCTGATATCAATGATATCTTTCCATGGCTCTACTACGGCAAGCGGTTTGAGACCCTCCGGAAGATAGCCAACCGCGCCAGGGCAAAGGCGGAGTCTGCGCTTGAGAAGAAAAAACTCCTTGTCTATTGCCATCTTGTCGCTGAAGATACGGGGCAGATCGTTGCAAGCAGCCTCTGAAGATGCTGAGCATCCCGGTCGGGATGCCAGGTAAATCAGGATAATAGCAAGACGATAAAAGGCTGTTGTCAAGACGATAAAAGGCTTGAATATACTTCAGGTTCATGGTATTTTAGAGACGCTCCGGGAGGTTGGTATTGCCAATGGCCAAGGTCTTATTAGTAGAAGATGATCCGCTGCAGGCTCGCGAAACAGAGGCGATCCTCAAAAAGGCCGGGTATGAGACCTTCTGGGCCGAGGACGGCATCACCGCGATCAAGCTCGTCAAGTCCCTGAAGCCCGATATCATCCTGCTCGACCTGATTCTGCCGGGAATCGATGGCTATGAAGTCTGCCGATGGCTGAAGCTCGATGAGACTGCAAAGGGGATCCCGGTCATCATGCTGACAGTCAAAAAAGAGTTGGCTGACAAGATATCAGGGCTCCAGATCGGTGCTGATGACTACCTCCCCAAACCATACAATGAACTTGAGCTGAATGCCAGGATCTACGCCTCACTCCGGACAAAGGGCCTTCAGGATGAACTGCGGATGAAGAACAAGCAGATGGAAGAACTTCTGGACAAAGTCAATTATATGGCGATTACCGATGCGCTGACAGGGTTGTATAACCGCAGGAAGTTTCATGATACCCTGGCGAGCGAGTTCGAGAGGGCCAGGCGATATGGCACCCCTTTTTCGCTGATCATGATCGATATAGACCATTTCAAAAGAGTGAACGATAACTACGGCCATAGTGCCGGTGACGCGGTGCTGAAAGTTGTCTCCTCGCTTATCCTGAAGAGCGTCCGCGAGATCGATACGGCTTGTCGCTTCGGGGGTGAGGAGTTTATGGTGATACTTCCGAATACGGATATCAACAATGCGAAAGTTGTTGCCGACCGAATGCTGGTAGCTATCGGCCGTTGCCCGTTTCCTGATATCAATGAGGCTATTACCGTCAGCATAGGTATCGGCGGGATGCCGGACAGTATCATAAAAAATGAGGACCAGGTAATACGGTGTGCTGATATTGCACTTTACCGGGCGAAGCAGTCAGGGCGAAACCGGGTAGAGGTGTCGACCGGTGTGGAATTATCAGGAAACGCATAGCATTCTGAATAGTATTTCAACAAGGGCGTTGTATGCAACGCCCTTGTTGCGTTATAAGGAGAAACGGTGAAAAGAGGCATTTATCTGGAAAATACCCGGCTCGAGGAGGCACTGCAGATTTGGTATTCTAAACTGGATGCCGAGGGTGTCCGGCCGCTTGCGGCAGAAGAAATACCAGCCCAGGATTCCATGGGAAGGATCACGGCAGGCCCGGTCTTTGCGAAGATCTCTTCCCCCTTTTATCATGCCTCTGCCATGGACGGATATGCCGTCCGGTTCGTCGATACCTTCGGGGCGTCGGAGGCTTCCTCAAAAAGACTCCTGCTCGGTATTGATGCCGTGTCTATTGATACCGGAGACCCGCTCCCGGACGGTTTCAACGCGGTTATCATGATTGAGGACGTGAACCTCATAACGCTGCAGGAACGGGAATATATCGAGATACTCAAGCCTGCAACACCCTGGCAGCACGTCAGGGTCATCGGCGAGGACATCGTCTGCACAGAACTGATTCTTCCTGAGAATAACCGGATAAGGGCAGTTGACATGGGTGCGGTGATCGCCGCCGGGCATGTCCGGATTGCCGTCAGAAGAAAACCAATCGTCGTGATCATCCCCACAGGGTCTGAGATCGTCGAGCCCGGGACCGAGCTGAAAAAAGGCGATATCATCGAATACAATTCACGGATGCTGGCCTCGCTTATCCAGGAATGGGGCGGTATCGCCGTACGCTATGCACCTGTCCCTGATGATCGAGAGAAGATACGGGAGGCAGTGCTGAAGGCCTGCGGCGAAGGAGACCTGGTTATTGTCAACGCAGGATCATCAGCAGGCTCTGAGGATTACACCGCGGGCGTGTTGTCTGAAATCGGCGAGGTCCTGCTGCATGGTATCAATATCAAACCCGGCAAACCGGTCATCCTTGCCTGGGTCCGCCATAAACCGGTGCTCGGCATCCCCGGATATCCGGTTTCCGCATATATCACTTCAGGCCTTTTTGCGCGGCCTGTTGTCTACCGTCTTCAGGGACTCGAGGCGCCGCAGCCTGAAATCATCAGGGCCAAGCTTTCGAGGCAGGTTGCGTCTTCGCTGGGGCAGGAAGAGTTTTTGCGGGTCAAGGTCGGCAGGGTCGGAGAGAATCTGATAGCAACACCGGTCAGCAGGGGTGCAGGGGTGCTGATGTCCCTGGTACGGGCGGATGGTTTTGTCAGGGTCCCTGCCATGTCTGAGGGATATGGCGCCGGCACCGAGGTTTCTGTCGAGATGCTCAGGTCCGGGAGCGAGATCGAAGATACGGTCGTCTGCATCGGCAGCCATGACAATGCCCTCGACCTTCTGGCGAATATCCTGAAGAAGAAATACCCGCGCTATTCCCTCTCTTCGGCCCATGTCGGTTCGATGGGCGGACTCGTTGCGATAAAAAAGGGCGAGGCGCATATGGCCGGCACCCACATGCTCGACGAGGAGACCGGCGAATACAATGTAGCATTTATTAAAAGGCTGCTTAGCGACCGCAGGGTTCTTCTTGTCAATCTCGTCTACCGTGAGCAGGGATTGATGGTTTTAAAGGGCAATCCGAAAAACATCCGGGGCTTTCACGACCTGCTCCGGGACGATGTCGTCTTCATCAACCGGCAGGGCGGCGCAGGCACCAGGATGCTGACGGACAAGAACCTGAAGGAACTCGGGATCGCCCCCGGACTTATCCGCGGTTATGAACGTGAAGAATACACGCACATGGGGGTTGCCTCTGCAGTACTGACCGGGATTGCCGACACCGGGCTTGGCATACTCGCTTCTGCCCAGGCCCTGGGCCTCGACTTTGTTCCTGTGGCCAAGGAACGGTACGACCTGGCGATTCCGGCGGAGTATGCGGATACTCCGAAGATGCTGGCGCTGCTTGGCATTATACGGGATGACCGGGAATTCAGAGACACGGTTGAAGCAATGGGCGGTTATGACCTCTCGGACATGGGCAAAATCATGTATGAATCCCCGTATGAACCATAGTCCGCTCGTTTTCCTGCGGAGCATAAGGCTCTCTCCCCCTTCATCCGCCGACAAGACTGCGGATGCGGACCGTCTGATCGCGGCACTCAAACAGGAGGGCTTTGATCGGGTGGTGATTCCTCTTGACATCCTGAGGAGATTACCCGGAGAGCTGAGGAAGAACGGGTTCGAGCTCGATCTGGTACTTGGTGTTGAGGGCGAAACGGTTTCAGTGATCGATATCTCGCGTAAACGCCTCTATGGCCTCGCCCTCGATATCGGGTCAACAAATATAGAGTGTGCTCTCTTTGATCTTTCTACCGGGGATGAACTGCTTGGTTGGAAGATCGGGAACCCGCAGGTGCCGTTCGGCAGCGATGTTCTGACCCGCGTCCAGGGGTCGATGATGGGCAGGTTCGACCTGCTTGCCGGGGAACTGCTTGAAGGCATCAACAGGCTGATCAGGGAAGTTTGCAGCCTCAACGGCATTGCTTATGACGAGATCGTTGTAGTTACCGTGGCGGGAAATACGATCATGACCCATTTCTTCCTTGGTCTTGATGTCAATAATATTCCCTTGAGCCCGTACATCCCTGTTGTCAGCAGCGCTGTTTTTTTAAGAGGGGCAGAGTCAGGCCTCATGACAAACAGAAACAGCGTTGTCTATGTTTTTCCGAATGCCGGCAGCTATGTCGGCGGGGACATCATCAGCGGTATCATTGCAGCAGGTGTGGCCCAGGAGGAAGCGCCGGTGCTCTTTGTTGATGTCGGCACGAATGTCGAGGTCACGCTCGGATGCAGAGACTGGATCATGACCGGAGCCGGGGCGGCAGGTCCTGCACTTGAGGGCGGCATTGCCGGCATCGGCAAGACGGCTGAACCCGGAACGATATATAAAGTCAGAATAGACCGTTCGACCGGAAGGCTTCAGACAGAAGTGCTGGCAGGGACCGAGCCGCAGGGCATATGCGGGTCGGGTCTTATTGACCTGGTTGCTGCGCTCTATGATTCAGGCCAGATCGACCAGGCAGGAAGGTTTACCGTAGCGGCATCCGGGGTGGTTGAGCGCGACGGGGTCAAGGCCTTTACGGTCTACCGGTCCGGAGAGGTCGAACTGATGCTCACCGAGCCGGAGATAAGAAATTTTTTGATCTCGAAGGCTGCAATGTTCTCCTTTCTGCATGTTTTTGTGCGGTCGGTCGGGCTGACGTTCCGCGACATCAAGAAGATTTATATTGCCGGAGCCCTGGGTTGCGGCATTGACCCTGAAAGCGCCATAAGAATAGGCATGCTCCCGGATGTCCCGCGGGAGAGGTTCATCCCGCTCGGCAACTCCTCACTGGCCGGGGCAGGCATGGTCCTGATGAACGCAGATCTTCTTGCCGAAGTTGACCGTATCTCCCGGATGGTCACCTACCGGGAGATGAATGAGGACGCTGAGCTGATGAACATACTTCAGGGGGCCATGTTCATTCCGCATACTGATCCGGAGCTCCTGAAAGGATGATACGGCTTCGTAAAAAGTCCGTATGCTGCGTTGCGTTTCAAAACTCCCTTCGACTTTTGCTCAGGGCAGGCTCTCCGTCTGTCATGGTGAGCTTGTCGAACCATGCGCGCCTTGCCTCCAGAGCTTTTTACAAACCCGACTCTTTTTATCTTTATTGTCGACTTCTTATGAGCTTATCAATACTATGATTCTGGCACCGGGGGTGAGACGATGATCGGTATTGTGCTGCTGAACCTTGGCGGGCCTGATTCTCTTGATGCGGTCAGGCCTTTTCTGTATAACCTTTTTTCCGACCGGGAGATCATACGGCTTGGTCCTTCCTTCATGCAGAAGCCGCTTGCCTGGCTCATAGCGAAACTCCGGCATAATAAAACAGAATCATATTACCGTCTGATAGGGGGGAAGTCCCCGATACTCGATATTACCAGGGCGCAGGCAGAGGCCCTCGAAGAAAAACTGAACCTGAAGTTCCGGCCAGGGACCAGGGACCAGGGACCAGGGGATCTTGATCACTCTTCACCCTTCACCCTTCACCCTTCACAATCTTCATTCCGGGTCTTCGTCGGTATGCGCTACTGGCATCCGCTGATCGAGGAGGTCGTCCCTGAAATCTCCGCCGCAGGGATAACAAGGGTTGTGGCGGTCGGCCTCTATCCCCACTATTCAGTTGCGACGACCGGGTCTTCGCTCTCAAGCCTGCAGAAGGCCATGACCAGACTGCCGGTCGAGGTTTTTTCTGTAAAATCCTGGTATGACCATCCGCTTTATATTGACGCGCTTGTGGAAAAGATAAAGAGCGGTCTTGCTTCTTTTGAAAGCGGGGAGGTCCGGGTCCTCTTCAGTGCCCACAGCCTTCCGAAAAAATTCATCGAGGATGGCGATCCCTATGTCGACCATATCCAGGGGACGATCAGGGCTGTTTCGCAGAAGATCCCTATCAGGTATCATCTTTCGTATCAGTCAAAGAGCGGCCCGGTCGCCTGGCTGGAACCCTCGACAGAGGAGATGATTGAAGAACTCGCCGGGGAGGGGGTCCGCAACCTGCTGGTCGTCCCGATCAGCTTTGTCTCCGATCATATAGAAACGCTTTATGAAATTGATATACTATATAAGCACATGGCAGAAGAACATGGCATCCAGCTCCGAAGGATTGAATCCCTGAATATGACACCTCTTTTCATAGAGGCTCTTGCGGATATTGCGCTGACGGCCACCAGGGAGGCGGGATGGACAGGATAGCGATCGTCGGCGGCGGGATATCAGGACTCTCGCTTGCCTATTTCATTCTGAGCAGGGACCCTGCTGCAGATATTGTCGTTTTTGAATCTGAGCAGCGACTCGGCGGCAAAATCTGGACAGATAAGGCCGAGGGCTTCTTGTGCGAGGGCGGGGTGAACGGCTTTCTCGACAACAGACCGAAGACCCTTGACCTCTCGGCCATGGTGAAACTCTCCCCTCTCCGGAGCAACGATGCCTCACGCAAGCGGTTCATCTTCTCGGACCGTAAGCTTCAGCGCCTCCCCGAGTCGCCGCCTGCTTTTCTGATGTCAGGACTGTTAAGTCTTCCGGGAAGACTGCGGGTCATGGCAGAGCCCTTCATAAAGGGAGACGCGCGTGATGAGGAGACTCTTGCTGCATTTGCGCGGCGGAGACTCGGCAGAGAGGCATATGAAAAGCTGATCGATCCGATGGCCTCAGGCATTTATGCAGGCAACCCCGAGACGCTGAGTCTCAGGTCCTGTTTTCCTAAGGTCTATGACCTTGAAAAAAAATATGGGGGTTTGATTCGAGGCATGCTAAGCCTCCAGAAGGCCAAGAAAAAGGCAGGTTCAGGAGATAAGGTCGGGGCAGGACCGGGGGGAACCCTGACGTCATATTATCATGGTATGGCAGAGATGGTGGATGCCCTGAAGGCAGCCCTCGGAGACAGAGTGCGGACCGGCTTCAGGGCGGTATCGCTCGATAAGACCGGCCGGGGATATACGCTGCATTTTGCGGATGGGTCAGGCCTCGAGGCCGGGACCGTTGTCCTAGCTGCCCCGGCATATGCAGCAGCAGAGATACTCAAGCCGATAGATACCAGACTCTCCCGGGTCATCTCCGGCATCCCGTACCCGTCGCTTTCGGTGGTCTGTTTCGGCTATCGCAGGGAAAAGGTCAAGATGTCGCTCGATGGCTTCGGCTTCCTGGTGCCGTCGAGGGAGAAGAGGCAGATCCTCGGTACACTCTGGGATTCGAGCATATTCCCGAACCGCGCCCCGGAGGGCCATGTCCTGTTGCGGACGATGGTGGGCGGCGCACGCGCCTCGGTGCTTGCCCGTGAGAGCGATCCAAAGCTCATAGCATCGGTGCGCTCTGAGGTCGCTGATATCATGGGGATTAAGGCCGACCCTGACTTTGTCCGGATCTACCGGCATGAAATGGCGATTCCCCAGTATACGGTCGGGCATTTTGACCGGATGACAGAGATCGATGCGCTTCTGTCAAAATACCATAACCTGCATGTCTCCGGCAATGCATACCGGGGGATCGGGGTGAATGACTGTATCGAGAATTCGTGGAAACTGGCTGAGAAAATTGCTGAAGGAACAGTTTGAGGCGAGTCGAAGCGGCCGGAACTCTCATGAGCAAGTGCTCACAAAGGGGTATGAAGTAATGCTACCCACCCCTTCCCCCTCCCGAGAGGGGATTTTCGAGACAACAGGTTTATCGGAAGGGGCCTGGACATGGCGGATGACAAATAAAAGACGGTAAAAATTATTGAGGAGGAAATGGGAATGAAATTATTGAAGTATGGCGCGGTGATGCTGTTGATCATCCTTGTTACCGGAACGGTTTTTGCGGCAGAGGCTAAATCAAAGGACGTGCAAAACAGAAAATTCAAGCAGGAGGAGATAAAGAAGATGTCAGAGACGCAGGCAACAATCGAGACGAAGTTCGGGAGTATAACCTTGAAGTTTTTTCCTGAGGTGGCTCCAAATCACGTGAATAATTTTATTGAGCTGGCAAAAAAAGGCTTTTATGACGGAACAACCTTTCACCGGGTCATCCCGGGTTTTATGATTCAGGGGGGTGATCCCAATTCAAAAGATGCCAACAAGGCAAAGCACGGCACCGGTGGTCCAGGCCATACTGTTAAGGCAGAGTTCAACGATAAACCTCATAAACGCGGGACCCTTTCGATGGCCCGGTCGGCGAGTCCCGACAGTGCCGGTTCCCAGTTTTTTATCTGCGTCGCCGATTCTGCGTTTCTCGACCGGCAGTACACGGTCTTTGGTGAGGTAGTCTCAGGCCTGGACATAGTCGACAAGATTGTCGGCCAGCCAAAGGACTCCCGGGACAACCCCAACGAACGTGTTGAGATGAAAGTGAAGATAGTAGAGAAGTAGCAGCGTATAGTTTTTACAATAAAGTAATGACGGGAAGGGTTTGTAAAAAGCTCTGGAGGCAAGGCGCGTGGTTCGACAGGCTCACCATGACAAAAGGAAGAGCTTGCCCTGAGTTTATCGAAGGGAGTGCCGAGGCGCAACGCAGTATACGGACTTTTTACGAAGCCATCACCATTTGATAATTTGGGCGAAAAGGGGTATTGTAAAAGCATATTACTGACAGCATGCAGAGAAAAGGAGAGGTTTTTTGCATATCGTCTTCCCCTTGTTGTTGGACAGAGGTCAGTCCCCCCCGTCTTGGCGGTGCGCCCCGTTCCTTACCCATCACCGGGCATCGGAAGCCCACGCTTTTATAAAATATATTTCAAAAGGAGGCATCTTGAAAGAGCAGGAGATCATTGAATCGCTGAAGCAGGGCAACGAAGAGTTTCGGAAGCTGTATGAAGAACATCATGTCCTCGACGGTACGCTGGCAGAGATGGACAAAAAGGTCTATCTACCCCCGGAAGAAGAAGTTGAACGGAAAAAGCTGCAGAAACAGAAGCTCTCCAAAAAAGATAAAATGGCGGATATGGTCAGAGATTACAAGAAGAGCCATCCCTCGGACTGATAGACAATACCGGGGCGGTCGTACGGCCGCCCCAAAGGCTCATTGACCATAAGCCTGGTACCATACTCTGGGACTGCACGCCGGGCTGGAAACCTCTTTCAAATTCCTATATCATAGTAAGCATTAATCAGTAGCGACAAACTCGCAAAAATTCGGAAATAAGACGAAGCCGTCAAGGGGGTACATCAATATGAGAAGCAGTATGATCAAGGAGGGCCTTGAGCGCCTTCCTCACCGGGCCTTACTTTACGCGACCGGCATGCCGAAGTCAGAGATGGGCAAGCCGTTTATCGGGGTTGCCACGAGCTTTACTGACCTGATCGCCGGACATATCGGCATGCGGGACCTGGAGCGTTATATTGAAAAGGGCGTCCATGCCGGGGGCGGTTATCCCTTTTTCTTCGGCATCCCGGGCATTTGCGACGGCATTGCGATGGGGCATCGCGGGATGCATTACTCCCTTGCCTCCCGTGAGCTGATTGCGGATATGGTCGAGACGGTTGCCGAGGCGCACCGGCTTGATGGACTTGTCCTCCTGACCAACTGCGATAAGATAACCCCCGGTATGTTGATGGCCGCGGGACGTCTGAATATCCCGTCGATTGTCGTTACCGCCGGCCCCATGTACTCAGGTCGCTATAAGGGCAGACGGCTGAACCTGACGAGCGATACGTTCGAGGCTATCGGAAAATTCAAACGGGGACTCATCAAACAAGAGGAACTGGACAATCTTGAGATGTGCGCCTGTCCCGGTGCGGGTTCGTGCCAGGGCATGTACACGGCGAATACCATGGCGTGTGTGACTGAATCTCTCGGCATGAGCCTCGAAGGCTGCGCCACGGCGCTGGCCGTCTCTTCGAAGAAGCGGCGGCTTGCCTTTGAGAGCGGAAGCCGGATCGTCGAGCTGGTGAAAAAGAATATCACGCCGAGGAAGATCATGACCCTGAAGGCGTTCGAAAATGCGGTGAGAGTTGATCTTGCCCTGGGAGGCTCGACGAATACTGTCCTGCATATACCTGCGATCGCGCACGATGCGGGGATCAAACTGCCGCTCGAGATCTTTGACCGGCTCGCAAGAACAACGCCGCATATAGCGAGCATGCTCCCGGGAGGCCCGGTCTATATGGAAGATCTGGACAACGCCGGGGGCATCCCCGCGGTCCTTAAGAGGCTGAAGGAGAAACTGAACAATACGATTACGGTGAGCGGCAAGAAGATATTTGCCATAGCGGATTCTGCGACCATCTATGACGATGATGTCATCCGCCCCCTGAGCAAGGCCCATCACAAACAGGGTGGCATTGCGATACTCAAGGGCAATTTGGCTCCCGACGGCGCGGTTGTCAAGCAGTCGGCGGTCAGCGCCGGGATGATGCAGTTCCGCGGAAAGGCCATTGTATTTGACTCCGAGGAGGCTGCGATGAAGGCGGTGATTGGCGGAGAGGTGAAGTCGGGGCATGTGGTGATCATACGCTACGAAGGGCCGAAGGGAGGCCCGGGTATGCGCGAGATGCTATCGCCGACCTCTGCCATAGCCGGCATGGGGTTGAGTGAATCAGTTGCCCTGATTACCGATGGCAGGTTCTCGGGCGGGACCAGGGGGCCCTGTATCGGTCATGTGTCGCCCGAGGCGATGGAGGGCGGACCGATAGCTGTTGTCAAAAGCGGAGACATTATAGAGATTGATATTCCGAAGCGGGCGCTGACGCTGGTTCTTCCGGAAGATGAAATTGCAAAACGGCTGAAGGCCTGGAAAAAACCGCAGCCGAAGATCAAAACCGGCTACCTGTCGCGCTATGCCCGCTTCGTCAGTTCTGCCAACGAAGGCGCGATCATGAAATAAGATGTCTCTGCTACCGGTGAAATGGTATACTATTTTCCCTGAATTTATTGAGAGCACGATTTTTATTGAAATTATATGAATAAAACAATAAAGAAAATACTGATTGCCAACCGGGGTGTGCCTGCGGTGCGGATTATGCATACCTGCCGCGATCGGCAGATCCCGACGACCGCTGTCTACAGCGATCCCGACCGGCTGGCGCACCATGTTTTTATGGCGGATGCGGCGGTGCATATCGGCGAGGCCCCTCCGGTAGAGTCGTACCTTAATATGGACAAGATGGTCCACGCGGCGCTGAAGAGCGGCTCTGACGCAATACATCCCGGCTGGGGTTTCCTGGCCGAGAACGAGGCCTTTGCACAGAAGGTGATCGATGCAGGTCTCACCTGGATAGGGCCGTCGCCCGAGGTCATCCGGATGATGGGGGACAAGATCCAGGCAAAGATCCTTGCGCAGAAGGCTAACGTCCCGACGATACCGGGCATCAGCAGCGTGACCCGGGTCGAAGAGATCAGGCAGTGGATGGAAGAAGAAAAAGTCCAGTTCCCGATCATGATAAAGGCCGCCGCAGGCGGAGGCGGCAAAGGGATGGTCAAGGTAGAGAACCATGAGCAGATGGCCACGGCCTTTGCCCAGACCCGCTCGGAGGCGAAGAAATCCTTTGGTGACGAGACCGTGCTGGTCGAGAAATATATCGAGCGCGGAAGGCATATCGAGGTGCAGATCGTCGCTGATCAGCATGGCAATGTGGTCCATCTCTTCGAGAGGGAGTGCACGATCCAGCGGCGGAACCAGAAGGTGATTGAGGAGGCCCCCTCACCGTCACTCGATGAGGACCTGCGGCAGGAACTCTGCTTCACGGCGACCCGCCTGATGAGAGAGATCGGCTATACGACTGCCGGAACGGTCGAATTTATCTTTGATTCTGTCACGAAAAAATTCTATTTCCTTGAGGTGAATACGCGGCTTCAGGTGGAACACGGCATCACCGAACTGATCACCGGCCTTGATATCGTCGGCATCATGATCGATGTGGCTGAGGGCAGGCCTCTGCCGTTTAAACAGGCTGACATTCATCCAAATCGCTGGGCGCTCGAAGTACGGCTGAATGCAGAGGACCCGAAGACCTTCAGCCCTTCGTTCGGCAATATTACGAGGCTTCAGACGCCGATGGGCCCGAACGTCAGGGTCGCCTCGGGTGTCTATGAAGGTGCGGATATCCCGCCATACTATGATTCTCTGTTCATGCTGCTGATGACCGCAGGGGCCGACAGGAAAGATGCTCTGCGGGTCATGGACCGCTCCCTAGGCAGGAACCTCAGGGTCGAGGGCGTCAAGACACTGCAGCCGCTTCTCCTGAGCATCATCAGACACCCTTTGTTTATCGAAGGCGATTTTTCGACCAGGTTTATCGAAGAGCATATGGACGAGCTCATATCCCGTTTCAGGGAAAAGAACAGTGAGGACGAAGTGCTGAAGATAGCGCGGCATGTTGCCGAGATCTCGGCGCTCGGGCCCCAGAAATGGATGTAGACCCATGGATATAGACGCTGGGCGGATGGCAAAACCCGGTCCTCAGCCCCCGGTCCCCGGCCCGGTGTTTGCACGTCCCGGGATGACCCCGCACGAGATCGTCAGCGCGGTCCGCTCGCTCGACGGTGTCTGCCTTACCTCGGTCGGCATGCGGGATGCCGGACAGTCTGATTTTAAGAACCGTCACAGGATATACGACCTCAAGACCCTTGCTCCCTATTATGAGAAGATGGGGCTCTTCAGTGCTGAATGCCACGGCGGGGCACGTTGGCACGTCGGCATCATGAACAGGAGAGAGAACCCTTTTGAAGAGATAGCCCTCCTGAGAGAACTGATGCCGGATGTCCTGCTCCAGACACTTATCAGGGAAACCAGTCTGTTCGGGTACCGGCCCTATCCGAAGAACGTGATCGAACATGTTGTGGCCAGGGTTGACATCGATGTTTGGAGATGCTTTTCATTCTTGAACGATGTCAGGAATATGCGCTCGGTGGCAGAGGTAGTCATGAAACGGGGAAGACTGTTCGAGCCGACTATCTCCTTTACCGCCGCTGACTGGGCCACTGATGAGTATTACCTGGGAGTTGTACGCGAGATCCTGGATCTCTGCTCCGGGACTGAAGAGATCGTCCTCTGTGTAAAAGATATGGCAGGGGTCGGAGATATAAAACGCATTTACAATCTTATTGATGCAATAAAGCAGAAATATCCCGAACTCGTTGTCCAGTACCACCGGCATATCACCGACGGGCTCGCGCTGCCGGCACTCCTTTCGGCTGCCCGGGCCGGGGCGCAGATCTTCGACGTTGAGGAAGATTCGCTGATCCGCTTTTACGGGCATCCCCCGATATTGGGTGTTCAGGCCTATTTTGAAGAGTCCGGTATCCGTGTGCATATCGACCGCAAAGAGGCTGTGGCAGCTGTCCAGAAGGTCCGTGAATGGATCGGCGATTATGAATGGGCCGAATCGCCTTTCAAGGGCTATGACCATACCGTAACCCTGCACAGGATGCCTGGGGGCGCCTTCCCCAGTTCGTTCGAGCAAGCGGACAAGGGCGAGTTCCTGCATCTTATGCCGGCGATATTAAAGATCATGTCGCTTTATAACCGGATCGTAAACTATTTTGATGTCACCCCCGGGTCGCAGATCACCTGGGTCACCTGCAGCGGTATCGTCAACCGATATGACAAGGAACGGGGAGACGCCGGGGTGCGTCACGTAACGGAGCTGCTCACAAGGTTTGTTGAGGAGCAGGGCCAGGATTTTGCGGCAATGGCAAAGCACGAGCAGGATGAGCTGCTGCTGCTCTTCCGGAGCGCCCCGGGAGATTTCAAGAGTCTGCTTCTCGGGAATTACGGCAAGCTCCCCGTCGGCTGGCCGGCTGAATGGATATATCAGAGCACTTTTGGCGAGGAGTGGGAGCAGAAGATGCAGGAACGGAAGGACCTCTCCCCGCTCGATCTTCTCAGGGATGACGACCTCGACAGACTGCGGGACGGTCTGCATGACGCCATCGGCAGGGTGGCCACGGAGGAGGAGTTCATTCTCTTCCTCATGCATCCAAAAGACGCTGTGGACTATATTATTTTCAAGGAAAAGTACGGGGAAGCACCGCTTGTTCTGCCGACGGATGTCTGGAGAGAAGGGTTGAAGAAACCGGGGGACCGGGTCGACTTTGAACTTTGGGGCAAACCCTATTCCATAGAGCTGGTGTCGGTCGGGGCAGAGCATGACGGCATCATCCATGTGGTCATGCGGGTGAATAACAAGACGCGGGTCTATCCGGTCGAAACCCCGAGGGCGAAGAAGGCCGAGATCAGGATGGCCAAGGGTCCCAGCGATATCGGGGCCCCGATCAACGGCAATGTCTGGAGAATTGGGAACCCTGAAAGAGGGGTACTCAGGGCGGGCGACATTGTCCATAAGGGGGAGGAGGTGGTGAACCTCGAGGCGATGAAGATGGAAAATGCCGTGCTAGCCCCCTTTGATGCGCAGATTACGGAAGTCTGTGTCAGACTCAATGAAACAGTCCAGGAGGGACAGCTACTCTTTGTCATCGGGAAGATCTGAACTCATCCAGTGTTTTAGTCGCCATTGTCTCAATAGTCCCCTCTTGGGAGGGGTGAAGGGGTGGGTTGATACTTTCATATCTCTCGCTAAAAGAAAGAATGATTCCGGACAAGCCGGAATGACGAAGGTGGTATCTTGCTTGCAACTTGCAATGATTTCAGCCTGCCCCGGGATTGGCAAAATACCTTTCTGCCTCCTGCCGGACAGTCGGCGGCTTTACAGGACAGGGGCTTCTATGCTAATCTTAACGACGCATATATTCAATAATTAAGGGCGGTGATGTAATGGCAATCGAAAAGAACAAGGCAGAGATTATTCAGAATTACAAGATTCACGAGAAGGACACAGGCTCGTCGGAAGTGCAGATAGCCATCCTCAGTGAACGGATAGGGTATCTTACCGAGCACTTCAGGGTGCATCCCAAGGATCACCACTCCAGGCGCGGGCTTCTTATGATGGTTGCTCAGAGAAGAAAGTTGCTCGATTATTTAAAAAGAACAGGAAAAGAGCGGTATGACACAATAATCAGCCGACTCGGCATAAGGAAATAGACTACATGATGGAACAGATTGCTACGATTGAAATTCGGGGAAAAGAACTTAGTTTTAAGACAGGGAAGATGGCCAGACAGGCCGACGGATCTGTTGTTGCACAATATGGTGATACCGTTGTACTGGCCACTGCGGTAAGCAATAAGACCCCGAGAGTAGGCCTCGACTTTTTCCCCTTAACGATTGATTATCTCGAAAAGACGTATGCTGCGGGCAAGATACCCGGAGGGTTTTTCAAGAGAGAGGGCAGGCCTACTGAAAAGGAAGTACTGACCTCCCGTCTCATCGACCGGCCATGCAGGCCGCTTTTTCCGAAAGGATATAGTTGCGAGACCCAGGGCATTGTGAATGTGCTCTCCTATGGCGATGAGAATATCGCAGATATCCTGGGTATCATTACGATGTCCGCTGCCCTTCATATATCCGACATACCTTTCAACGGGCCTGTCGCTGCAGTGCGGATCGGCCGGGTCATGGGTTCCTTTATCATCAACCCTGATCTGCGCGAGGTAGAAGAGTGCGACATGAACCTGGTCGTTGCCGGCACCGCAGATGCGGTCGCCATGGTTGAAGGCAGCGCGCAGGAGATGAGCGAGGCGGACCTGCTTGAGGCGATCGACCTTGCCCATGCCGAGATAAAGAAGCTCTGCCAGGTCCAGAATGAGTTCAGGGAGAAGGCAGGCAAGGAGAAACGGACTGTCGTTATCCCTGTTGCCGATGAGGAGCTTAAGACCAGGGTGAGCGCCGTGTCCCTCGCGAAGATCAAGGACGCAATTGTCATCCCTGATAAGATGCGGAGGCAGGCGGCCCTCGATGCGATCCTGAAAGAGATAATTGCAGAGATCAATACTGAAGAGAACGACAGATCGAAGGAGATATCCACGATCTTTGGCGATATAGAGAAGAACCTTGTCAGAAACATGATCCTGAATGAGAACATCAGGGCCGACGGCAGGAAGCCGGACCAGATCCGGCCAATCAGCTCTGAAGTGGGTATCCTCCCCAGGACCCATGGCTCCTCCCTGTTTATCAGGGGAGAGACCCAGTGTCTCGCGGTTGTGACGCTCGGCACTACTGATGACGAGCAGCGGATCGATTCACTCGAGGGCGAGTCTTCAAAGGCCTTCATGCTGCATTACAATTTCCCTCCGTTCAGCGTCGGCGAGGTCAAGCCTCTACGGTCGCCGGGCAGAAGAGAAATCGGACACGGCATACTTGCTGAACGTTCGCTGAAGACGGTCATGCCGTCGAAGGTTGATTTCCCGTACACCGTCCGAATAGTCTCTGATATCCTCGAATCAAACGGCTCCTCGTCAATGGCAACGGTCTGCGGCGGTACCCTGGCGCTGATGGATGCCGGCGTGCCGATAAAGGCTCCGGTAGCAGGTATTGCGATGGGTCTGATCAAGGAAGGCGACCGGGTTGTTGTTTTGACCGATATCCTCGGCCTCGAGGACCATCTCGGAGACATGGATTTCAAGGTGACCGGCACTGATAACGGCATCTGCGCTTTTCAGATGGATACCAAGATCGGCGGCATCTCACGTGAGATCATGCTGCAGGCGCTTGAACAGGCACGGCAGGGCAGGCTGCATATCCTCGGCAAGATCAGGGAGACACTGACCGAACCGCGTTTGCAGATGTCGGGTTATGCGCCGAGGATTTATACGATGCAGATCAAGCAGGAGAAGATCCGTGAGGTCATCGGGACCGGCGGAAAGGTCATCCGCGGGATCATCGAACAGACAGGCGTTAAGATCAACATAGACGACAGCGGACTGATCAATATCGCTGCCTCAGACGGGGAGGCTGCACAGAAGGCGATCGATATCATCAACGGCATTTTAGCCGAGGCCGAGATCGGAAAGATCTATACCGGCAAGGTCAAGCGGATCATGGATTTCGGGGCCTTTATCGAGATCCTGCCCGGCACCGAGGGACTCTGCCATATCTCGCAGCTCGATGACAAGCGGGTGGCAAAAGTGACTGATGTTGTTTCTGAAGGAGACGAGGTCATTGTCAAGGTGATCGAGATCGACAAAATGGGCAAGATCCGTCTCAGCAGAAAAGAAGCAATGGGGCAGGGCGCATAGACAGCCTGGCCTCATTTTAATAGCGCCGTAAAAAAGGGGATGGCAGCATCCCCTTTTTTTATTGTCAGTAGTTACTGAGGAGTGCAGAAGATAGAAGACACCCCCTCTCCTCTTTCCTCTCCCTCCAGGGGCGAGGATGCCTGAAAAGTCCCACTCCCTTGAGGGGAGGGGATGAAGGGGAGGGTGACTTTGTGGCTCTAATATTGAACTCAGGGGGAAGAAAGAATGTTTACAAAAGCAGACCTCGAAAATGGTATCCCGGTTGTTATGGAGTCTTTTAAGACCGTCCGCTCGGTTGCGGTCGGCGTCTGGGTAAAGGTCGGCTCACGTCATGAGAAGACCGAGGAGAACGGCATCTCGCACTTCCTCGAGCATATGTTTTTCAAGGGCACCAAAAAACGGGGGACAAAGGACATAGCGATCGAGATCGACTCGATCGGCGGTGACCTGAACGCCTTTACCTCACGCGAAAATACCGCGTTCTATATCAAGGTTCTGGACGAGCATATCGAAAACGGGCTCGACCTGCTGTCTGATATCTTTGTGCATTCCACTTTTCCTGAGGATGAGATCGAAAAAGAGAAGAAGATCATCAAGGAAGAGATCAAGATGGTCGAGGACACCCCGGATGACTATGTCCATGACCTCTTCAATAAGACAGTCTGGGGTGACGAGGGACTTGGCCAGCCGATACTCGGCAGGAGGGACACGATCGCGTCGTTTACCCGCGAGAGCATCCTTGGTCATATCCGGCAGTACTATGGGACGAAGGACATCGTCATTTCCTGCGCAGGAAATTTTTCTCCGGAAGAAATGCTGGCCCTGCTGAACCGAAAGTTCGGGGGGCTGCGGCACGGGACTGAAGCGAAGACGGGACAGCCACCGGTCTTCAGAAAGGACCTTCGGGTGGTCTCGAAGGAGATGGCAGAAGCGCACCTCTGCATCGGCGTCCCCTCGATCTCACAGGTGAGCGATGAACGGTACGCCCTCTTTGTCCTGAACACGATCCTCGGCGCAGGGGTGAGTTCCCGGCTATTTCAGGAGATCAGGGAACGGCGGGGGCTTGCCTACTCAGTTTATTCATACACGTCCTCCTATCTCGATAGCGGCCTCTGGGGCGTCTACGCCGGGGTCAGCAAAAAGAGGGTAAGAGAGGTGGCCGAACTGGTGATACAGGAGATGCTCGGGCTTAGGGACAGCGTTACCGATGCAGAGCTTCAGCGGGCGAAAAATCACCTTAAAGGCAATCTGATTCTTGGGCTGGAGTCGACCAGCAGCAGGATGAATAATATCGCCCGGCAGGAGATGTATTTCGGACGATATATTCCCCCGGATGATATCATCAAAGCGGTCAACCACGTCAGCATGCGCCAGATCCAGACGCTGGCTGAAAGGCTTATCACCAGGGACGGGTTTGCCGTAACGGTCTACGGGCCTGTCCAGAAGAATGTGCTTGAGGGTGTGACGCAGGCCTGACAAGTTGATTTTTGGCATTTTATTCACGTATTCTAAAAGTAACAACTAAATTCTTATATGGAGGCTATGATGTTAAAGATATCTGATGGTGCAGCGGAAAAGGCAAAGGAAATACTCAAGGCCGAGGGCAAGGAAGGCTGGGGGCTCAGGATATTTGTCCAGGGCTCGAGCTGTTGCGGACCGAGCTATGGCATGGATATTGACGAGAAGGCAGCGGCAGACGATGAGACGGTTGAGAAGAACGG
>JBARHQ010000070.1:0-8137 GCA_049799315.1 Thermodesulfovibrionales bacterium | reverse complement strand
CAGTGTTAGAATAACAGCAGGTCTGTCGTGCAATACAAATTTCCATGAAAACTTATCCCATCGACGATAGCCTGAATCTGCTGAAAGATTCAGTGCTCAGGAATAATTCGGTTGTTCTGCAGGCCCCACCAGGTGCTGGTAAGACAACGCGTGTGCCGCTTGCCCTGCTCGATATCATACCCCGGGAAAAGGGGCGTATTATTATGCTCGAACCCCGCAGGCTTGCCGCTACCTCCGCCTCCCGCTGGATGGCCTCAACCCTCGGGGAAGAGGTTGGCGCCACGGTCGGGTACACCATCCGCTTCGACCGCCGGGTTTCAAAAGCAACCCGTATCGAGGTTGTGACCGAAGGAATTCTGACCCGACGGATCCAGTCGGACCCGGGCCTTGAAGGTACAGCAATGATTATCTTCGATGAGTTCCACGAGCGGAGCCTCCATGCGGACCTGGCGCTTGCGCTCTGCCTGGACATACAGCGCAATCTAAGGGAAGACCTGAAGATCATGGTTATGTCCGCCACTCTTGACCCTGGTCCGCTTGCGACATTGCTGGGGGATGCCCCGGTCATAGCAACATCAGGGAGGGCCTTCCCTGTTGAAGAGCACTACCTGCCTGACAACAAAGAACGCCGCCGGCTCGCAGCGCGTGCATCCGATGCCGTCAACAAGGCGCTTAAGGAGGCCAGCGGAGATATTCTCGTTTTCCTCCCCGGAGCAGGAGAAATAAGCGCCTGTGCCGATCTGCTCCGGCCGGTGGTCAGTCGAAGCGGCAGCGGTATCACCCTCCACCCGCTTTATGGTGATCTTTCCTTTGAGGAGCAGGAGCGCGCCATAATGCCATCAGAGATGCGCAAGATTGTGCTTGCGACCAATATCGCCGAGACAAGCCTTACGATCGAAGGCGTTCAGGTTGTCATAGACAGCGGGCTGGCGCGAAGACTTCAATATGACCCATCGACAGGGATGAACCGGCTGATCACGGTATCGATATCAAAGGCATCAGCTGAACAGCGTAAGGGAAGGGCGGGCAGGCTCGGGCCCGGGGTCTGCTACCGTCTCTACAGCAAATATGCCTGCGAGTCGATGCTACCTTTTGCCCCGCCGGAGATCCTTGTTTCTGATCTCACATCTGTTGTTCTTGAACTGGCTGCCTGGGGAGTTAAGGACCCTTCGGCGATGTCGTGGGTTGATTTACCTCCCGCGGCAGCCTGGGAGTCTGCAAGGACCCTCCTTGTGGCCCTGGGAGCACTCGATCATTCCGGTTCAGTAACAGCAACAGGCAGGAAGATGGCGAGAATGCCGGTCCATCCACGGCTCAGCAGGCTTTTGGTGAGGGCGGAGGAACTGGGGTTCCCGGCGCTTGGGGCTGACCTGGCTGCATTGCTTTCCGAAAGAGACATCCTTCGCAGAGGCGCTCCAGGGCAGGACGACGAACCGGATGTTACAGAAAGACTCGATGTATTGCGCCGCTGGCGCAGGGAAGGAACAGCACCGGGTGCGGCTGACGCATGGGCCTTACGCATTGTTGACAAGACAGCCCGTCATCTGCTCAGGGAGATCAGGAGAGGCGCTGACAACTATTCCGAAGAAGCGGTTGGGCACGAACTGATATCCCGTCTGCTGCTCGTTGCCTTTCCCGACAGGATAGCAAAGCTGCGGGAGGACGGCGGGGGGAGGTATGTCCTGTCTCAGGGGAGAGGTGTCGGGTTCTCCCGTCCGGGCAACATGGCAAGAAACCGGTTCATTGTCGCCCTGAACGTAGACGCCGGTGAAAAGGCGGAAGGGGTCGTGCATCTGGCCGCGGATCTTACGGAAGAGCTTATCCGGAGTGAATGCGTCGGCCTCATCGAAAAGAGGCGAAGAGTTGAATGGGACAAGAAAGAAGGCAGGGTGATGGCTGTCAGTGAGGAGAGGCTCGGAGCAATAATCATGTCTGAAAAACCCTTTAAACCATCTCATGAAGAGACAATCCCGGTCCTGTGCGAGGCGATCCGGTTGAATCTCTCTCTGCTTACATTTCGTCCTGCGTGCCGGGAGCTCCTGGCGCGTGTCGCCCTGCTGAAGAGGACCTTCCCTGCCGGGGACTGGCCCGATCTCTCGGAAGACATTCTCGCGGCGACCCCTGAGGAGTGGCTCCTGCCGTGGCTTGATGGTATTCGCAATGCCAGGGAACTGGCAGCCCTGGATATCCTCCCCGCATTAAAGGCGCGGCTGACATGGGAACAGTTGCGAGTCCTCGACAAGGAGGCCCCGTCACATATTACCGCGCCGAGCGGCTCCCGTGTAGCGCTGGATTATGGTTCGGGGGAGGTTCCGGTCCTTGCGGTAAAGCTTCAGGAGATGTTCGGTCTTGCCGATACACCAGTAATTGCGCGTGGAAGGGTGAAGGTGCTTCTCCATCTTCTGTCCCCGGCCCGCAGGCCGGTCCAGATAACACAGGACCTCAGGGGGTTCTGGAACAGCAGTTATCAACAGGTCAGGAAAGAACTGAAGGGCCGCTATCCAAAGCATCCCTGGCCCGACGATCCCTGGAATGCCCTGCCGACGAAGAGGCTGAAACCAAAAGGGACATAGCACGCACGGCATCCGTCTGGATATGAGGTAGATGTTAGGTATTGTTTCTGCCTTTTTCGTGGTAGAATTTTTCTATGATGGCGGACCCGTCAAATCTCACTGAATAATCCAGGAGGTTGCAATGTTCTCTCTGTCGATTAATGGAAGGCGGCATAAGGTTGATGTCAGCCCGGAAACACCCCTGCTTTGGGTGATCCGGGAGCATATAGGGCTCACTGGCACCAAGTTCGGCTGCGGCAAGGCCCAATGCGGCGCATGTACCGTACTGATCGACGGGAAGGCCGAACGATCATGCCAGACACAGGTGAAGGACGTGGTCGGGAAGAAGATAACAACGATCGAAGGGGTCCCGGACAATGATCCGGTCAAAAAGGCCTGGATCGCCCAGGACGTTCCCCAGTGCGGCTACTGCCAGTCCGGACAGATGATGCAGGCGGTGGCGCTGCTGAAAAGCAAGCCGAGACCTACCGAGGCGGATATCGATGAATTTATGTCCGGATGCATCTGCAGATGCGGAACCTATCAGCACATACGCAGTGCCATTTTCCTTGCCGCCGGCATGACGGTAAAAGGAGGCGCAAGATGAGCAGAGTTGTTAAGATAAGCCGTCGTGATTTTCTTAAGACCGGGGTCATGGTCGGCGGTGGTCTGATCCTCGGGTTTTCCCTCCCCGACGCAGTTCCAGCAGGAACCGGGAAGGCAACGCAGTCATTTTCTCAGAATGCCTTTATCCGGATAGGCACCGACGATCTGGTAACCGTCATTGTGAATAAGTCTGAGATGGGACAGGGTGTGTATACTTCACTGCCTATGCTTATCGCAGAAGAACTTGAGTGCGACTGGTCGAAGATACGGATCGAGCCGGCGCCGGTTGCGCCGGAATATAACCATACGGCGTGGGGCACCCTGCAGGGAACAGGGGGAAGTTCCAGCGTCCGTTCGAGTTGGGACCAGTTCCGCAAGGCCGGAGCAGCCGCACGGACGATGCTGCTGCAGGCTGCTGCTGAAACATGGAAGGTCACGCCCGAATCCTGCCGCGTGGAAAAGGGCTTTATCATTCACGATATATCGAAAAAAAGACTTTCATACGGTGCGGTGTCAGAAAAAGCAGCGCGTCTTAAACCACCGAAAGAAGTCATCCTGAAAAAGCCTGATGATTTCAAGGTGATCGGTAAGCCGACGAAACGGCTTGATACTCCTGACAAAGTCAGTGGCAAGGCCCTGTTCGGTATCGACGCGAAGGTCAAGGGCATGCTTATCGCAGTCGTCGGGCGGTCTCCTGTCTTCGGTGGGAAGGTAAAGGCATTCAGCGCTGAAAAGGCGAAGAAGGTGCCGGGAGTAAAAGATGTTTTTCAGATACCTTCAGGCGTGGCGGTTGTTGCAACCGACTTCTGGTCGGCAAATAAGGGGCGTGATGCCCTGGAGGTAGAATGGGATCTGGGGGAAAACGCCGGGCTTTCTACTAAAGATATGCGAACCCGTTATGCAGCGCTTGCTGCGACTGCCGGTACCATGGCAAAAAAAGAAGGAGATGCGGAGAAGGCGTTTACTGCTGCAGCAAGGAAACTGACTGCCGAGTATGAGGTGCCATACCTTGCCCATGCGACGATGGAGCCGCTGAACTGCCTGGTGGATCTCCGGGAAGGCAGTTGCGAGATATGGACCGGGACCCAGTTCCAGACGGTCGACAGGGATGCAGCCGCAACGATTGCTGGTCTCAAGCCGGAGCAGGTCAGGATCCATACGATGCTTCTGGGTGGTGGATTCGGCAGACGCGCCAACCCTAAGTCTGACTTTGTGAGTGAGGCGGTGCATATAGCCAGGGCTGTCAAGCGGCCGGTGAAGGTTGTTTGGACGCGTGAGGATGATATGAAAGGAGGCTATTACCGGCCGATGTGGTATGACAGGATATCTGCCGGTATTGACCAAAACGGAATGCCCGTCGCGTGGCAACATACGATTGTCGGGCAGTCTATCATCAAGGGGACTCTCTTTGAAAAGGGATTCATAAAAAACGGCATAGACAGAACGTCGGTCGAAGGGGCTGAGGACATACCGTATGATATCCCCAATGTCTTTGTCGATCTTCACAGCCCTGAGAACGGCGTGCCGGTCCTCTGGTGGCGTTCGGTCGGCCATTCTCATACCGCATTTGTTGTTGAGAGTTTTATTGACGAGCTTGCTCATGCCGCAGGCAAAGACCCCTATGAATACAGGCTAGCGCTTCTCGGCAAACATCCGAGGCACAAAACGGTGCTGGAACTTGCTGCGAAAAAAGCAGGTTGGGGCAGCCCTCCTCCCAAAGGACGGGCACGCGGTATCGCTGTCCATGAATCGTTCGGCAGCTTTGTTGCCCAGGTTGCAGAGGTGTCTGTCAGCCCCAGCGGCGAGGTCCGCGTTCATAACGTTACCTGCGCCATTGATTGCGGCAGGACGGTGAACCCCTCCACGGTGACCGCTCAGGTGGAGTCCGGGATCGTCTACGGCCTTTCGGCTGCCCTGTTTGGGGCTATCACCTTCAAGAATGGCAGCGTTGAACAGGACAATTTC
The DNA here is from genome assembly GCA_049799315.1 of Thermodesulfovibrionales bacterium. Classification (GTDB taxonomy): domain Bacteria; phylum Nitrospirota; class Thermodesulfovibrionia; order Thermodesulfovibrionales; family UBA6898; genus PALSA-1316. The sequence goes on along the minus strand of JBARHQ010000070.1, from coordinate 3,014 downwards.
CACGACTATCCGGTTGTGAGAATGAAGGACATGCCGAGGGTCGACGTTCATATTGTTCCAAGTCAGGAATCTCCCCAGGGGGTCGGTGAACCCGGGGTGCCGCCGATTGCTCCGGCTGTCTGCAACGCGGTTTTCGCGCTGACAGGAAAACGCATCCGGAGGCTTCCGATAAAGATGGAAGAGGTGAAGGCATAAGTTATGGAAATTTATGAAGAGATAGTAAAGCTGAAAAGGGAAGGCAGGCCAGCCGCCCTGGCAACAATCGTCCAGACTGTCGGATCATCGCCCCAGAGGCAGGGGGCCAAGATGATAGTCAGGGACGATGGCAGTATCATGGGCACTCTCGGCGGCGGCTGCATCGAGGCGGATGTCATCCAGGCCGCACTTATGGCTATAAAGGACGGTCAACCCTCGACGCTGCCCTTTGAACTGACAGAAAAACATGGGGGCCTTGTCTGCGGCGGGAAGGTGCTCGTATATATTGAACCTGTCCTGCCTGATCCCGAGATGATCATCCTCGGCGCAGGCCATGTCGGCGCAGCCCTCTCGATCCTTGCGAAATTTGCCGGTTTCAGGGTGACGGTAACCGACGACCGGGTCGAGTATGCAAACAGGGCAAACATTCCTGAAGCCGACGAGATCGTTGTCCATGATTTCGAGGGCATATTTTCGCAGGTCCCGGCCGGACGGAATTCCTATATCATCATCGCCACGCGCGGTCACAACCACGATCTGGACGCTCTGAAGGCTGCCCTGCGGACAGAGGTGGCCTATATAGGGCTTCTCGGAAGCAGGCGGAAGAAAGCACTCCTTTTCAAGGTCCTCCGCGAGCAGGGATTTTCAGACCAGGACATAGCCAGGGTCGTTATCCCGGTCGGCCTTTCGATCGGCTCCATTACGCCGGAGGAGATCGCGGTCAGCATCATGGCGCAGGTCATACAGAAAAGGAGGGAGTATGCATTGCCGGGTATCTGCCCTTCTGCTTGCGGCGGGATCGGGCAGGAGGATGGGGCAGACAAAACAACTGCTGCCGCTGGGTGACAGGCCTGTTATTGCGCATGCTGCAGGGAGTATTGCAGAGGCCGGGGTCCAGGATATCGTCGTCGTTATTGGAAAAGACCATGACGCAGTTCGTGCATCCCTGGCCCACCTGCCGGTGAGGTTCGCATCCAATGACGATCCTGAAAGCGATATGGCAGAGTCGATACGGGTCGGCCTGAGGGAGTTAGATCCCGCATCGAGCGGTGTCCTTGTCTGTCTCGCTGATCATCCCCTGGTATCTCCGGAGACGATAGCGGGAATTCTTCGTGAGCACGAGAACAGCCCGGATAAGATCATTATTCCCGTCCACAACGGGAGGAAAGGCCATCCGTCGCTTTTTCCCGCTACGTTGATACAGGAGATAGTTCCAGCCGGCTCACTGCGCGATATCATCACCAGCCATCCTGCCTGGATTTTTCTTCTTGATGTGTCTGATGAAGGTGTTGTCCTTGATATGGACACTGAAGAGGATTACAGGAGATTAGTCACCAGGTTCAAGACATAGGGCAGAGGTGAAGACTGATGATCATTGCCGCTTCAGGATTGCGTCCTCAAGCAGAGCAGTTGCTTAAGATAATTGAAAAAAATCCTTATCAAGACTATCCGCCGTTCAAGAAACTGGTCGGTGATTTGGGAGGCGCATATTCCCGCCGCATAAATATACAGCATCGACTTGTCTATGAGATTCTTGATGAAATAAAAACAGTTAAAGTTATACGCATGTGGACTCACTATGAATAGATGCGGGATGTTTTTTCTGTGGACATAGTGAGAATATTGTAGCATGTATTTATCGACGGTTCGCGATGCCATTATGGTGCCGGGACTTCGTGTGAATTGCTGCTCAGGTTCTGTTTCATGTTCTTTCCGTGATAATATAGGGGCATGGAAATTCAGATAGACCCTCATACCTTGGAGCGAGCGGAGGAGCGCGGCACTAATGAAGCCGAAATTCAGGACGTGATTCATACCGGCTTCCCAATTTCTGCAAAATATGGCCGCGTCGGGAAGGCCAAGGTTTACGATTTCAATCAAAACCGCCATAATAAGCATTATGAACATAAAAGAGTCGAAGTGTTCTATATGATAGACGGAGATAAGATTGTCACGGTTACCGTATATGTCTTTTACGGGAAATGGGAGGTGTAGAGTGAACATTGTGTATAACGACAAAACAGACCTTCTTTACATCAGGCTTGATGACAGAAAGCAGGATGTCATCAACAAAAGGGTATCCGAAGATATTGTTCTTGATCTTGGGGAAAACGACAAAATCATAGGAATAGAAATCCTGGATGCCTCAAGGCATGTCTCGCTTGAAAAGCTTTTGCCTGTTAAATACGAAGTCGCAAAGGCGTCCTGACCTTAACATAACGAAGTTCAGAGTGGCCGTCGTTGCCGGGCGTGATTACTCCGCAAGCCGGCTTGACGCCCTGTTTTATTCTTTACATTCCAGGGCTATTTCATTAGAATGAAGCAGGGTTTCAGAAAGTTCAGCTTTTTCCTTAACGTTGTATTGCAGCAGCCATAAACACCTCAAAAAGTCCTGCAATGGCAACATGATTTAATTAGGATTCACGTAAACGCAGACGTAACGGTGAGTGAGTTTTGTAAAGAAGGCTGGCAGGCTCCATTAAATGTCTGTAAGGTGTTGCAGACAGGATTTTTTCGGGATTTCTGTTGCTGCGACCGAGTATTTTTATGCAACGGGGAAGATTATTTTATTTCGTCATGCTGACGGACGGCGGCATCAATCGGCGATAGCCCGTCAAAAAGCAGGCACATTAAAAATCCAGTAGGCTTTTGGCCTCTTTCACGGGTAGAAAGTAATTGGACGGGTCATTCATAACGGCCTTACAGATAAAACACTGTACGTTATAACATCGCGAAGGAGAGCCTATGTTTGTCATGAACAGTATGAAATTGGTACCGCTTGTTGTTCTGTTAGCTCTGTTCGCTAACCCAGCCGATGG
>JBARHQ010000069.1:0-5594 GCA_049799315.1 Thermodesulfovibrionales bacterium | reverse complement strand
AACTGAGCTTCCGGGCAGTAACTGGGTCAAAAAAAGGGCCCCTGCGGAAGCAGGAGCCCTCCTGATATCTTAGGACCGGAGACTACGGCAGCTTCAGGACGTCGCCGCGTTTCAGCGGTCCGTTACCTGAGACCATATAGCCGATCGAGAACTTGGACTGGACGTCGCGCACCTCTACGGTCCCGAGCAGCTTCTCGTCGGCACCAAGCCGCAGGCCTGTGTCAGGGTCAACAAGGTCTTCCCCCAGGGCATAGGCATACATCTTCGTGCCAGACCTGATATTCATATTCGAGCCGATATTGATGTAGATTTTCTTGCCCTCGATCTTGACGACCTTTGCGGTGAAGGGGACGGTCTCCATGGTATCGACGATAAACTTCACCGCATCCTCAATCGCCTGTCTTGTTGCCTGGCCTATCGGCGCATTCTTGAAAGAATCCGCACCAAAGTCGACAATACCCCGGGAAACCCCAAACGCAACTCCGGATGATTCTACCTTGCCGACCGCGTTGTGAGATGTCAGGACCTGCCCGCTCGTGGCATCGATCAGCCGGATATCGATTCCAACGTGTGCGTTCGATGATCTGCCCCCGATCCTGAAACCGCCAATGCCGATTCCACTACCGCCGCCTGACTCGGCCTGTTCGAATTCAGAGACAACACCGCGGACGATAATCTGTGCCCCCAGTACCTGGCCGACCTTTGCCGCGGTCTCTTTCTTGATAACCCCGGTCTGCCCGAGTTCCTGTTCGCCAAGGACGTCCTGCAGAGCCTGACGCTCGACGACCACAAAACGGCCGGTCTTGATGAGCGCGGTCGTCAACTGCTCAGCCATGCCCTCGCCGATATTCCAGCTGCCATAGGTCCCCTTCACCTTGTTGTCGAACTTGGTGACCGCAACCCGTTTTTTAGGGCCCGTATACGGCGCGTAGACAGCCTCCGGAGCAGGTGAGGATTTCTTCGACGGCTTCGCATAGTCGTTGTCCTGCTGATCACCCGACATAGGGTCGTATGCATAGACAGGGACGGTAATGCCCACCACCACAATAAGAATAACCAATAATAAAAACACTTTCTTCATCCTAATAGACCTCCTGAGATATTTACCGATTATACTAAATCGCATATTAATAAGTTTTGCCTCCAGTCTCACTGTCTTTCTGTCTGTTCGAGAAACATCCTTCTGAAACCTATACCGAGAGCAATCTCTATATCCACCTCAATTGTCCCATCCGCAAGCTCCCGCTCTTCCGAGACCCAGGCCCCTTTTATAAAGGAGTCCACCCTTGCCTTAATCATATCACTCTTCGCCACAAAATCCTGTATCCTGGTGTCTGACAGGATCGACACACCGTTGGCCTGCTCCAGCAGGTTTCTCATGGCCTCGACCTTTGCGGCGCGCATGGCCATCAGACGGGCCTGCGGAGGGTTCACCATATTCGGCGGCGGAATCCCGCTGCCGGTAGCTTTGAGAAGCACTGGCCCCCAACGCTCTTCCTGCTCAAGGGTCTGCTCATAGAATTTTTTAATCAGGTCCGGATTCGTCCTGACCGCAACCACCGGGGGTTTCCCGATCTCAACAATGCTCGTCCGTCCCGCTGGCACGGTCATCTTCCGGTCAGGCGGCGTATTGACTTCGCTGAAGTCCACCCTGCCCTCAGTGACGGCGAGACCCGTTTTGCTGCCGTCAACCCAGACAAGATATGATGTACCCCGGGCGGCGGTTACTGCGGTCGGGGTCCTCACCTCGAACCCTGACTTGCCGACAATCACGTTCATGACCCCGTCGACCAGGTTAAATACCGATACGTTTTTATTGTCCCTGAAATGCTCTGATATGACAAAGCTCGTATTTTCACCAACCATGACCAGAGAATCATCAATAAACAAAAGCTTGGCCCTGGATTTTCCGGCAGTCCTGAGCGTATCGGACCTGAATACCGATTCGTTTTTACTGGCCTCAAGCTTGTCCTTAGACCTGAGAATGCTGGCAGAACCTTTGAGTTCCCTGATGCTCCCGACCTGCTGCTCGGCAGCACCCACAGGAACTGCAAACACAAGCATTATCAAACAATAAATTATTCGTTGCAATGTCTGAAAGTCCTTCCCACGCATGTATTTCATATAATTATGCTGCCGTCATTCCCGCCAGTGAAACTCGTCGGGAATCCTTCTTTAAAGCCGTCTGAAAGATTCCGGACAAGCCGTAATGACAAACAAACAATATAAATGCCGGCTTTATAAAGAGACCCTCTACTTGACCGGTACTACCTTCACGTCGATCCGGCTCGGAGTAACGTTCGTCGGCTCAAGCCTGAACCCGCTGAATTTCTTGCCGGCAAGGGCATCCGCAATATTCGTTGACTTGCCTCCGTAATCCAACATCAACTCAGCCACGTTCCCGGTGAAACTCCGCTGGTGGACTGCTTTGACACCCTGGGTCTCCTTCTGCAGATGGTTTTTTATAATACCCAGATGCTTGTAGGACACGTTGCTTATCATGACGGTAATCTCCTGCGAGCGGCCATAGACCTCCCCGGACCATTGTTTGACAATCATCTCGATAAGCTCATCAGAAAGCTTCTCACTCGCTTCTTTGATAGCAAGAGCACCACCCTGAATCTCATCGATATGGGCCTGAGCTCCCGTAGCACTCTTTGATGCAATCACCTTTGCAGTATCGGTCTTGATCACCCGCGCCTGCATGGTAGCCTGGATAGACTGCATATTAGTCCCGCGAATACTTCTGATGGCGCTCTTTGAAAACGCCTTTCCGGTGATGACAACCTGCGCACCGTACTTCAGCCCTTCTGCTGCGGCCGCCTTGTTGTCGCCTTCAAAAATCCGCAATGCCTTATCGCGGGAGATATTGGACCTGACCGTAGCTGCGTCAACAACGTTGAATCCCGCATTGATCAGTTTTTCGATGATCGTTGCCTCTGCCTGGCCAACGCCGTCCGTGCCGGTTGCTTCATAAAGACCGTCCATCCTTTCGTCGATGATCACCATCACCTTCGGCTTCTCGACCATAACATGCAGAAGTCCCAGGGCATTGAGATCACTCGTCAGGTCTGCATTGCCTATCTCGGCCTGCACCCTGACCCGGTAGAGATCGCCTTCCGGCCCTTCTGAGAGGATCTTGTATTTTTCGACATAGCCGGTGGTCCGCGCCAGGATCTTGTCGTGGATCACCTTATAGTTCTCGGTCATCGTGTCGGAAGAGACCATGGTACCGACCGCCTGCTCAACCGCTTTTCTCAGGGCATCATCAACAGCCTTGTCCCTGGCAACTACCTTATTTCCGCCCGTAAACGGGGCAAACCCGTCGGCAGTGATCATCTCGCCCGCCATGCCGGCTGATACAAGAAACCATAAAGAAATAGCCAGGATACCAAACAGGATACCCGGCGTTCTGCTGAAGTACGGGTTCATTAGAATATTCTCCTGAATTCGTAGTCAAGGATGATCTCCATCTCGACCTCGACGCTCCCGTCACTGAGATACTTTGTATCAATCACCTTTGCACCTTTTATGTACGCGTTGACTCTCGCCTTTATCGTATCATTCTGGGTGATAAAGTCCTTGACCGTTGTCCGTGATTTGATCGTCACACCGTAGGTCTGCTCAAGAAGGTTTCTCATCGCATCGACCTTTGCTGCACGCTCAGCCATCAGCCTTGCCTGTGCCTGATTGACGGCATTCGGCGGAGGCGCACCGCCACCCTTCGCCGTTACCTTGACCGGGACCCATTCCCCCTCCGGAGGAGGAGCATCATGCGCCGGACCAACCTCGCCGAGTGGCCGTCCTTCCCGCACTTCATATGTCTGGCAGCCGGCCAGCGCAAACGCAATCATTATAAGCACCCCTGCAAAAACTCTCATCTTCATAAATAAACCGCCTCCTTTATGTTTAAAGTTCATAATGTTATCACTCCGGAAATAGTCTCATGAGCGGGTCCAGTTCCAGTTCGACCTCCACCTCGTAGCTGCCATCGCCAAGGGGCCGTTCGGAAACCACTCTCGCCCCACGAACAAAGGCACTGACCCGGGCCTTTATATCATCGCTCTGGGTCACAAAATCCCTGACAGTCGTCTTCGACCTGACCGTAACGCCATAGACCTGCTCCAGAAGATTCCGCAACGCATCAACCTTTGCGGCGCGCTTGCCCATCAGGCCTTTTTCAGCGCGGGACATCGAAGGATCATTCGGTTCAACCCCGTTGCCCTTTGCCCTGATAACATCATTCATGGGAGCAGGAGAGGCAGGCGCATAACCGGGTGCCGGTTCGCCGCCAGGAGGTGCACCATAACCCACGGCCGTGAAGACCTGCTGGTCATAGAGCAACCGGCGGCCGAGAATATCTTCTACGCGGCCAAGGGTTATTTCGACAGTAACCTCTGCAGTTCCGTCGGGTTTCTCGACATAGTCAACCTCGCGGGCACCCTGTATCACCGTAGCAAGTCTTGCCCGTATGGTATCGGACTCGGTAATGAAATCCCTTACCTTTGTCTTGGAATTGATCTGTACACCATAGACCATCTCCCCGAGATTACGCAGCGCATCGGCCTTCGCCGCCCGCTTCGCCATGAGCCGCTGCTGCGCACTCAACTGGGCATCCGCAGAAGCCGGCAGAACTGCCGACAGCAACAACGTAAGAACTGCATATACGCAGACTGCAAAAACGTGCTTCATTTTCATCATTCTTACCTCCATGGTTTTCTATTTATCTATACTGACCAGCCTGTTAATGATCTTATACCACTCGTCCAGGGAAACCCTCTCCGGCCCCCTGAATTTTTCGCTCGATCTTTCACTGAAGCCCACACTGGATCCCTCACTTGGGCCCTCAGACCTCCTGACTTCTGTCCTGGGCTTTGAAGATACAACGACATTCTTTTTCGGGACCTTCGCCGTAATCCTGATTCCCCCGTCCTTCAGATATTCTTCGTCGACGATTTTCATGCCGCTTACAAAACCTGAAAGTTCCTGATAGGTAACGTCACTACCATTTCCCGATGATGCGTTTGCCGAGAGGACATTGCGATAAGCATTGACAACCGCCGCCCGCTTTGCCATCAGATGGGCCTGGGCCGTGCTCTCCGCCCGGATAGGGGGGTAGCCGATGCCCTGAACCGATACCATCTCCTCTGCAGCCTGCTCAGCAAAACATGCCGCGCAAAACGAGATGATGCAGATAGCAACGAAAATGCAGAGGGCTCTTTGACGCAGCCGCTGATCAGAGGAAGATGTCATCGGTATCTGGCCGGACCAACCGCTCCCGATGGCGGCGGAGGGGCGTAATCATACGGAGCATGGTCACGTGACGGCGCCGGTCCTACCTCACCCGAGGAAGGCGGGCTGCTATATGAAGGCTCCTGAGACTCTATCGGCTGGTTGTACCCGGGGGCAGGACCGACCGAGCCGGTCGGGGGCGGACCATAGACATAACAACCCGACAAAAAAACAATAATACAGCAAAGAAACAGCAACATCGAAATCCCTTTTTTCATATCACCCTCCTCGATGGAGTATTTCTTATCAATGTTAACAGGGATGGCCCGACATGTCAACGGGAGGGCTGACGCAGAACGCTC
>JBARHQ010000068.1:0-10939 GCA_049799315.1 Thermodesulfovibrionales bacterium | reverse complement strand
TCTGGTGCTGCTGCATCCTGGCAAAAAGATCGAGCATCTGGTTTGGCTTCGCGTAGATATCAAGCCCGGCACTGTCAAGTGCTTTCATCAATTCATGCGCAGCTTCTATGGTGGAGAGGCACCAATCATGGGGCTGTCTCTTAATGAGATAACGGCTCTTTTCCTCGGGCACGATCCCCAGCCGGGGCAATTTTTGCAGTGTAGGACTTCTGTTGAACATCTTTCTGGCGTTGCGCCATGTTGCGTCAAGGAGGATCACGAGTAATTGGCGGTCGTGCAAAAGATCGCCGGGTATGCCACTTTCCGAAAGATTGATGGCGTCCTTTCCCGGGTAGAGCAACATCGGAAAATAGCGCATGTCATGGATCTGTTCCTGAACGGCCTTGTGGTTGTCGAACTCAATGCCCATATGAATCTCGCTGTTTTTCAGGCAAAGATGAGTGAAGCGGCCCGTAGCCGCCTTTTCCTCTTTGAATTCTTTCGGGTGCATCAGGATGATGATTTTCGTACGGGTCTCAATTGGAGAAATTGACGAGCACCAGCAGAGAGACTTCGGCCAAAAACATCGATAGCACATTTCACGGCTCATTCAGCAGCCCCTGAACGTGGGATCACGTCTTTTATCTTGATGTTTCTTCATGTTGTTTTTTCACAGGTGTGCGCGATGAATCTGGTTATACTCATGCTTTAAATCAGGAGGATGTTGCCGACTTTCCCCTCTGATGATAATTTTAATGAAGCAGGCAGAGAATGTAAAGAATAAACCTTATCGTTGCATAAAAATACTCAGGTGTAGCAGACAGAAATGCCGAAAAAGTCCTGTCTGCAGCAGCTTATAGCCATTTCATGGGGCCTGCCAGCCTTCTTTATAAAATGCACTCAGCGTTAAGCCTGCGCTTACGTGAATCATAATTTAATCAAAAGAATTCCTTGATGCTTTGCATCGGGTGTTCCCAAAAATTCCTCCACCTTGAGGGGGGAGGTTAGGTGGGGGTGATTGGTTACACTTTTCACCTTCCGATTGTTTTTTCACCCTCCCCTTCATCCCCTCGCCTCAAGGGCGGGGAAATATTTAGATACCTCGCAGCTTGCTGCGGGGTGATTCATTCATGTTGTATTGCAGGACTTTTGAGGTGTTTATGTCTGTTGCAATGCAATGCTAAGGATAAAACATAAAGAGGAAATGTCTGTGGATTTCCGCCTTCGCGGTAATGACGGGCAAGAGCTCACAGAGGTGGATGAAAATATCACCCTCCCTTAGTTCTTTCCCTCAAGGGAGGGAAACTTTCTTATCCTCGCCCCTTGGGGGCGAGGAGCATTTTCGAGATAATGACGGGTAAAAAAATAAATATAAATAAGATTATCGCCAAAGTCCAATTATAATAGAGTCATGATGCAGAGGGCCTTGCAGAAGGGAAGGGAATTGAGATACGTGATGAGGCGTGTTCTCCTGCTTTCTGTTTTGCTCTGCGCCTGCATTCCCGGAGGAGCTGTTGCAGAGGAATACCGTGAGGTGACGCATGACCATGTCCTGAAATTTCCTGCGGACTTTTATTTCAGGCCGGACTACCGCCTCCAGTGGTGGTACTCTACCGGGCACCTCTTTGACAGGGACGGGCATGAGTTCGGATATGAGCTGACTTTTTTCGTTGCAGGGGTCCAGAGGCGTGAATTCAGGTCCAGCTTCGGCGTAAGGGATATTTACATTTCACACTTTGCAATAACCGACGTTTCCGGCAAAAAATACTATTTTTCGGAAAGGTCTGATTCAGGCGCGTTCGACTTTGCGGGTGCAGAGCGGGACAGACTTAAGGTCTGGGTAGGCCGCAATCAGATGGACGGGACGCCTGAAAAGATACGGCTGCAGGCCTCTGGCGAGGGTAGGGAGCTCGATCTGGTCCTGAGCCCGGTCAAGCCCCTTGTTCTGCACGGCGATAAAGGATATTCCCGCAAGGCAGAGGATTCTCCCCTGAGCGCCTCATGGTACTTTTCATACACGAATATGGCAACAGAAGGGATACTGAAGATAGGTGATCAGGCCAGAAGCGTATCGGGAAAGAGCTGGTTCGACAGGGAGATATCGACAGGCAGGATGGGGCAGGGGCAGAAGGGATGGGACTGGTTCGGCATACAGCTCGATGACGGACGGGAGATCATGCTCTATATCATGAGAAAGGCCGACGGGACGGCTGACCGGTATTCCTCAGGTACCTTTGTAAACAGGGACGGCAGCTCCAGGCATCTGTCGTCAGGCGATTTCAGCATAACCGTTCTCAGGCACTATACGTCCCCGCAGACAGGAGCGCGATACCCTGCGCTCTGGGAGATCAAAATACCTTCCGAAGGACTCAGGCTGAAGGTCACACCCCTCGTAGAGGCCCAGGAGTTCGTCGCGACCCACTCGACCGGAAACCATTACTGGGAAGGGGCCTGTGCGGTTGCCGACTCGGCCGGCTCAACTGGTTCAGCGGATGGTCCGGCAAGGGGAAGGGCCTATGCAGAGATGACGGGTTACTAATGATACAGCTGCAGGCAGTAGAAAAACATTACGGAGAGGCCCACGTTCTTAAGGGCATAACCCTTGAGGTAAAAAAAGGCGAGTTCATTGCGATTACCGGCAGTTCGGGCTCCGGCAAGTCGACTCTCCTGAACCTGATAGGCGGAATGGACAGGCCGGACGCGGGGAAGATCGTTGTCGACGGGGCCGAGATATCCGCGTATTCTGATGAACAGCTGACATTGCACCGCAGGAAGAAGACCGGGTTTGTGTTCCAGTTCTTCAACCTCCTTCCGAACATCAGCGTATTCGATAATGTCAGGATCCCGCTGCTCCTGAACAACATAAGCAGTCCTGAGAGGGCATACTGGTACCTGGAGCGCGTGGGGCTCGGTGGCAGGGACAAGAGTTATCCCTACGAGCTTTCCGGGGGAGAACAGCAGCGCGTTGCTCTTGCCCGTGCGCTCGTCCACGACCCGGAGATAATCCTTGCGGACGAGCCGACCGGGAGTCTTGACAGCCGGACCGGGGCGCTGATACTGGAACTTCTGGAGGAGATCGGCGAAGAGGCCTCAAAGACTATCATTCTTGTCACGCATGAAGAGTATGTGGCGCGCCATGCAGACAGGACCGTCAGAATCAGTGACGGGGTGGTCCTGTTGTGATCCTGATATGACGCTCCTGCAGCTCATCAGGCTGATCGTGCAGAAGAATATCAGGGCTGAGAAGTTCCTGTCGGTGCTGTCCATAATCGGGGTGGCACTCGGAATAGGGCTTTTCATCGGGGTGAAGGTCGCTTCAGACAGGGCATTGCAATCGTTCGAGGCCGACATCAGGGGGCTTAATCCCTACGCCAACTACGAGATCCTCGACAACTCCGGCATCGATTTTCATGAATCGGTTTATAAAAAGGTCCGTGAGGTCAACGAGAACAGCTTCCCGGTCCTTGAGGTGAAAGGGTATGTCCCTGCGATAAAGGAAACCATTGACCTGAAAGGGATCGACACAGTGCGGGCCGTAAGGTTTCTCAAATTGAGGGCCGGTATCCGGGCCGGCTTTGCCGATTATTTCAGGGAGCTTCACGGTGTTGCGGTCACGAAGGTCTTTGCTGAAGGCCATTCCCTGAAGATCGGCGACAGCCTCAGGGCACATGTCTACGACGGCGAGTTTGAGCTGAAGATCGTTGATATTATCGATATCCCGCTCCTGGCCCCGAACACGTTGCTCATGGATATTGGCAACTATCAGGAGTATTTCGGAAAGAGCGGGTATCTTTCGCGGATCGATCTCGACATAGGTTCGGCCATGGATCCGGCCATGGATTCGGCGATTGAGCCGGCAGCTGCGGAGAAGGTGCGGGAGGTGATCCCCCCGTCACTCTCGCTCGAAAAGAAGATACAGCTGATCAAAGAGCAGCAGTCGCTGCTAAGGTCCTTCAGGTATAATCTCCAGTTTGTGAGCCTTATTGCGATACTGGTCGGGATCTTCCTGCTCTACAACACCATCTTTATCTCGACAGTCAAGAGAAGGACGGAGATCGGGATACTTAGGGGACTCGGCATCGGGAAAGGGACAGTGGTGCTGCTTTTTGTAATCCACGGGCTATTTCTCGGTCTGATCGGTTCTGTCCTGGGAATACTGTTCGGACAGGCAGTGGCCTGGTTTGCGGTGGGTGCTGTTGAGAAGACCATAACATCCATGTACGGGACGATATCGATATCAGGCCATATCCTGTCGGCAGGTGACATGCTTCTTGCCATTGCCCTCGGTCTTTTCGTCTCTTTTGTCGCCTCTGCTGTTCCGGCCCTGGAGGCGGCGGGGACCAGGCCGAATGAGAGTTCCAGGGAGGGAACAGGCGAGACGAAACAACAGCGGCGCAGGCTGTATTATCCCTTGATCGGTGCGCTTCTGGTGGTTCTGGGCTGCACTGTTGCCTATATCGATTATCGTGGCATGCCCTTTGACTTCCCCTTTCTCTCCTATGCCGGGATACTTTTTATACTGCTCGGTTTTACCGTGCTCGCACCCTCATATCTTTCTCTGCTCCTGGCTGTTTTTAAGAAACCTCTGGGAAGGCTCTTCGGTCCCGGCGGCATTATCGCCCTTGGGGATATGCAGGGAAACATCTACCGTTTTTCCGTAGCCCTGATGAGCGTTGCGGTGAGCAGTGCACTGATCATCTCACTCTTTACCCTCATTTATTCGTTCAGGAGTTCGCTGATGGTCTGGATCCAGAAGAATATCTCGGCCGACGTCTATATCAAGCCTGCTGCCTGCAGGGCCAACTTCTGTTATTTTCCGCTTTCTGACGGGCTCGTCAATATTGTGGAGACGTTTCCCGGCGTTGCCTTCCTGGACAGGTTCAGGACCCTGCAGATCGACTTCAGGGGAAGAAAGATCGTTGCGGGTTTCGGAGAGAGGGATGAATTGCTTCGGAACAGTTATCAGACAGGGCAGACAAGACAGATAGGGGTCTCCAGCTACCTCGGGACAAAGTATGGCCTGAAGACAGGTGATTCGTTCGAAATCCCGACACCGGCAGGCAGGGTGCCGTTCATCATAAGCAATATCTTCAGCAGTTATTCCACTGCCTCGGGTTTTGTGTATCTCGACAGGAAGTGGCTGAATGAATACTGGGGCCTTGATGATGCCACACAACTAGCCCTCTATCTCGATAAGGGAGTCGATATAAACAGGTTTATAAAAAAACTCGGCGATGTTGTACAGCCTCACTACTCGGTTGAGATCATGAACAACGGCGAATTAAGAGCGCGCGTCCTGGCCATATTCGACAGGACGTTTGCCATTACCTATGCTGTCGAACTGATCTCGATCATTGTGTCGCTGATGGGGGTGATCAATACCCTACTTGCCCTTGTCCTCGAAAGAAAAAGGGAGTTCAGCATTATCAGGTACCTGGGAGCGGACTGGCGTCTGCTGCGCGGCATGCTCGTACTTTCAGCGGGGATCGTCGGGACGGCAGGCATCGTCCTGGGGGCTGTCATCGGACCGGCCATGAGCATCATATTCATCGAAGTGGTCAATAAGATTTCATTTGGCTGGGAGATCCATTTCCGTCTGCCGGTCCTCTACATTTCCTTTCTCTGCCTGGGGCTTTTTCTGACGACCCTTGTTGCCGGTTTGATACCCATGCATGTGGCGAGGAAGATCGACCCGAAGAGGTTCATCAGCTTCGAGTAGTTTCGGAAAACTATCGTCCAAGCTATCGGGCCGGGGCGGCCAAAGACGCCTGGGGACGTTGCGTCGCGTGGTTTAATAAATATCTTAAGGGGTGATATCGGTATGGTGCGGCGGCGGATCGGATATCTTGTGGTCATTGCAGCCGAATCCGGCAGGCCAGGCAAAGGAAATTGATCTGGGGAGAAATGGCTCCCCGCGCGAGACGCTCAGCAAAACTTTATTTCATATAAATTCACGTTTTTTATGATTCCAACTCAAGTCAGTTTTTTTAGCCATGGGCAGGCAATGAATTAGGCGCTTTCCATGAATTCCGAAGGACTGACCTTTGCCTGTTTCAAGATTCCCCGCAATGTGCCGATTGCTAATTCCTTATGCAGCGGAACAACGCAGCCGATTTCTTCCTCAACAGTGATTTTTTTCAGGATAACATGACTGCCTCGTTGCCGAATTCGCCGAAAGCCCAGTTTCTCTAATCTCCTTATCGTCTCCTCACCGGAGATCCTCAGGAGTTTAGGCATGAACCGCAACCTCAAAAGTGGTCATCAGGGATTTGGATATTTCATGCAGAGGAAATTCTTCAAGATATAATTCAGTGGCCTCTTTAAGGTTGGAGAGTGCCTCCTCTATGGTAGAACCTTGGCTTACCGTGCCGACTTCGGGACATTCGGCTACATACAAATCTTCTTCCTTGTGCATGACAGCTGTCAATGTTTGAGTAGTCATGTTACACCTCCTTTTATCAGAATACTTTGTGGAATAGGCCGCTACGACAGCTATTTTATTATACCTTCTTTTAGGCCGGCGTCATAGTGTTGCCAAGTTAGCAAAGCCGCCGAATATCGATATTTACATTTACGCCGCACCGGCACTGCTCCAATCCTCAGATAATGTCTCGGCCTGCTCAAGTACGAGACGAATGGCCTCTTCCTGATGCCTTCCCCTGTATACAAAAATAATCAATAATCGCTTAAATCAAAACAATGTAACTTTTTGGCCTGATTCTGCCAAAGTGATTAATATTATTAGTTTTTTCGTGGAAAAGCAATAATATTGAGGATATTGCTTTTATTTCTTCAAGAAAATTGTTTGATTCTGGATAATATGATCGATCAGACAACGGCATGCGTGTAATACAAAAAAATAGCTGTCTTCTACTGCGAAGTATGCAATCAAAGTGAGGTCTCAAAGTGAAGGGAGAAATGGCTCCCCGCGCGCAACGCTCAACAAAACTTTTTTTCACATAAATTCACGTTTTTTATGGTTCCCGTGCATGTTAACAATCCTAAAACGAGCTACAGGCTAGTCAGTCTCAACGCGGCCAGATTTGTCCTCTAAAAGGTTGTTGCTGAATGAAACACCAGCATTTCGAAATCATGATTTATTTGTTTATGGTAAAATATTTCAGCTATAGAGTATTTAGCAGGTAAGGAGGCTTTAGATGACATTACAGAGATTGGAGCTTGTATTTCCTTCGGAGGTGTTGTCCTCCCTTGCTACAACATATCAGACCAGTGCTGATGCTGTAAAAGAAGCCGCAGTTCTTGAATTATACCGCGAGGGTAAGCTATCCAGTGGCAAGGCTGCGGAAATCCTCGGTATGGAACGGTTCGAATTCATACGTTATGCCGGCAAGAAGGGGATAGCGTACCTGAGGACAGAACCCGATGAGTTGGATGAAGAAGTGAGGCTTCTGCAAAAGCCTTAATGATCGCCGTATCAAATACAAGCCCTCTCATACTTCTCGATAAGATCGGTCATCTCTGGATACTCGGAAAACTCTTTCAGCATGTTATTGTTTCACCGGCAGTGAATGCTGAATGGCTCAGGCCTGGCGGATACAAAACTCCCGAATGGTTGGAAGTTAAGACTCTTTCTCCCGAAGCTAAACAAAGTTCTATTGATCTGAGTGAAAAGATAGACAAGGGAGAAGCAGAAGCAATAGCCCTCTTTCCCTTTATGAAAGCCGGTTTTCTCCTGCTTGATGACTTGAAGGGCAGGCAGACTGCAAAATCTCTTGGCTTCCCGGTTGTCGGAACTGTCGGTCTCCTTGTTTCTGTCAGGCAAAAGGGCATAATTGATAACCTTCCTGCAGCGTTTGAAGCTTTGCAGAACCATAAATTCTATATTACGGATGAAGTCCTGAAGAAAGCCCTGGCTCTGGGTTATGAGGAGAAAGCAGACTTCTGATTTGCACGAAAAGTTTTGTTGAGAGTCTCAGATGGTCCAAAATTAATCTATTAAAATCAAGCAGTTAAAAATGGCTCCCGAGGCGTGACGCTCAGCAAAACTTTTTTCCTTATAAATTCACGTTTTTTATGGTTCCCGTGCATGTTAACAACCCTAAAACGAGTTATAGGCTATTCCGTATCAAGGCTGAATGATATAATCAAATCGCCTTGCCAATACAACATAAATATTGTATTATTAATTGTGTCCGGCAGACAACTGATAAAGCTGTTACATGAAAAGGGCTGGCATCTGGACAGAATAGAGGGAAGCCATCACATCCTTATCAAGGGGCATAAAACTCTTTCGGTCCCAGTGCACAGCAGTAAAGATTTAGGAAAAGGTCTGCTTCATGTGTTAATGAGGCAAGGAGGTTTGAAATGATACTTTCATATCCGGCAAAGATAGGGCATATTGCAGTGGACCATTCATATCTGGTTGAGTTCCCTGACCTTCCGGGATGCCTTACAGAAGGGGATTCCCTTGAAGGTGCAAAGCAGAATGCTAAGGAGGCGTTAACTGGA
Organism: Thermodesulfovibrionales bacterium; assembly: GCA_049799315.1. GTDB lineage: Bacteria > Nitrospirota > Thermodesulfovibrionia > Thermodesulfovibrionales > UBA6898 > PALSA-1316. The sequence goes on along the minus strand of JBARHQ010000068.1, from coordinate 2,491 downwards.
TATCTGGCTTCGATCTTTGAAAGAAATCTTAAAATTCCGGAACCCTCAGAATTGAAGGGGAGGAACATCTATGACATCGAACCAGAGCCTGAAGTGGCGGTTCCCATACTTCTCAAAAAACTCAGGGAGACCAAGAAACTGACTCAAGGGGATATAGCAAAGGTGCTCGGAATTTCCTATCAGGCATACCAGCGGCTGGAAAAACCAGGAAAGAGTAATCCGACGATTAAAACTCTTGAACGGCTTGCTAAAGTTTACAACAAAGATCTGCGTCTTGAATTTGCGTAATATTTGTCCCTTTTCATGGACGAAGCAAAAGATACTATTCTTCATTTGATTGCTAAGGCCGAACTCCGTCTGCAGGAAATTGACGCCGAGCGGAACAATCTGATCAAAGAGCTAATCAAATGGAAGCGCGCGCTTACGGAGCTCAAAGAACCGACAATAAAGCAGTCCGTGGAAGTCCTTGTCAATCCCCACCTTATGAACTCAAAGATTACTCTCTTTCGTTCATTGTTCAGAGGCAGAGAAGATGTCTATCCAAAATTATGGGTCAGCAAGAAAACCGGTGCAAAAGGATATAGCCCTGTTTGCGGTAATGAATGGATATCCGGAGTTTGTAGAAAGCCGGCGATAAGATGCGGCGAGTGTAGTAACCGCAAATTATTGCCTGTCACAGATGATATTATCCGGAAACATCTGGAAGGAGCAATAACAATAGGCACCTATCCAATGCTTCAGGATGAGACCTGCTGTTTTATTGCAATAGACTTTGACAAAGAGTCTTGGCAGGATGATGTAAAAGCTTTTGCGCAGACATGCAGAAGTCGGAATATTCCTGCCGCTATTGAACGTTCGCGATCCGGAAATGGTTGCCATGTCTGGATCTTCTTTTCTGAACCTGTTGCTGCTTCTCTTGCAAGACAGTTGGGAAGCTTATTGATCACTGAGACAATGGCCAACAGACATGAACTCGACATGAAAAGTTATGATCGGATATTTCCCAATCAAGACACAATGCCTAAGGGAGGATTCGGGAATCTGATAGCACTCCCATTGCAAAAGGCTCCGGTAGAGAAAGGGAATACGGTTTTTCTGGATGATGATCTGAATCTGCGTGCTGATCAGTGGTTATATCTGTCCAACGTCAGAAAGATTACCCTTAAAGAGCTTGAATCTTTGATATCGGAGGCAACCAGATCAAAAGATATTATGGGCGTCAGTATGGGGCAGACTGACGATGAAATTAAGCCATGGGAGAGACCTCTATCTCGGAATCAAAAGTTTGAAAAGCTTTTATGTCCTTTGCCTCCTCACCTTACTGTAGTATTGGCAAATAAGATCTATATCAAGAAAAAGGACTTACCATCTCAGCTTTTGAACAAGATTAAAAGGCTCGCAGCGTTTCAGAACCCCGAATTTTATAAAAAACAAAGCATGCGACTCTCAACCGCATTGACCCCTCGCGTAATTTGTTGTGCAGAGGCAGAGGATAATTACATGACCATCCCGAGGGGATGCCTTGAAGATCTTGGAGAGCTATGCAATGTCAATAATATCAGGCTCGAAACTGAAGACAAACGCTTTGAAGGTGAAAAGATAGATTTTAGTTTTCATGGCGATCTATCCCTGATCAGGAAAAAGCTGCGAGAAAAATATTGGAACATGATCAGGGTATTTTTGTAGCACCACCAGGCATAGGGAAAACCGTGCTTGGTATCTTTATGATGGCCAAGAGAGGGACTAACACACTTGTTCTCGTTCACCGAAAACCACTTCTTGATCAGTGGCGCAACCGGATTTCCTCTTTCCTGAATATTCCATTGAACGAAATTGGCCAGTTAGGCGGAGGAAAAGATAAAATCACAAATATCATTGATGTTGCAATGCTACAGAGTCTGGATAGACAAGGGGAAATAGACTCCAGAATAAGAAATTATGGGCAGATAATTGTCGACGAATGTCATCATATCTCAGCCTTCTCATTCGAACGAGTGATGATGCAGACAACAGCCAAATTCATCATCGGGTTGACGGCAACCCCATACCGTCGCGATGGTCATCAGCCCATTATAACTATGCAGTGTGGACCGGTACGTCATAAAATTACGATGAATAACGCCGCTGATTCTTTAATAACTCATAGGCTTATGATCAGGTCATCAAGCTTTACATGCGCATGGTCCGAAGAAGACAAGATTCATTCTCTCTGGCCGCCCTTGATAGCGGATGAAGAACGGAACCAAATGATTTTCGACGATATTCTGAATGCTCTTGAAGAAAAACGTTCACCGATGGTGTTAACAGAAAGAAAAGAGCACCTTGAGCTGCTCAAACAGAAGCTCGACAAATTTGTGAAGCATGTCATTGTTCTTCATGGTGGGATGAAGGCCAAGACGCGGAAAGAAATGATCGCCAAGCTTGCAGAAATCCCTGACACAGAAGAAAGATTGATTCTCGCAACCGGACAGTACATTGGCGAGGGCTTTGA
>JBARHQ010000067.1:0-4546 GCA_049799315.1 Thermodesulfovibrionales bacterium | reverse complement strand
TCGGGATTATAGGACTTGCGGGTTTTTATTTTGTAGCAAAGTCGGCGGCTCCTGAGATGGCATTCCATGCACTTGTAGGACTTGGATTCGGATGTTCGCTCATGAGCGTGTTTGCCCGTATCGCAGGCGGTATCTACACAAAGGCTGCTGACGTAGGCGCTGACCTTGTTGGTAAGGTCGAGGCAGGTATTCCTGAGGATGATCCCAGAAACCCTGCAGTTATCGCAGACAACGTTGGAGACAACGTAGGCGACTGCGCTGGTATGGCAGCTGACCTTTATGAGACATACACCGTTACGCTGGTTGCAGCAATGCTTCTTGCAAAGACTGTTTTTGGCGCTGATAGCCCCTGGGTGGAGTTTCCCCTCATGCTCGGCGGAATATCTATCATCGCTTCCATTATCGGGACCTTTGCAGTAAGGCTCGGCAAGAGTGGATATATCATGGGCGCCCTCTATAAGGGGCTGGCTGTTGCCGGCGTTCTCGCAGCAATAACATTTTATATCGTGACCGGTGAATTTCTGAAAGGTGTAGACCCGGCTTCAATGGCCTCTCACGCTTCATTTACACAGATGAATGTTTTCCTTATGGCGCTTATTGGTCTTGCATTGACCGGAGTGATCGTGGTTATAACTGAGTACTTCACTGCTGCGCAGTATCCCCCGGTGAAACACATTGCACAAGCGAGCTTGACTGGTCATGGAACAAACGTTATAGCAGGTCTTGCGGTCAGCATGAAGTCAACTGCAGCGCCTGTTATAGTTATCGTTGCCTCAATCCTCGGCGCTTATGCATTAGGCGGTGGATTTGCCGGCGATAAATCCGGCGGTCTTTTTGCTATCGCATTATCAGCGGTTTCGATGCTATCAATGACAGGCATTGTGGTGGCCATTGACACCTACGGCCCGATTACAGACAACGCAGGCGGTATAGCTGAAATGGCAGGAATGCCTGAAGAGATCCGTAACATTACAGACCCCTTGGATGCAGTCGGCAACACCACAAAGGCTGTTACCAAAGGTTATGCAATCGGTTCGGCAGCCCTTGCAGCTTTGGTCCTTTTTGCAGAGTATTCAAGATCATTCAGCACAGAGCTTTATTTTGATCTTTCGAACCCCATGGTTCTGGCCGGCCTTTTCATCGGCGGTCTGCTCCCTTATTATTACGGCTCGCTCCTGATGGAGGCCGTAGCTAAGGCTGCCGGCGGCATCGTTATTGAAGTGCGCAGGCAGTTCCGTGAGATCCCTGGCATCATGGAAGGCACGGGAAAGCCGGAGTACGGCAAGTGCGTTGATATCGTGACCAAGGGTGCCATCCAGCAGATGATGGTTCCTGCGCTTATCCCGGTTGTTGTTCCTGTTGTTGTAGGGTTACTGCTTGGCAGAGAGGCACTCGGAGGCGTCCTTATGGGAAGTATCCTGACCGGACTCTTCCAGGCTATTGCCATGACAAGTGGCGGCGGCGCATGGGACAACGCTAAAAAATCCTTTGAAGATGGAGTTACTGATTCCACAGGGAAGGTTCATAAGAAGGGCAGCGATGGACACAAGGCCTCTGTCACCGGCGATACAGTCGGCGATCCTTACAAGGACACCGCAGGACCTGCGATCAACCCGATGATCAAGGTCATCAATATTGTTGCGCTTCTGATCGTTCCTTTGATTTAAAAGCAGTTACAGGAAATACCAAAGGGGCTGGCCCGGATATTCCGGGCCAGCCCCTTTTTTTATTGCGCAAAAAAACGTTCAGAATTACACGGAAAGTTCTTTTTTCAGCCAGTCTTTGATCTCTTCGGTAATAGCATACATGCCGCATACCGGGGGCAGAAGAGGCTGGGCTACGGCCTTCTGTATCATTTCAGACGGTATCTCCTCGATCTTCCCGACGGTATTCGTGATGTCCGACCTGCCGATCTTCAGCAGCATCAGCGCCGGCGTTTCTGATTCAGTCTCGATATAAAACATATACCCGGTAATGTCCTTCAACTTCTCAAGATCTTCAGGCCGCGACTGAAACCGCGGCTCCATCATCATCTGAGGTGTTACGTCAAGCTTGATCTTTGGAAGTATATCCGGCCTTTTCCTGATATCTTTAAGTCCAAGCAGGTCGAAAAAGCTTTTGTCATCAATTTCAGGAATGTCCATCTTTTTCCTCTTTCTTTGAACGTCGTTCCGGTACAGTCTTATGCTCAATCCTCTCCCCGTTCCACTCGGGAGAGACATACAGGCCGCAATAGCAGCTGCCGTATTCCCCAACATCATCATTGCGGTAAGCGCAGGGACAGATGATGTCTGCGTCCTGGTCCCTGGAGCCCGACGCCAGCCTGCACGGACAGGACCGGTATCCATAGCGTTCTTCGTTCCTGAGCAGTCCTGTCAGAATATCCAGGACATAATCCCTGTCCTTGCCGAGTTCCATGCCCTGACTGTGCGCATAGGCTGTCAGGGCCGTAAAGAGCTGTTCAGGGGTCATGTTACGTCAGACGTATTTCTGCCGATAATCTTCGCCCGGAGACTGTCTATATCATACCCTACGATCACTTCTTCAATAACCGTTGTCGGATAAGTCTCCTTCGGATTGTGCCTGGCCACTTCCTTTGTCATCACCCATTGCTCGCCACCCTCAAGTTTGTCGACTTCAATGAGCGTGTAGGTGATGCCGTTGTCATCAAGAAACGTTTTCACCTTTTTGCATACAGGACAGGTACTGAGAGAATAGAGCGTGATCTTTTTCATATATAAATCCCTGGCATCGTGAATTAAGGGCTGATTGACTGCAATGGTATCAACCCAAGTCGATATAGTATAATACAGTCAACGTGCTCAGTGGAAACAGAGCGGCATGAGCGGCGAATACTTTCTTCCCTTTTCCAATTATCTGCCAACGTCCGTATGCCATTGACGCAAAATCATAACACAAGAGGAGTTCTTCCATGGGTGAAAAAAAGAATAAAGACAAGGCCGCAGTAAATGAGATAAAACAGGCCCTCCAGGGCAAGATAAAACAGAGCGTCATTGTCCCGGAGTTCCTCACCGGCAAGTCACGCTTCCGGTTCAAATGCTATCCCGGCATCGGCTGTTTTACCAAGTGCTGCAGCGGCATCAAAATCATTCTTTCCCCCTACGATATCTACCGTCTGAAAAATAGACTCAACAAGACCTACCTGGAATTTCTGAATGAATATACCGTACCCATGATGATAGAAGGCTCATCACTTCAGGTCGTCGGTCTTGCCATGAAGGCCGACACGGCGCGGTCATGCCCGTTTGTGACCCCCGAAGGCTGCACGGTATACACCGACCGTCCGCTTACCTGCCGGTATTACCCGATCGGCATGGGTATGATGAAGAAAGACACCGGAACGACCGGAGAGGACTTCTTCATCAAGGTCAAGGAAGACCATTGCCTGGGCCATAACGAAGAAAAGGTCTGGACTGTCCAGGAATGGCGTCAGGACCAGGAGTCTGATATTTATGATGCAATGAACAATGACTGGATGGCGATCGTACTGAAGGCGAAAACCTTGGGCAAGGTCGAGTTCAGCCAGCGTTCGATCGAGCTTTTCTATATTGTCAGCACGAACCTCGATCTCTTCAGGAACATGGCCTTCACCCCCAGATTTATCGAGGCCTACAATATAGATCCGGAGACGCTGAAGAAACTCGAAGCGGACGAACTGGAACTGCTGAAGTTTTCGCTGAAGTGGCTCAGGTTTGTGACATTCAACGAAGGGGACTTCAAGGTCGACCAGGAGGCCAGACAGAAGGCAAAAGAGAAACTCCTGGCGCAGGCCGAGGAAGAGATGAAAAGACGCAGGGAAGAGGAACCTATAATAGAGGATTAGACCTGATAAGGTCGTTTAATAAATAAAGCATTCCCAGATGGGCTCTGTCACCGGCAGGGCCCATTTGTTTTTAGGGATTGACTCAATAATCCGAGCTGTGTATAAAGTGAAATGTTGTCATCCTCGGGCTTGACCCGGGGATCCAAGTGTAATAATTATCTAACTGCTTCCCTGCGATTTCCCGTATAATAAAAACCATCGTATCTCCACGATAGGACTACAGTATTGCTGGACTGCAAAGAGGGGGATGAAGGGAGCCTGTATGAGGATAATATCAACTTCACTGCAGCACCTTATTTCACTTTTCAGCAAATCGGTGATTATTTAAGGCTATTGTGAAAAACGAGCACATTACCAGAAAAGACATCATCGACAAGAGACTGCAAGATGCAGGATGGAATGTTGCTGACCTTACTCAGGTAATTGAAGAGTTTGATATTGAAGTGGGGTTGCCTGAAGGGGTGAGTGAGCCTATAACACCCTACCAGGGCCACCAATTCAGCGATTATGCCTTATTGGGCAAAGATGGCAAGCCCTTAGCTGTTGTTGAGGCAAAGAAGACCTCTGTTGACGCTGCCATTGGCCGGGAACAGGCCAAACAATACTGCTGCAATATTCAGAAAAAGGACGGGCGTGAACTTCCCTTTTGTTTCTATACTAATGGGCACGACATCTTTTTTTGGGATCTGGATAATTATCCAC
>JBARHQ010000066.1:0-5053 GCA_049799315.1 Thermodesulfovibrionales bacterium | reverse complement strand
TTATCAGCGCCAAAAAAATCAACATACGGCGGGCTTATTTCATCAAACCTCCAGTAATGAGTCATCCCTGAAGGACAGGAAACAACCTGTACGGAATAATTCTGGACGGCAGTTCCAACTGAATTGCCGGCTGCAACGGTAACATCAAAAGCGCCCGTAGCATTGGGTGTCCCTGATATGAGACCCGTGTTTGTATTGATAGTCATCCATAACGGCGCCGTATTAAGATTATAGGCCGGCAGGGGGTTACCGGTAGCATCCACATCATACAAGTACGGCTTTCCCGCTGGTACAGAGGTAACAGGAGTTGAAAAAATTAACGGGGCTGCCTGGTTACACTCAGGCAGAAAATCCCTCAGGGCCATAAACCATGGGATAGCCATTTTGTCGTAACCTGCTTGAGTCGGATGAAGAAGGCCGACCATATCATTCGGATATGTGAGAGCATGCTCCTGATCGACAATCATGATTTTATCGCCATTGGCTATGCGGGTCTGCGCCATTTCCCCGATACCATCATTAAAATCTGTCACCGTCTGACTGTACGTTTTCTGGTTGATTATACGGGCCAACAAAACAGTTATATCGCTGTTATACCGGTAAATCTCGTCAAGTACCGATGAAACTCCGTCGACACTCTGACAGTTATTAACGATATCATTTGTGCCGATGTGAAGCAGCACTATGTCAGCAGGATTGGCAGTTAACCAGTTATACACATTGCTGACCAGATCACCATACCCGCCGGAAGAACATGCTGCAGCGGTATAGCCTGCATGTCCCTCATGATCAATATCAAAAGAAGGAATCAATGAATTGCCCGCTTGCAGGCTGCCGACAAAATCAACATTGTAACCCGAACCTGTCAAATCCGCATAGAGCTTTTGACGATACGATGCCATATAGGTTTCAACTGTTATTTCTCCATTATATCCTTGGGTTATAGAATCCCCCAGGGGCATGATCGTCACGGCTGTTGCACACATATCGCAATATCCGCGCATAACGTAGTAATGGGAACGAATCTCTATATCCGACAGCGCCCCGTCATAAATGGCTACTTCGTCAATAGTACCGGCAAAATGGAAGCCGCTATCTTTGTTTACCCAGCCTATGTTCAATGACTCTGAAAAATCAAAGCCGCTCGTAAAGGTAGCAGGTTCCGAATTCTCCAGAATCCCATCCACATAAATGCGGATTTGGTTTGCGCTGGCGTCCCTGATGGCCGCAACATGATGCCAATTGCCGTCAGTCAGATCCTTGGTCCCGGTCACACCCGCGCCGTTTCCGCTTTTGTCAGTTAAGTCAAATTCAGCGCTGCCTCCATCCGCGCAACCTACCCACAGCAACCCGGTTGGACTATTTTTCCTGCCGACGATGACCTGGTTTCCTGCACAGGTGCTTCCCGAATCCGTTTTCATCCAGAACTCTATGGAGAAGCTGCTGGTTGAACTCCAGTTGAACGTGTTGTCATCAGCTACATTAACCTGGCTCGTTGTATTGAAATGTTGGGCCCCGTTGATAATACCTGTTGCAGCGTCAGGGCAGTTCGTGCAGACAGCATCAGTGCCATAAGCGTCCGTGAAAGGTGCCGTGTTTTCATCGAGCTTCCAGTAATGTGACATGCCTGAGGGGCAGTTTGCGGTCTGGGTGCCGGTGAACTTTGCCTTCGGGCTGCTCAGGAATGACTTGCCGAAGGCATGGGCCGATTGCACATGACCCAACAGGACCACGAGCATTATTAGCAAGATGAGCCCCTGCAAAATGACCGTCCTGTTTCTCGTTTTTTCTTCACACCTAGCTTTCATCGTCTCCTCCTCATTAGAGCAAATACGTTTTTTAACCAAAGTATCGTCTTTATGTGCAAAATCCCTTCTGCAAAACCGGACGTCCATATCGAAGCAACTCCGGGACGGTTACGAAGCAAAAACCTTCGCCCATTTTTCCTAAAGCAATGTCGAGTGCTTCGAGCATCGCCGAGCGGTCATACTGCGGCGCAGCAAGACGACTACGATAGATCGCATCGTGGAGAAGGATAATATTCCCCGGCCTTATAGAACCCATTAATCGCTCGGCCATGTCGCTCGCCTTTAAGTCGAGCCAGTCCTTTGCGGAAGCATTCCACGTGATAACTTTATATCCGAGCCATAGGGCATCCAGACGAGACGTCGCATTTTGCACGCCCCACGGAGGACGAAACAGTCTTTGCCCCCAGGGTCCTAAAGCTCTTTTACATGCACGCAACTGCCGTCGTCTTTCGCGACCGCCAATCTCCGCAAAAGATGAGTGGTCCCATGAATGAACTCCTATGGCATGACCAGCTTGCGCAACCATTTTTACAAGGTCCTGCTGTTTTTGCGCTGCCTCACCCACCATAAAGAAGGTTGCACGAGCTTTATGCTTATCAAGAATTTCAAGAAGGTTTGGAGTAAAAACAGGATCCGGGCCGTCATCGAATGTAAGCGCAGCTACCGGCTTCTTTGTGTGAACATGGGTAATAGTCCCCAGAATGTTCGAAGAGAGGGAGTTCACGCATCTTGTTATAATTTTATTGCCGTATTTGTTAATCAAATTCATCGCAGTGTGATAAATATTCAGAAGGCTAAAGACAAGCTATAATCCTAAGATAAGGATGATGTTTGTTCCAGCTGATGTTTTTCTCTGTTGGCCGCTGTTTTATTCTTACCTGACCGACAATGATATTCTGTAATTTGCTCAATTACCTTCCTGAATTCCTCCGCAGATCTTTCTCTTGTGTGATTTGCTCTGACGAACTCCCATGCCTTCCGGGACATCGTTTGAAGTTTTTCAGCAGAAAGGCCGGAGATCATTTGTATTGAGTCACGTATTTCTTCCGGCGAACTGTCTTTCACGACTATGCCGAAATCTTCTACATCCACACTCGATTCATAGCTTACAATTGGAATCAATCCCGCATGCATGCAGGTTATTGCACTTCCACCGCCCCCTTCTGCACAGGAAAAGTATACAACTCCAACGCACTTTCTTGCAACCTCCGCAAATTCAGGGCCGCCGGTATCAAGCCAGCCAAGGGTATGGATATTAGGGGTCTGATAGAGCTCCTTATAATAGGCCTCCTCGAAATCCTTTTCATCCTGTATCGGGCCACAGACATAAAGATGGTACCCCGGCGCGTTCGCGAATACGTCCAGCACCAGATCCAGGCCTTTATGGACAAAACCGCTGCTTCCAAACCATAAGAAGTTATTCCGGCAAGAGTCGAAGTTCTTCCCTTCCGGCCATGGATAAACCGCGCACGACGGATAGGGGACACGAAAGAGCGGTTTTTGTGAATACCTATAGGTGTCAACAGTGAACTGATTTCCCGAAAGAGTCGCATAATCAGCGCATTCGATCGCCATATTAGTCTCTACTATTCTCAGTCCTCTGAGTGATACACCTCTCCTTTGTTGCAGTGCAAGGCCCCGCCTGAATGCCGCGCTGTTGTTAAAAAGCCAATGGGCCGTATCCAGGTGTGCAATCTTTATGCAGTCCTCATTCAGTAGCCGCGCAATCCGTTCGAAATGCGTGCGAAAAGAGACGAAAAAGGCATAGTTCTTTTCCGGTATGAATTCACCGTTCAAATAATCAATAACATCCACCGAGTATCCAAGATCCAGGAAGGTCTTAGCTATCTGCAGAGACCTCCAGTAATGAGCATGCGAATTGGGAATGGGCTCGCCATCTTTTAAGAGAAACGGCTTAATCCAGAGGGCGAGCAGTACGCTTCCTCGCGGCCTGTTTTCCGGCTTGAGCGACACGCACTCCCCGCGCGGGTCCGGCTCATATCTCATTATTTTAAAGCCACATTTCCTGAATACTTTCTTAATTAGTTTTTTCACGATGTCTACTCAGGACCTTAATCACTTTGCCGATAGAGGCACTCAGGAGGATTGACTTTAAAGTCCTTTGCCGCACCTGCTCGTTTGAGCGGTTCAGACAATTCATTTTTATCATGTTCAGCGGGAAGATATGACCGTATGTCTTTTCGCCGACCTCGCTCTTTATGTCCTGCATGAATGATTCATCGTTGAACCACTCCCAGTCGTCATACCAGGTCCAGCAGTTGTTCTCTTTATAAATATCCATGACCCGGTTCGCAATAGCCTTATTTGTCTTCAAGGTCATATATTCGGAGCTGAATCCGGAAATGTATTGCATCATGAGATTGGAGGATCTGTTGCTGCAGTAATTCGAAAACCACAAATTGAACTTCAGCTTCTCCTGCAGTTCTTTGACGATCCTGTAAACCTGGACGTGTTCCTCGTGCCCGTATTCTCCCCAGGGGTTGTGCGTAAAAACGTTGAGACGGTCCGACAATTTATTCTCAAGTTGCCTCCGCAACTCATAGTAATTGTTTCTATATCTGCTTCCCGATATTGTGTCAAAAGATATTTCTATCCCGCAATTTGTAATTACAGGATTTTGCCAATCCGCTTTATTGAATATCTCTGCTTCGACCAACCCCAAACACGATACCCTTTTTATAGGATACGCCGACAGACTTTTCTCCCTTCCGAGCTCACGCTGTGGATTAGACGCGCATTTCACAAAACAAATTGCCACTTCATTGACGCGTTCCAATATCGAACTAAACCATAAGACTTCGTCGTCAGGATGGGCAACAACCAATATCGACTTTTCCAGTATCTTATCTGTATCCATAGCCCGTTTCTACCGTATTTTGAAATACTCTTTGTACCATTTCACGAACTTTTCTATACCCTCTTCAATGGACGTATCCGGTTTGAAACCTACATCCGCCATAAGATCATCTACGTCGGCATACGTGGCTGCTACATCACCTGCCTGGATCGGCAACAGGTTCTTCTTCGCTTTCTTGCCAAGACACTCCTCAAGCACTTCAATATACCGCATCAACTCTACGGGATTGTTGTTCCCAATGTTATAAAGCTTATAGGGAGCATAACTCGTCGCTGAATTCGGATTGTTGCTGTCCCACCCTGGATCTGGCCGGGGGACTTTAGCGCTTATCCTGACAACTCCCTCCACAAAATCATCAATATAGTTG
>JBARHQ010000065.1:0-2675 GCA_049799315.1 Thermodesulfovibrionales bacterium | reverse complement strand
TATGCAACCATGACTCTTTTCGATGGCTATGAGCCTATCACATTCACAGACGGGATGAAGATGAGGATCCATATTCCCAAGTTCAATCTTCTTAATGGTCTTTATTTTTTCAGGGTGGCCCTTGAAGACGACACCGGACTGCTGCCTTACCATGTAGCAACGTCCCCCTTTATTTCGGTCCTGAACCAAAGGCGAGAACTTGGCATATTTCATATGGAGCATAAGTGGGAGATCTAGGCGTGCTGATCATACGTCATGTATAAACCTTGCCTTTTCAGCAATTATCGGATCCTCACGCCTCTCATAAGCCACCTCTCCCCCCGTGACGCATATAGACTATTGAAGTTAACCGGCAGCATGGGAAAACCTATCAGGCATCATACATCATATCTTTTCGATTATCCTGCCGCCCCAATCGGTGCTAATGCTGCAATGAAATATCTGAATCTCAACAGGCAACAGGCTGAAGAAGTGGTCAGACAATTTTTCATGCTTGAAACACGCTTTGCCCTTGAGAATCTCTGGTTATCAAAAAAAGACAGCAAAAGGGTCGATCAAATCATCGATATGCATGACGTAGACAAGCTTTCTGAGATGATCGACCGTAATGGCCCTATGATTCTGCTTTCGGGTCATACTGCGTATTACTTCATGATCCTCTGGGCACTCAATGCTCTTGGGCATAAAACAGCCTTCATGATGGTGGATCCGAGATCCTCGGTTAAACGGAACGCCGTAATGCAGAGGAGCCTGATACAAAGTGCGGACGCCCTTTCAGCGATTATGCCCGTGCTCTTCACAAATGAGGGAGGAACAATTCAGAAAAGCATCGATCTCCTGAAAAAGGGTCATACCCTATTAATGCTGCTGGACATCCCCGGGTATCAGGACCGCGGAACGAAGATCAAGTTGTTCGGCAGCGATTTCTGGATACCTGCGGGATGCCTTAAGATTCGTGATGCAGCAGAGATGCCTGTTTCTTACGTATACGCTCATGCAGCGGATATTACAAAGCCTTATCTCCTCTCTCTTTCAACCCCTGTTTCTCCGGACAAGCCGCTCGATCTGCAGCAGTGGGCTGACCAACTCGAGGCTGTTGTCAGGCAATCTCCAGCCTCATGGTTCGGATGGTTTATACTTAAGGATATGATTTAAGCTCCTCACGTCAATTACAATAAATTATGGGACGGACTGAATTTGAAGAATATGTCATCTAATTTTTTCGGAAAAGTATATCCAACATATGACCATCAGCAATTGATCGATGCCTTCGGCATTATGCCGTCTGACAAGGTCCTTGATATCGGCGGCGGGCATAACCCCTTCTTCCGGGCCGACTATATCATTGATTCAGATATTGCTGACGGACTTCACCGTGACGGGCAGAAGATACCAGCCGCACTGCAAGATAAATATATCAACGCAGATGTTCATAATTTGCCTTTTGATGATAAATCAATCGATTTCATATACTGCTCACACGTACTTGAACATGTCCTGGATCCTGTCAGGGCCTGCAGCGAACTGATCAGGGTCGGCAAGAGGGGATTCATAGAAACTCCCCGCAAATGGTCTGAACTTTTTGCAGGCTATCCGTCTCACCAATGGCTGATCGACAATATAGATGGCGAACTGGTCTTTGAGAGACGTCAGTTTATTGAATCTCCTTATTTAAACAGCCTGCTGCATGCCGTATGGAGATCAAAAAGACTGGAACTGAATGCGCTTCGGACTTTTTTAAATATATCGTGCCTGCAATTTTGCTGGAAAGACACTTTCAGCTTCAGGGTAATAAACACTGATTGTAACAACTTTGATTACGCGAATCCCGAGCATGCAGCGCTGTCACATTATTACTTTGCAAAGAATATATTCCTGCTGGATGCGCCCCTTGAACATGGAGTGTTTCATGCAAAGAAGGCTGCAGAGATCATGCCCCGGGAGGAGATATTCTTGGTACTGCTTGCCGGATATGCACTGGCGCTGGGGGATTCTGAATTGTGGAGTAAGACAAGAACAAGCGTAGCACGGCATGGAATGCTATCCCGTGCTGACAAAATTTTTCTAAACTTCGGCGTTACAAAATCAGTATTAAAAAAAATCAGGTCATTCATTGAAAATTATAAGAATGAACTATCGCAGAAAGATAGCGTGACAACCGCAGCCTCACTCATTCCCGGCCCTGCAGACTCAACCTTAGCCCCCTCTCCGGATAGTGGCGCAGGTGATGGGATGGAGAAGGTTGAACTCTCCCCGCCACGCACTTATTTCCTTGAGCTGACAAACCACTGTAATCTCAGATGCTCGATGTGCAATTTCCATAGCCCTGAGGTGTTGCAACGGCGCGAAAAGGGATTTATGCAAAAGGATCTCGCTTTTAGGCTGCTCGATGAGATGGCTGCTTTCAGTCCTGAAAAACCCTGGGTTGCCCTGCATGGCGCCGGAGAACCCCTTCTTTATAAGCCTCTCCCTGAGATACTTACTCACGGTGTATCACTCGGGCTTGATATAGGCTTCCTGACAAATGCGGTTCTTTTGAACCCCCAGATGTCAGGAAAGATCTTAGACACCGGCCTATCATGGGTCGGCTTCAGTATCGACGGTATCAACCGGGATACGTTCAATAAATACCGATGCGGCGCTGATTACGATCTCGTGGTCGGCAATGTGATTAC
>JBARHQ010000064.1:0-39635 GCA_049799315.1 Thermodesulfovibrionales bacterium | reverse complement strand
TATGTAGGTCATCTTTTTTGAGTAGTTAGCGTTTTTCATTTTAAAACCTCCGTGTTTAAGTTCTTGCTAATAGTATTGCACGGACCATGCCAACGCTAACTCATTGATTATAAAAGATAAACTTGCTATGTACCCCTGCATACCTGCAAATACCTTCGCATGAATGCGAAAAATAGTGAGGTTTAACAGGCTATTGAAAAACTCTCATTCTGCCAGCTAAAGCCGTCATACCCGCGAAGGCGGGTATCCAAGAGTCTTTAAAAACATTGGATTCCCGTCTGCACGGGAATGACGAAAAAACATCAAAAAACACTTTTTCAACAGCCTGTTAATGCTTAAATTATGCATTTTGGCAGCTCTTCAGTTATGGGTTGATTTTGCTCTGAGAATACAACCCACCCCCCTGCCCCTCCCAAGAGGGGAATAAAAGATTTATTACCACTTTTTTATTTGTTTCCTGTAAAATACTGGGGCTGGCTTATGCATGATCTTCCTTTTTGAACCATTGCAGACCCAAAACCATCGAATGTTCCACGTGGAACATTGCTATAGACGAATAACCCTATATTCGGCAGTTGGAAGGGCTGGCTTCAGCGACCGGGCTCTCTTTTCGTTGCCGTTATTAGCGAAGTGGAGCGTTAAGCAGCCATGACTGTCTGAACACGAAGGGCGAGTTTCATGCTGTAGCAGAATGAGTTAGAACGGCAGAAAGAGAGCTTCCCGAGCGGAAGACAACTCTTCCAATTGCTGTTAATAACCCGATAACCCATAGAGATGAAATAAAATATGACAGGTAAGATAATAGCAATAGTCAACCAAAAGGGCGGCGTCGGTAAAACCACGACGGCGATTAATCTTGCCGCTTCATTGGCACTATCGGGCGAGAAAATTCTGCTTTTGGATATGGACCCGCAGGGGAACTCCACCTCAGGGCTCGGAATAATCAGGGATGACCTTGCCAGATCTTTATATAATGTAATGTCGGGGGACTGCAGCATGGAAGAGACCCTGATCGAGACAGCTATCGAAAATCTTTTCATCGCCCCATCGAGTATCGATCTGCTGGGAGCAGAGGTTGAGCTTGCGGGAAAAGAGGGCAGGGAAAATATCCTCCGTGATGCCATGTGCAATGCGCGGAGCGAATTCAGGTATGTCTTTATCGACTGTCCTCCCTCTCTCGGCGTCCTTACCCTGAATGCGCTTGTTGCTGCAGAGTCTGTCCTTGTCCCTGTTCAGTGCGAATATTATGCCCTTGAAGGGCTTGGTCTGCTAACAAGGACTCTGAGTCTGATTCGCGGGTCATTTAATCCTGGAATTGATATAGAGGGTATTCTTTTAACAATGTTTGATACCAGAAACAGTCTTGCGCACCAGGTGGTCACCGAGATCAGAAAGCATTTTGGAGAGAAGGTCTACGAGACGATAATCCCGCGCAATGTCGCCCTGAGTGAGGCTCCAAGCCATGGTAAGCCCGCTCTTCTTTATGATATCAGGTCTCGTGGCGCGCAGAGCTATCTATCACTGGCAAAGGAGATGTTGCATGAAAGCAGCCTTAGGCAAAGGGCTTAATGCCCTGATCCCTGAAAAGGGCGATGAGATCCTCCATCTTGATATCAACCGGATACTGCCGGGCACATATCAACCGCGAAAAACCTTCAGGGAGAACTCATTAAAAGAACTTGCTGTATCAATAAAAGAGAAGGGGGTGCTCCAACCCATACTCGTATCCAGAACCGGAGACGGGTCTTTTAATCTGATCGCCGGAGAGCGTCGGTGGCGTGCAGCAACCCTTGCCGGACTGAAAAAAATCCCTGCAATGGTTAAGAATGTCGCATCCAGGGATGCGTTCGAGATGGCTCTTATAGAGAATATTCAGCGCGAGGACCTGAATCCTGTTGAAACAGCAGAGGCTTTTAACCGGCTGATGCAGGATTTCGGACTGACGCAGGAAGAACTTGCTGACAGGGTAGGCAAGGAGCGGGCTACCGTAGCAAATTATCTGCGCCTCCTGAAACTGCCTGACGAGATAAAGGCATTGCTCTATGAAGGATCTCTCAGCATGGGCCACGCAAGGGCCCTCCTGTCAATTGAGGGAAGGGCGGCCCAGGTTGAGGCAGCAAAGAAGATCCTCAAATCAGGGCTGAGTGTCAGAGAAGCCGAGTCCATGGCAAAGAAGGCTGCATTGCCTACAAAGATAAAGCAGGCCAAGGATGCCCAGATAGCCTCACTCGAGGAAAAATTGATCAAACACCTTGGAACGAAAGCGCGGCTTGTCCATAAAGGCAAAAAAGGCGGCAGGATCGAGATAGATTATTATTCGCTCGATGAACTCGACAGAATTTTGGAGATATTAATGGCATGAAAAACATTCTGATAACAGGACAGCCAGGCTCTGGCAAGACAACCGTAATAAGAAAGCTTTCCGAGATATTCAAGGAATTTAACGCTACCGGCTTCTATACATCCGAGATTGTTGAGGGGGGTGTGAGAACAGGATTTTCTGTTGCCAGCCTTTTTGGCGACAGCAAGGTGTTTGCCCATGTAAATTTGAACAGCAAGCATGTTGTTGGGAAATATCATATTGATATCAAAGGGTTCGATGCCCTTCTCGACACTGTCTTTGCTCCGGAGAAGAAGACCAGTATTTATTTTATTGACGAGATAGGCAAGATGGAATGCCAGTCGAAAAAATTCTCAAAGCTTGTGCTGGAACTTCTCAACGCCAAAAAGCCGGTGATAGCATCGATTTCTGATAAAGGAATCGGCCTGATAGCAGATATAAAAAAGCGCAAAGATGTAAAGGTGGTTGAGGTTCGGCACGACAATGCAGACATTCTGATTAAGGTTCTCACCATGGAGATCAGGGACATCTTGATGGAGTGACAGACCCTGAAAACCATTACTATTTATCTATAAGTTATGCCGACAATAGTCAAGACAGGACTCGACAGGGCAGAAGCCTTGTGGCCCAAGGCTTTCAGCCGGGCTGATATCGGTCTTGTCGTTCATCCCGCTTCAGTGAGCAGCAGATTTGTCCATGCCGCTGATCTTTTTCTGAAATCAAGTAAATTCAGGCTTAAGGCCTTTTTCGGACCTCAACATGGCATCAGGGGCGAAACTCAGGACAACATGATAGAATGGTCAGGGTTTAAGGATAAAAAGACAGGATTGCCGATCCATAGTCTTTATGGCAGAACCAGAAAACCTGACAAAAAAATGCTGAGGGATATCGATGTGATGGTAGTAGACCTTCAGGATGTCGGCTCCCGCTATTATACCTTTATCTGGACGCTTGCCCTGGTAATGGAGGCATGCCTGGAGACAGGAAAGCCGGTTGTTATTCTCGACAGGCCGAACCCCATAAACGGATTACAGACTGAAGGCCCTGTTTTAAAAGAAGAATTCAGATCATTTGTGGGTCTTTTTCCCCTGCCGGTACGGCACGGCATGACAATAGGAGAGATTGGGCTTTATCTCCAGTCCACATTTTATAAGGGGGTTGATCTGCACATAATACCGATTTCAGGGTGGAAACGCAGTAAGTGGTTTGAAGAGACCGGGCTCCCCTGGGTAATGCCATCCCCAAATATGCCTACAGTCGATACTGCAGTCGTTTATCCGGGGATGTGTCTTCTTGAAGGGACAAATCTGAGCGAAGGCAGGGGAACAACCAGACCGTTCGAAATATTCGGAGCCCCTTTCATAGATCCGTTTAAACTTAAAAGCCGGCTTGCTGATTTCAGATTGCCAGGTCTGCGCTTTCGTCCGCTTTCTTTCCTCCCGACGTTCCAGAAATATGCAGGTATACTTTGCGGAGGGGCGCAGATACATGTTACTGACCGGGGGAAATATAAGCCATTGCTTACCACTGCCGCCATTATTAAGGCCGTCTATGAGCTTTATCCCCGCCATTTTGTCTGGAAATCCCCACCTTACGAATATGAGGAAACGCTTCTGCCGATAGATATCCTGGCCGGGGATGACAGGTTCAGGACTGATATAGAATCAGGCCATGATCTTAGACAGATGCAGGCGTGGTGGAATTCTGAACTGACGGCGTTCGATCGGAACACCCGCAGTAATTATCTGATATATTCGTGAAGGCCTGTAATGCATTTGTGGTTGCTGCAGGCCTTGGTGAAAGGTTAAGGCCCCTCACCAACCATATCCCCAAGCCGCTCTTGCCTCTTGTCGGCAGCCCGGTCATAGAGACAGTGCTGGAAAGGGTCTCCAGCTTTCCGGTAAAGCGTATCGGCATCAATATGCACTACAAATGGGAGATGATAAGGGATTGGGCTTCCCTGTCCCGTTTTTCCGACAGAATAACACTCTTCAGGGAAGAAAAGCTTCTTGGGACAGGCGGCGCACTGAAAAATGCGGCTCCAATGCTTGCCGGTTCTCCATTCCTGGTCCATAATGCAGATATTATCTCTGATATCGATATGAATCTCCTTTTGGAGGTCCACAATGCGACGCATAATCTTGCAACGCTGGCGGTCCATGACTACTCTGCATACAACAATGTCTGGATTGATGCCGAGGGCAAACTAAAGGTCGTCAGCTTGAGTGCACCCGCAGAAACGCAGGATTTTCGTCCGGTTGCCTTTACCGGCATTGCAATTTATTCCCCTGATTTTCTGGACTTCCTGCCTGAAGGGGAATCAAGCGTTGTCGATGCCTGGACTCATGCTATTTCCTGTGGCCACTGCATTGCTACAGTCGATGTTACCGGCTGCTCCTGGACTGATATCGGCTCACCGGTTTCCTACGCTGAGGCGGTCAAGGATGCCCTGGCACGTGCAGGGGAGCAGTTTCATATAGATCCTTCTGTTGAATGCCCCTGCGGTATGAGCCTCGAGGGATGGGCTGTTCTCGAAAAAGGCTGCATGATCAGCGGAAAGACCTCGATAAAGCGCTCAATTATTCTTGCCGGGGCATGTGTTGAAGCTGGAGCTGATCTGCAGGATGTTATTGCAGGACCGGGTTATTCCGTTAATATCGAGTCTGTCCCCAAAAGCCAAAGTGCAAGGGAAGAAAAAGCTAACTCATTGTTTTTAAACAATTTTATAAGCAATAACTCTGAAGTATCCCTGATCGGCTTTGGGGGTTCAGACCGGTCATATTATAGAATAAGAAGCACCGGCAGATCAGAGGTTTTACTGAAAACCACTGCTGCTGACCCTGACTATATCCGGCAGATAACCTACACTGACTTTTTCAGGAGATATTCGGTCCCGGTACCGGAGCTTTTTGCAAAAGAGGATAAAGAGGGCGAAGCTGTTTTCGAGGACCTCGGGGATGTATCGCTCTATGTCTGGCTTAAGTGTCGTAGAGATCCGGAAGATATAGAGTTTATTTATCGGAGGGTGCTCGACATGCTGATTACCAT
Source organism: Thermodesulfovibrionales bacterium (assembly GCA_049799315.1). GTDB lineage: Bacteria > Nitrospirota > Thermodesulfovibrionia > Thermodesulfovibrionales > UBA6898 > PALSA-1316. The sequence continues at coordinate 34,246 of JBARHQ010000064.1, read as the reverse complement.
CCATACCCGCGCTACAGAGCATGTTGCTGAATGCAGGCTTCTACAGACGCGTCTGTTTGATTATGAACACCTGAGATGGGAGACGGACTATTTTCTTGAGCGCTTTGTCCGGGGCCTGAAAGGCGTGGAGATTGCGAAAGGGCTTAATGAAGGGCTGTTGCGGGAGTTTGACCGCCTTGCAACAATGGTTGATTCTTATAGCAAAACCATTGTGCACAGGGATTTTCAGTCCCAGAACATCATGATAAAAGACAACGATACTCCACGGCTTATAGACTATCAGGGTGCAAGGATCGGCCCGCCCGCGTACGATCTTGTCTCTATGCTCTGGGATCCTTATTATCAGCTCGAAGGCGAAATGCGAAGCCGTCTGGTACAATATTATCTGCGAGGAATGCGGGAATACTCCGGCAAGCGCTGGCGCGAAGAAGAGTTCGTGCAGACTATGTTACCCTGTCGCCTCCAGCGTCATATGCAGGCTTTGGGCGCCTATGGCTTTCTGGCCAGGATTAAAGGCAAGGCCTATTTCCTGAAGCATGTTCCGCAGGCACTGCATTACCTGACAGAAGAGACAGAAGCGGTTGTGACTGAGTTCCCGTGTCTGTCAGAAGTGGTGAAACTGCTCAATGATAAAATATAGGGTCGACTTTGATGAAATCCAGAAGGCGATGGAAGATATCGGCCGCGAGGCCTTTGACTACTTTATCGATACTGAAACAGGAGATGTTATAATTCTCTCGGAGGACATCCTTCAGAAGGCCCAGGCCATTATTTCCGAGAGTTGCGATGAGGACATGTCAGACTATGAGGCTATCGAGTTTGATGAAGAGGTCGAACTTCCCGAATGGGCCGAGGATGAAGTTGAGCTTGCGCTGGATATCTTTATAGACCATGAGACGCGCTATATGAGGATACCCGAGAGGCGGTCGGATGACGTTTTTCAGGCAATGCAGGGGTTCACTGCAGCACTTGAAAATCAGGAGCTTCGACTTCTGCTGGAAGAAATAGTCGATGGCAAGGGGGCATTCAGGAGATTTAAGGATATCCTCGAGGACTACCCGAAAGAGAAAAAGCAGTGGTACGGCTACAGCGCCAAAATGGCAAGGAAAGAGATAGCGGAGTGGCTCCAGTCTGTTGGTATCAAAGCCGGCTGAGTCTATTTTCAAGGAAACATTGATCTCAATGCTGTTATTGCGGCAGACAGAAACACCTCAAAAACTCTGTAATGCAACAGGATTTGATTATGAATCACGTAAACGCAGGCATAACCGCCAGATACATTTGGAAAACAGGTTGGCTGGCCCCATGAAATGACTATAAGGAAGTTGCAGGCAGAGTTTTTTCGCTCTTCCTGTCTGCCGCTGAGAGTAAGCACTAAAATAACCCGATAGAAAGGATAATCACTATGCAGCAGCCAAGTCCGAGCTACAGTATCACCGTAAGGGCCGAGGTCGAGAACAGGATAGGCATGTTTGCAGGGATTGCTACGGCTATAGGCAAGGCGGGCGGGGACCTTGGTTCTGTCGACATCGTCCAGGCGGAAAAGGGGAAGATCATACGGGATATTACGGTAAATGCCCGGGATGAGCGGCATGAAAAAGAGATTGTCAGGGTTATCCGCTCAATAGAGGGGGTCAGGATCGTCAGGGTCATGGACAAGACGTTCACTGCGCACCAGGGCGGCAAGATCGAGATCCACAACAAGATTCCCGTGCGGGACAGAAACGACCTTTCAAAGGTCTATACACCCGGGGTTGCCAGGGTTTGCATGGATATCCATGCAAACAGGGAGCATGCTTATAAATATACGATTAAGGGAAATGCCGTTGCAGTCATTACCGATGGAACCGCAGTGCTTGGGCTCGGCAATATAGGACCCTATGCGGCCATGCCGGTTATGGAAGGCAAGGCGATGATCTTCAAGGAGTTTGCCAATATAGATGCCTTTCCTATTGCACTCGCCACGACAGATACAGAAGAGATTATACAGACCATAAAAAATATCTCGCCTGCCTTCGGCGGAATCAACCTGGAGGACTTTGCCGCCCCGCACTGTTTTGAGGTAGAAAGCAGACTGCGGAAGGAGCTGGATATCCCGGTGATCCATGATGACCAGCACGGTACGGCGGTTGTCGTGCTCGCTGCACTTATAAACGTCTCGCGGCTTCTCAGGAAGAATATACGGGATTTCAAGGTCGTCATCGCCGGCGCCGGGGCTGCGGGCGCCGCCAATGCACAGATGCTGAGCGCCTATGGTATTAAGGATATCATTGTCTGCGACCGCTCAGGCCCGCTTTGCAGGGGCAGGAGACAGGGAATGAACCCTCATAAGAAAGTTTTGGCCGGCAAGACAAACCCCCGGTGTATCAAGGGCAGCATTTCTGATGCCCTGAACGGTGCCAATGTCTTCATTGGATTGTCAGGTCCGAATGTCATCTCGGTCGAAGACCTGAAAAAAATGTCCAAGACCCGGATTGTTTTTGCCCTCGCAAACCCTGAGCCCGAGATATCTCCGGAGGAGGCGCTTCCCCTCGTCCGGATACTCGCCACCGGGAGGTCTGACTATCCAAACCAGATCAATAACATGTTAGGCTTTCCAGGTATTTTCAGGGGACTGCTCGACGTGAGGGCAACCGGGGTAAATGAAGAGGTAAAGTTCGCGGCTGCAAAGGCGATCGCCCATACGATCAAGGACGATGAGCTACATGAAGACTATATCATCCCCAGCATATTTGACCGCCGGGTTGTCCAGGCTGTCGCTCACGCGGTGGCAGAGGTGGCACGCAAAACCGGGCTTGCGGGACACTGAGATATTATATTGCCCCTTACTGTTGCCTAAATATGCCATCAGAGGCAGACAGAAAGGCCGAAAAGATTCTGCCTGCAACTCCTTACAGCCCTACCATGGGGCCAGCCAACATTTTTTGCGGATTCAATTTAAGGATATGTCTGCGGTAACGTGATTCATAATCAGATCATGTTGTCATTGCAGAGTTTTTGAGGTCTTTCTGTCTGCCGCAAAGCAACCTAGGGAGTAAATAAACCGGTGCTGAGGTATCGGTCTCCCCTGTCAGGCAGTATGACGACCACCTTTTTGCCCCTGCCGAGTTTTGATGCTACCCTCAGACCTGCCCACAGTGCTGCCCCGGATGAGATCCCTGCGAGGATCCCCTCCTGCTTTGCAAGAATTCTCGTCGTCTCTGCAGCATCCAGATCGCTGACAGGGATGATTTCATCGTAGATCTTTGTATTCAATACGCCGGGAATAAAACCGGCACCAAGGCCGGCTATCTTATGCGGTCCAGGGTTGCCGCCCGAGAGGACGGGGGAGGCAGCCGGTTCTATTGCAGCAATCCATACGTCAGGTTTTCTGCTTCTGAGGACCTGCCCGACTCCGGTGATCGTTCCCCCTGTGCCGACGCCTGCAACAAAGCCATCCGGAACTGACCCAAGATCATTCAGAATCTCCGGGGCCGTGGTCCGCATATGCACTTCCGGATTGTAACAGTTCTCGAACTGCTGAGGCATGAAATATCCGGGATTCTCCTGTTGCAACTCTGCTGCCTTATCAACCGCGCCCTTCATACCCTTTTTCCCTTCAGTCAGAACAATCTCCGCCCCAAATGCTTCCAGCATCTGCCTCCGCTCCATCGACATCGTGTCCGGCATGGTGAGGATCATGCGATAGCCTTTGATCGCAGCGACCATGGCCAGCCCTATCCCCGTATTGCCGCTTGTCGGCTCTATGACAGTGCCCCCCGCTGCGAGCTTGCCCTCCCTTTCGGCCGCCTCGATCATCGCAAGGGCAATCCTGTCTTTTACTGAGCCTCCCGGGTTGTTACCCTCAAGCTTTGCCCAGATTTCCGCAGAATCATCGTCAATCATATTTCTGATTTTAACCAGCGGGGTGTTGCCGATCAGTGACAAGATATCGTTATGAAGCCTCATAAAACCTCCAGTCGTATGTCTGAAAAAATTATACCATATACAACATGGGCCGCAGGTTCTTTATTCATTTTTCAGCTGCAAGTATGCTATCTTAACCTAAATATGCAGAGCTTTGTTTGGAACGCTTTAAGCGTCTCCCGAGAAGCTGAGGTCAAGCACAAAATCCTGTGGGAGGAAGAAGATGCGAGAAACAAAAGTGGTCCTGCCTGATAGAGAAATTCCAAAACAATGGTATAACATTATGGCTGACATGCCGAACCGGCCGAAGCCGCCGCTGCATCCGGGAACAAGACAGCCGATCGGACCTGATGACCTGAGCGCGATATTCCCGATGTCGCTGATCGAGCAGGAGGTCTCGACACAGAGATGGATCGATATCCCCGAAGAGGTGCTGGACATATACAGTCTCTGGAGGCCGTCGCCGCTTTACCGTGCGCACAGACTTGAGGCAGCTCTCGGAACACCTGCTAAAATATACTATAAGTACGAAGGGGTAAGTCCTGCAGGCAGTCACAAGCCGAACACTTCGATCCCGCAGGCATATTACAACAAGGCTGCAGGAATCAAAAGGATCGCAACAGAGACAGGGGCAGGCCAGTGGGGCTCATCCATGGCCCTTGCCGGAAGCCTGTTCGGTCTTGAAGTGACTGTCTATATGGTCCGTGTAAGCTACAACCAGAAACCCTATCGCAGAATAGCCATGGAGACTTGGGGCGCAACCGTGCACCCGAGTCCATCGAACGTGACCAACTACGGGAGAAAGGTCCTAGAGGATGATCCCGACAACCAGGGGAGCCTTGGGATGGCGATCTCTGAGGCGGTTGAGGATGCGGCCACGCACAGTGATACCAACTACGCGCTCGGATCAGTGCTGAACCACGTGCTCCTTCATCAGACGATCATAGGCCTTGAGGCCAAGAAGCAGTTTGAACTGGTTGGCGATTATCCTGATGTTATTATTGGATGCTGCGGCGGCGGGAGCAACCTTGGCGGTGTGAGCTTTCCTTTTCTCCAGGATAAGATAAACGGCAGAGAGTTAAGAGTAGTTGCGGTCGAACCGATATCATGCCCGACTCTCACCAAGGGAGAATTCAGGTATGACTTTGGTGATACTGCCGGTCTTACTCCCCTGATGATGATGTATACCCTTGGTCATAATTTTATGCCGCCCGGTATCCATGCCGGAGGACTCAGGTACCACGCGGATTCACCGCTTGTCTGCCAGCTCTATCATGACAAACTGATCGAGGCGGTGGCCTTGGGCCAGACAGGTGTATTCGAGGCTGCAATCAAGTTTGCAAACACCGAGGGCATAATTCCGGCCCCTGAAAGCGCGCATGCGATAAAGGGCGCGATCGACGAGGCGATGAAGGCAAAAGAGGAAGGCAAGCAGAAGACGATATTCTTCAACCTCAGCGGGCATGGCTATCTCGATATGACTGCCTATCAGGACTATCTGGCCGGCAAGCTCGTGGACTATGAATATCCCGACGAGAAGATCAAGGCGGCGCTGAAAGAGCTCCCGGTTATATAAAGGACAAGGAGTTCATAAATAAGAAGCTACGCCCCTCTCCTCTATCCTCTCCCTCCAGGGGCGAGGATGAATCAGGAAATGGCCTCCCTGCAAGGGTAAGGATGGAACAAATAGTTCCCCTCCCTTGAGGGGAGGGGATTAAGGGGAGGGTGGTGTTTTTCTCTGGTTCCTTTTTTATGGTCAAAGTAAAAATATGCGGCATAACGAATTACGACGACGCAGTTGCGGCGGTTGATGCGGGGGCAGATGCCCTCGGGTTTGTCTTTTTTAGGGAGAGTCCCCGGTATCTGTCTTCAGAGGATGCGGGCCGCATCATAAGACGTCTCCCGCCGTTCGTAGCAACTGTCGGGGTTTTTGTGAACGAAACCCCCGGCGTCATGGAGGAAACTGCTTCCACCGCGGGGCTTTCAGTGGTCCAGCTCCACGGGGAGGAGCCCCCCGAGGTCTGTCAGCCTATATCCCGCAGGGTGGTTAAGTCCTTCAGGGTCAAATCTCTTGAGAGTCTCGGGGCATTCGGGCAGTATAAAGATCTTGTATCGGCATTCCTCCTTGATACCTACAGCGCGGAGGCCTACGGCGGGACCGGGAAGGTCTTTAACTGGGACATAGCTCTGGAAGCGAAGCGCTACGGCAGGATAATCCTCGCCGGAGGTCTGACGCCTGACAATGTTAGAGATGCGGTCAGATACGTCAGGCCTTACGCAGTGGACGTCAGCAGCGGGGTGGAGTCGGGCAGGGGCAGGAAGGACCACCTCCGTATGAAACTGTTTATTGAGCAGGCCAGGGCAGCAGGGCAATAAGAACACCCGGCAGCGGGGACAGGATGAAAAGCCTCAGGAAAACCCTCGACAGATTTTATCGCGACTACGATTTTCAGAGGCGCCTGCTTCTTGATCCCATAGAATTCCCCCATCGGTATAAGAACCCGCAGGATATTGAGATAACCGGATTTATAGCGACCTGCCTGGCCTATGGGAAGGTGGGATTGTTTAAACCGGTGCTGGAGCAGTTATTCTTGAAAATGGGGTCGAGTCCCCATGATTTCATCCTCTCAACCAGTGTTGCGAAGCAGCAGCAGACTTTTGCGGGCATCAAGTATCGTTTCAACGAGAATGAAGATATCATCTGCCTTTTCTTTATTCTCCGGAATATACTTCAGCAGCATGGATCACTGTATCACCTTTTCAAATTGCACCATCACGTCGAGGACAAAACAATTGAAAACGGACTTTCAGGGTTCATGGAGGCAGCGCGCAACATCAATACATCCGCTGTCTATGGCAAGAACATAAAAACGGATGGACTACTGCAGTTTTTTTCTTCCCCTGTCCAGGGAAGTGCCTGCAAGCGGGCAAACCTCTTTCTCCGCTGGATGATACGGGACCGCGATATAGACTTCGGCATCTGGAAAGATATCCCCAAGAACCGGCTGGTCATCCCCCTGGATACACATATTGCAAGGATTTCCAGATGTCTGGCCTTTACCTCTAGAAAGACCCAGGACTGGAAGATGGCGATGGAGATTACAGAGGCACTGAAGCGCTATGATCCTGAAGACCCCCTGAAGTATGATTTCGCACTCTGTCATCACGGTATCTCAGGAGTCTGCAAAGGGAGAACTGACCCTGCTGCCTGCAGGAGCTGTACCTTCTCTTCTTTGGTATCCTGAAACGCATTGATTAATGAGACATCGAAGTTTTTACTGTTTTTAGCATATCTGATAATTATAATTAACGGCTTGACAGGGCCAATTCCCCATGGTTCAATAAGTCAGTTGTTCGTAATAATTCGTATTTGCCTGGACCATGGTTTAAGAGGGAGAATTTAATGCGGGGTAAAAGTATATTGTCCATTATGCGGACGAACACGAGACAGCTGATCCTGATGGTGGTTGTGTTTGCCATCTTCAGTTCGGCCCTGGCCGGGTGCAGCAGCAAGACACAGGACAAGGGCCAACGGGGCAAAAGCTCGGAAAAGAGTCAGGCGACGGATGCTACAGGTGCGGCAGCCCAGGGCCGTGGCGCGACCCCGAAGACTGGCGCCCTGAAATTCACCACCTATGACGTAACTGACCCAAATTTCGGCGGCATGCGGGTGGCCACCATTGCGATACCGGCAGGCTGGCGTGCCAGTTCACAGGTTCGCTGGGATTTCGGCAGTGCCAACTACCCTGTGCGTGTGAACGTACACGTGCAGTCGCCCGACGGCAAGATGTGGATCGATCTGCTGCCGATGGACGCGGTGTACTGGATGGACCGCACGTTCCAGCGGATTCCCGTCGGCCAGCGCAGTTATGGCGCCGTCTATGCGCCCAACGCCAGTATCGAGCAGGCAATGAGGCAACTGGTCGTGCTGCCCGCGCGCGGCAAGATGCCCGGCTTCCAGATCACGGACAAGCGGCGGGTGGACGCAGCACGCCTGGCGCGGGCCTTCAACAAGGTCAACTGGCGCGGCGAAGCAATGTCGATGCGCGTACACTACAAGCTCAAAGGCGCACAGGCCGAGGAGGACTTTTTCACGTTCTACACGGCGGTGCAGACGATCCCGTACACCGGCCCGCAAGGCACGAGCCACGAGTTCCACCGCATGCTCCTGCTCTCGCATGCGGTGGGCGCCACCGACGGGCTGCTGCCTTCAGTGTACCCCCTGCTGGCCACTGTTGTTTCCTCGATCCGGAACGATGACTACTACGAGCGCCATATCCAGTCGGTGCAGCGGCACATCACAGCGCAGTACAATGCCGCATTGAAACGCGGGTACGACTCGATCGCCGCCGCCGGCCAGCTCTCGCGGTCTATCAGCGCCAACAACGATGCCCTGCTGTCATCAATGCAGCAGCAGCGCGCAGCGCAGCGCAGCGCCGACTCCGCGCGACGTGCTACTGCCGGCGGGGGCGCGAGCCCGAATGACGCTTTCTCGCAGTATATGCGCGGCACCACGCGCATGGACGACCCGTACTGGGGCACATCGGAACGCGACAGCAACTACAGCTACCACTGGACCGACGGCCAGGGCAACTACCGCGCCAGCAACGACTCCGGATTCAACCCGAACGTCGGCACCGGCGGCGGGCCGAATTGGCAGCGCATGGAGACGGCACGCTGAACCGTGCTCTCAGGAGATTTCTTTGTTGAGGAGGATATCCGTCTTGATATGATTCATTGTATACACTTCGTTTGCGTATCTGTTATTGTCAACCTGCTGCTCGCCGATATATGGCTTCAGGCACTGCACTGAATGCTCGACCATCTTCCTGTAGACAGTATCATTGAGAAAATATGAGGGGAAATCAACGAGGCTGCTGTTGAGAAGCGCATGCAGCTCCGGCTTCGTATAATCCAGAAAATCAAGGGTGCTGAACGTCACAATAATCTGTCCTTCGAAGCTGTTCCAGAGCTTGATAAAGGTGCTGAGGTGAAACGCAGGCAGTTTATTAATATTTTTGAAGACCAGCAGGTCGAAATTCGTAAAGTCCCTGACATACCATTGATCATCTGAAACGTTTCCGCACGGCACCACACAGAATGTCTTTGTGCTGAGTTTAAGGACATCGGCGTTCATCAGCTTGCCGAGTATGAAGTGGGCGTAAGAACTGTCCTCACATCTTAATGCGATCCTCCCGAGGTTCATGCGGTCGAAATTCATGAATGACTGAACGAGATATCGGAATCTGCTATCTTTTCCAACCCAGGCTTCAATCTTAAAGGAACCGGCTGACAGGGGGGGCCGTACGAATGTCTCTTTGACCCCAAAATCCTTTGCGATCGTCCTGGCCTCACTGATGGAAGTATCGAGAAAATTCAGTATCCTTGCCTCATCCATCCCCTTGCCCCTCAACCGCTGGGCGAGGATGAACCCGCTTTCCCTGTCTTTGTCCATGATAAAACAGACAGCAAGGAATGTCAGGTATGCCATATATGAAAAGACAAGTCCGTTCCTGGTCAATGATATCTTGAGGTCTTCAGAGGGCGAATACTGGGGATTGAGAGCCATATGCGCCAGGACATAGCCATGATAGAGTTCCTGAAAGGTCCCGATCCCCTTTTCAAAATAATATTTGTTTATCAGGACCGGGTCTGCGCCAAAGAACGCCTTTTCGTACATCCGGGAAATCTCCGAATATAGCCGCGAAGGGGACTTGTAATAGCTGTCGAGTATGCCGCTGCTCTCCCTGATCAAAATCTCTACCCCGACAGTCTCAAAAGAAAGAAGGGCATTGCCTTCGGGCTGGATTTCGGACAGGCCGAATACGCGGCACAGATTTTTGAAAACCGCTGACTTCAGGATATTGAAAACCTCGATATCCTGAAATACCGGCACTGCATTTTCGGTCTTAAAGATCCTTTTGTGAACATAGTTCCGCAGTATCTCACGGACATTGTCAAGCCCGAGTGTCGTGATCGCAAAATTGATATCAATGACCCTGCCCTGGTCCCAAGAATGCAGGCTGACCGCCCGGGCAATCACCTGTTCTATAAAGGTCTGTTCGCGGACCTCCAGGAGTGCCTCCTCCTTTCCCTCCTCAGTCCCTTCTTCAACCTTCTTCTCCTTTTCTTCCAGGACGCAGATCTCATTGATGAAGGTCCCTATCTTCGTGAGGTTCGGCTCGGAACTTTCAACCTCCATAAGCAGGTTTACCATGGCGGTCAATATCTCGTCTTTTTTATATTGCAGAATGGACTTGGCCGGGATAGACATCTGGGGAGGAACGACAGCCTCCTTCGGCCTCCTGATCCTTTTGATAATAAATGAGGGGTCATTGAAGGCTCCCTCAAACTGGAGCCCGATAAAATTACTGTCTTCCCAGCGGACAGCTGTTTTTATCTCGACAGTGGAGAGCTTGAAGTTTAACGCCGGACCGGGAATGCTGAAGCCCGGGGCCTTCCGTATCTTCAGGCCCTTTCTGCTGACCTCTACAATGCTGCCGATCCCCTGAACAGGGATTTCATCAATAACATATCTGTCAAATTTTCTCTGGTTCAGGGGCTTTTCTGTTTGCATGCTCCGTCCCTCGTGTTGAAGAAAATAATACCGGACTCATCGTCCGGACTCATGGTTCAGACTTACCGTCTCAGGGGTCCGGCAACATGTCAAACCTCTGCCTTGCAGACGGGCTAAGAACTATTTTCAGATATTTAGTCTGATTATGTCTCAGGAGGGAAATAATATCAATAAAAAAAGCTTCTGTTAATTATCTGCCCAGAGGTGGTATTATTTCATATCTCTGTCTTTCAGAGTCATCAGAGGATTCTGAATCAGTTGCTGCAGATAATAGTCGAGGCCGTCCTGCGGAATGACCCGCGGTTCGGGGTCGAACCCGGGGCACGTTCCTCACGGAAGAAGAAAAGCTGAAAAGCCGGCTGGCGTATATTCAAGGATATTCCAGCTCCCCATTGTATAAACCACGCTAACAAAGGAGCAGATCCAGTGTACAAGAAGTTTTATGAGTTTGGAATATCCGACGCAATACTCAAGTCTCTCAGCGATATGGGTTTTGAAGAGCCGACCCCCATCCAGAAAATCGCGATCCCCCCGGCACTTCAGGGCAGGGACATTATAGGGCAGGCACAGACCGGCACCGGCAAGACCGCTGCCTTTGGCATACCCATGATTGAAAAAGCCGAAAGAGGAAAATATCCATATGCCATCGTCCTTGTCCCCACACGCGAACTGGCTGTCCAGGTCGCGTCGGAACTCAATAAGATAGGCCAGGGCAAGGGAGTCACCTGTGTGGCGATTTATGGCGGTTCTTCGATGGAGGGGCAGATACGCAGCCTCAAGAGGGGCGTTGATATCATAGTCGGCACGCCGGGCAGGGTCATCGACCATATCCAGCGGAAGACGCTTATTCTCAAGGAGATAAAGACCATTGTCTTTGATGAGGCCGATGAAATGCTCGCCATGGGCTTTATCGACGACATGGAGACGATATTAAAGGAGATACCCAAGAAAAGACAGGTCCTGCTCTTCTCAGCGACAATGCCGAAGCCGATCCGGACGCTGGCCCTGAAGTTCATGGACAATCCCGAGAACGTTCAGGTCAGTGCGTCTGAACTCGTCGTCTCGAAGATCAAGCAGGTCTTCTACGAGGTGAGAGAAGAGGACAAGATAAAGGCCCTCACCCGCCTGCTCGATGTCGAAGACCCTTCTCTGACGCTCGTCTTCTGCCATACCAAGAGGGAAGTGGATGACGTATCCAGCAAACTGCAGAAGATGGGATATCATGCCGGGGCAATCCATGGTGATTTCACCCAGGACCATCGCGATGAGATGATACGCAAGTTCAAAAAAGGTGACATTGATATCCTTGTGGCTACTGACGTTGCCGCAAGAGGGCTTGATATATCCGATGTCTCGCACGTTATCAACTTCAGCATCCCGCAGGACCCTGACAGTTATGTACACAGGATCGGGAGGACCGGTCGCGCAGGAAAATCCGGCATAGCGATCACCTTTGTGACTCCCCGGGAGTACCGGCAGTTAAGGCTCATTGAACTGTCTGCAAAGACCAAGATCAAAAAAGGCGCCCTGCCGACAACGGCTGAGGTAAAAAAGGCCAGGGAAGACGGCATTGTCGCCGACTTCACTGAGGCGATTACGCAGGGGAAGCATACGGATTACCTCCGGCTGGCAGAGACACTCCTTGCCCAGCACCCGGCCCCGGTAGTGGCTGCTGCTGCCCTCAGCCTTATTGCCGGCGATCAGGCCGTCAGCGAAATAAAAGAGTTTGGCAGCTCTGAAGGAGTTTCGACCAAGGGGTTTGTGAAGCTCTTCATGACGATCGGCAGGAAGGACAAGATACAGGTTGTTGATATCGTCAAGTCGATCTCTGCGGAGGCGGGCATTCCGGCAAGAAGGATAGGCAATATAGCCCTCTACGACACCTTCAGCTTTGTCGAGGTCCCTGCTGACCTGGCCGACAGGGTCGTCAGCGCGATCAATGATGTTGTGCTCAAGGGCAGAAAAGTCCGTATACAGCACGCAAAGAAAATGCAGCGGCGGTAATCTGCCCGGATGCAGCAGTATGGATACTGAAAAAAGACTGACTCCATATCGGGTCAGGCGCTTCAGGTCGGTCATTTATGCCCATTATCAGCTGAAACAACGGAAGTTACCCTGGCGCAGGACGACTGATCCGTATCGTATCCTGGTTTCGGAGATAATGCTCCAGCAGACTCAGGTCGACCGGGTGACAGAAAAATACCGGCAGTTCATCGCACTCTTTCCAAATGTCAGGACATTGGCCGCAGCGCCTCTCTCAGAGGTGCTGCGGGCCTGGCAGGGACTCGGGTATAACCGACGGGCAATCTCCCTTCATAACGCTGCAAAGCTTGTGAAGAGTCAACATGGCGGCAAGATCCCGGATACTGCAGATGCTTTAGCAGGACTTCCCGGGATAGGCAGATATACTGCCGCTGCTGTCATGGCCTTTGCCTATAATCAGCCGGTTGTCTTTATCGAGACGAATATCAGGTCCGTCTTCATTCATTTCTTTTTTAATGACCAGGACCAGGTTGCTGACAGTGAGATCCTGCCGCTTGTAGCGCAGACCCTTGATCGTCAGAAGCCCCGCAACTGGTATAACGCCCTGATGGACTATGGCACACTGCTCAAGAAGGAATTCGGAAACCCCGGCAAAAAGAGCGCCCATTACCAGAGGCAAAGCCCCTTCAGGGGTTCTGACCGTCAGCTCCGGGGGCAGATACTGAAAACTGTTCTTGCTGAAGGCGGCATGACTGAACAGAAACTCCTGAAGCAGCTGAACAGCGAACAATCACGGGCTGTGGCAATATTGAACAAACTGATTGAAGAAGGATTTTTAACTAGAAAGCAGCGCCGGATTACCCCGGCGTGAGCAAGCTGGACGAGTTGGGAAATGACGGGAGACTTCAAGATCAAAGGGCTGGGTGACCCTTATTCAGTCTTTGCCTTACTACCTGTCATTGGATGCCGATATTGTCGATGACGACGGCTCCGTTACTACTAATAGTCAGACTGCCCGCAACCGTGGTCGTGCCGGCATTGGTGGCGAAGGTGGAATCATAGCCGCCCTTTAGTACGATCGAAACCGGATTAACAAAGACCAGGTTTTCGGAATACGTCTCGGCCTGCACCTGGATTGTTTGTCCGGTTAGCGCCGCCGCGTCGGCCGCCTGGATGCTGGAATAACCAACGAGTGTTTCGGCGATACGTACCGGCAGGCTATAGGCGAAGAGGGTGTTCGCTGGGTTGGTGCCCCCTGGGGTCGTAACCAGCACGCTCGCCCCGCCCGCCCCGTGGGCAGGCGTGGTCGTCGTGATCGTGGTCGAGTTGACCACCGTAAAGGGAGTCGCTGTGGTGCCGCCGATGGTGACACCGGTCGCACCGGTGAAGTTGGTGCCCGTGATGGAGACCGCCGTCCCGCCCAAGATGGTACCGCTGGCCGGAACAATCCCCGTCACGGTCGGGAGCGCACCCGGGCCGCACGCCGGGACAGCGGTGCCAGCGACGTTGGTGGCCTTCGGCGTCGGTGTTGCCAGGTGGAAGGTCGTCGACCCGACGCCCTGGCGCTGCGCAGAGATTCCGGCATCGGGCGCCGGAATCCGTGTCGAAGACGTAGAGACTGCAGCCGTGACGCAGCCCCAGGACACACAGTCGACCTTGGCCTCATCAAAGCCCTTGGTGAAGCAGGCCTGACCTGGGTTCGGCAGCGCCAGCGACAGCACCACGTCACCGGTGACGCCGTACGCGAGGTCGGCGGCCGCCGTCGACAGCAACAGGGGCTTGGTGTTGTCGCGGCCCTGGAGCAACGCGGAGCTGATCGTTTGAAAGTTCTGCCGGGTGCCTGCGCCGTCGTACACCACGACCCTGTACGGTTGCTGGGCAGTCGGGAACGTCTCGTCGGCCGGGTCGAGCAGTTCGATGAAGCGCGCCGCGCCGAGTCCCACCTCGTTGATCTTCATCGTGGCGGCGCCCGGATCGCCGGGATCGCTGCAGCCGTCGACGTTGGTTGACCAGTGGGCGAAGGAGCCGCCAATGCCGGAGCCGACTCCGCCGAGCAAGGCGACGTTCGACCCATCGGGGTCGGCGGTCATGATCTGCTCGCTAAGCACGCGGTTGAAGACGATCTTCGTACCGTCGGGCGAGTAGCTCGCCATCTCGTCACCGGTTCCCTCATTGGGATTGTTCTCCAACACCTTCGTGCCGCTTCCGCCGTCGAGCGGGTAGCGCCAGGTCTCATCCAACATGTCGGAAATGTCGGTCCCCTGGTGCTGCTCGAGTATCGAGATGCCGTCGGGGGAGATGTCGAACCACTGCGTGTACGGCAGTTCGTCGTCGGTGCCCAGCACCCGTGTCGGGATTCCGCCGCCGGCCGCCACGCGGTAGACGTCGGCCCCGTGGCTGCCGTTCTTGCTCCCCGGGAAGAAGATCTGGGTGCCGTCCGGGGTCCAGACGTTGGCGCCCACCCCCACCGGCGACGTGCCCACGATGCTCGGGTCGCTCAGCAACGGGGTGATGACCTTCGTGGCCACGTCCGCCACGACCGGCTGCCACGGGGTAGTCGGGAACGGGAGCGTGGGGTAGAAGACGGGATACTGGAACGTGAGCTTCGTGCCGTCCGGCGACCAGGTCGGCAAGGACTCCGAGTTCGTGATCAGCACCGGGTTGGAGCCGTCGGCGTTCGCGATCCAGACTCCATCGACGGCTATTTGGTTGTTGATGAGCTGCAGCTTGAGGTAGGCGATCCGCGTGCCGTCAGGCGACGGGGACGGGTACGACGCGAGGGGCACGACGACCTTGACATGCGTGCCGTCCGGACATGCCGACATTATGGTCGAGGACGTCGAGAACGTCCCGGCCACCCAGAAGATCCTGCCGTTCTGACCCGGGAACGTGGCCTGCGCCACAGACGGCATGCCAACCACGGCGAAGACGCTGAAGACGATGGCAAGCATGAGGTGATTCACCACGATCCCATAGTGCCTGAACCTGTCCATACCCACCACCTTTCGAGAAAAGCGCACCGGCTTGCGCCGAAGGAGCGAAAATAGTGGGAGCGCACAGTCATGCGCACATACAATCTTCCGGTGAAGATACTACGCCCCTAGCGGGCGCAGCACAATCGGCCCCCATTTGATAGGAACTGATAACTGACTGATAACTGATAAGAATTTGCTTTTTAAGCATGGAAGTAAGATAGCATGAGAAAGGGGAACTTATCAATGCAATCGGTCGATTTTATGGTCAAAACTTGATGTCGACGGGGTGTCTTAAGGTCGGGAGGTAGGCATCAGTGATTTTGTGTCCATTCGTGCCCGCAATTGACCAACAGTAGGTGTTTTAGACACCGAAAAGAACCAACAACAGGTGATTTTGACGCAAAGCGCCCCCGTTGGCCCCGTAATCTCTTTTTTCAATTCACGTGAGTATAGGGCTCTTCATAACCGGGCCATCAGTCATCATACGGCTCGCAAACCATCTCAGGTACTGCCCGCCTGCTATCAGGCAGGGCGTATGTCGCGGGCGGGTCTCTGGTGATTTACGCATGAAGAGCACTTTCTTTCGAAGCGGGGATACGCATCCGGTACTTAGTGGTGCGCATGGCGTCTGGAAGCAAGTCGGCGACAGGGAGTTTGATGCCACATATATCGCATTTCGATTCGATCAGGACAGAAAATGGATCGGAAGCACCAAGACCCGGATGCACATTATCCATGGTTCTGCCGACGACGTATTTGCGGGCACGGCCAAAGTCAGCACCCGCGACTTGCAGGACAACGAGATTGGGACCTCCGAAGTGCGCCTTGAGGGAAAACGTATCCAGGTTGAGCCGTTCTGATATCGCAAGAGCAGGTGGTCCTGCGACCCCCGGTTCAGCGCGGGGCCGTTGATGAAAGAGTTGTCCACGTAAGGAGAAACTGCGAGACATGACCTTTGACCAATGGTTTTCCAACTATCTTCAACAAGATGAGATTCAGGTAAAACTTTTGCTGAATGATAAGACAGCGACAAGATTCCTTATCGCGTGGTCTCTCTTCGAATCTAAATGTTTTGAAGGATTCGCCAAGATCAATAAGCTATCAGAATTTGCAAAGCAAATATCTGAAAACCGTGATTTTCAATTTGAAGGGCTGCAGGCGTCTGCGGCACACTTTCACAGTCGGTATCAGGACAAGCAGCGTTACAGAAATTTGATGCACGATCAAAAATCAAAAGAGCTGAAAGACATTTTAGACAAAAATCTAGCTGATTTAAGTAGATATGAGTCAACATTTATGTTGCTCATAGTAATCTATCGTTTCAGAAACAATATCTTTCACGGTAACAAGGGCGTCCGATCATGGCTTTACTATAGAGAACAGATCAACCTGTGCATAAACGCAATGCAGTCACTTATTCCTTCGCATAACATGCCGCTGTGACCAACTATTCCAGAAGAAAGGAGAAGAAATGTGAAACATTTTAGAAATGTTGCCTGTCTTGGGCCTTCCCTTTTTTGCAGTAGCTGCACAATACTGGTATTATTGTAAAACCTTACTCTGTGATGGACAACAACTCAAATATTGTATTGATCGGCATGCCGGGTGCAGGAAAGAGCACCGTTGGCATTATTTTGGCCAAAATGATCTCACGCGATTTCATTGATACGGATATTCTTATCCAGTTGTCAACGGGCCGATTCCTGCAGGAGATCGTCGACACGGAAGGCCCCCTGGCCTTGCGGAGAATCGAGGAGGAAGCAATACTCACCCTGCGCGGCCGGCATCATGTCATCGCTACCGGGGGGAGCGCGGTATACAGCGCCGCAGCGATGGACCACCTGCGGTTGAACGGGACTGTCGTCTTTCTCGATGTGGATTTGTATGCCCTGACGTCGAGAATTCATAATATTCATAGCCGGGGGATAGCAAAACGGCCGGAGCAGAGCTTGGAGACCCTGTTTGAGGAGCGTCTTGTCCTTTACAGAAAGTACGCCGATATCATCATTGCCTGTGCAGGACTTTCGCAGGAAGAGGTCTGCATGCAGATCATCGAAAGAACAACGGGGCCGGACTGACACAACGGAGGATAATACACAGGAGGCAAAAAGTGAAAAAGATTGTAGTCTTTGTCCTGGGACCGGACAGAACGGGAATAATTGCGGCGGTTTCGAAAACACTCTTCGATCAGGGCTGTAACCTGGAAGATGTGAGCCAGACGATTCTCCAGACAGAGTTCGTCGGCATCTTCATCGCTTCAATGGCCGACGAAGGTGATGAAGATAAGGTGCTCTCGGCGCTGAGCGCCCGGATCGGCCCTCTCGGTCTGTCCGTGCACATGAGGCTGGTGGAGGAAGAGCCGGCAGCCGGCGGGCAGACAGGCGAGCCTTTTGTGATCACCACCGTAGGGGTGGACAGGCCGGGGCTCATGGCCGGGGTAACGGAGGTCCTGGCCAGCTATGGAGCGAACATCACAAGCCTCAAGGCGGTCTCCAGGGGAGAAGAGAGTCACCACGACTACGTTATGATGTTCGAAGCCGACATCCCTTCGGCAGTGAATCTCTCTGCGTTCAGGGCCGCACTGTGTGGCAGGGCGGAGGAGCTGGGGCTGGACATCAGTCTCCAGCACAGGGAAATCTTTGAAGAACTCAACCGGGTGTAACCATGCTGACAGAACGTGAAATCATCGCAACCCTTGACATGCTCAGGAACGAAAATCTGGATGTCCGCACCGTGACGCTCGGCGTCAGCCTCTTCGACTGCGCCAGTGATGACGCCGGCCGTTTCATCGACCATGTCCGCGCCAAGATCAGCCGTCTCGCAGCAAATTTTGTGGATGTCTGTGACGAGGTAGGGCTCAGGTACGGTATTCCGGTTGTGAACAAGAGGATCGCCGTCAGCCCCATCGCTGTTGCCGCCTGCGCCGCATCGCCCGAAGAGATGTTCGCGATAGCCGCCGCGCTCGATGATATCGCCTGCGGGCTCAGGATCGACTTTATCGGCGGCTTCGGAGCCCTTGTCGAAAAGGGCTTCACCAGAGGCGATCGCGCGCTTATCGAGGCGCTCCCCGAGGCGCTCGCAAAAACCGGCCGCGTCTGCTCATCGATCAACGTGGCTACAACGCGCGCCGGCATCAACATGGATGCAGTGTCGCTCATGGGCGGGACGATCAAGCGTGCAGCAGAGCTCACCGCAGACAGGGACGGCCTCGGCTGCGCGAAGCTCGTCGTCTTCGCCAACATACCGCAGGATGTGCCGTTTATGGCCGGCGCCTATCTCGGCGTGGGTGAACCGGACGCCGTGATCAATGTAGGCGTAAGCGGGCCGGGAGTGGTGAAAAAGGCGATTGACCGCGCCCGTGCCGCAAATCCCGGCCTTGACCTGGGACAGCTCTCGGAGATCATCAAGCGCACGGCTTTCAAGGTGACCCGCATAGGTGAACTCATCGGCAGACAGGTGGCAAAAAAACTCGACATCCCTTTCGGTGTAGCAGATCTTTCACTCGCCCCCACGCCGAACGTGGGCGACAGCGTCGGCGAGATATTCCAGAGTCTCGGCCTCAAGAGCATCGGCAATCCCGGCTCCACGGCGGTCCTGGCAATGCTGAACGATGCGGTGAAAAAAGGCGGCATCTTCGCCAGCTCGCACGTGGGTGGACTGAGCGGGGCCTTCATCCCGGTGAGCGAGGACCTGAACATTGCGGAGGCGGTAAGGAAAGGACATCTCAGTCTCGAAAAGCTTGAGGCGATGACAAGCGTCTGTTCCGTGGGACTCGACATGGTCGCCCTGCCGGGAGACACAAGTACCGCGACCATCGCCGGCATCATCGCCGATGAAATGGCCATCGGTGTAATCAACAGCAAGGCAACTGCGGCCCGGCTCATTCCCGTGCCCGGGAAAAAGGCGGGCGAGAGGGCATCCTTCGGGGGTCTGCTGGGCGAAGCCACCATCATGAATGCCCCTAATGACGGCGGCTCCGATGGGTTCATCTCTCTCGGCGGCAGAATCCCGGCGCCGGTCCAAAGTTTTAAGAATTAGACGACCCTTGTGTTCTGCCATACGCCTAAGGCGTACATTGCATGACAGAAGAAACTATACCTGATATATCAGGAGATTCCTGATATATCAGAAGGCGCAATCTTTTACCGTATCATTTCCCCTGCCGTAGTCTTTGCTGAAATTTCCATGTTTTCAACGTGGTAGAAGCTCATGGCCAGACGGCAACAGCCCTGGCACACATTCTGCTCTTCATAAATACTATCAACCACCAAAGCTGTTCCCTTTTGATGTGATAGGCGCATCAAAAAAACATTAACATGTATATCTATCGATTGGACCTGTATTGGTTCTTGACGCGGGTTACTACAGCATGGGGTTCGTATTCGGTTAATGAGAGATTGTGGACCGATATCACCATCAGATTTAAGGAGGAGACTATGAGTAACAAATTGATTTTCATTCTTTTGGCGGGATTACTGTTTGTCGGCCAGGCATTCGCAGCAGGTGAACCGGAAGTGCAGATTGTGACAATCGCGCCGGGGGGCATCGTGACAGTGGAACGAGTGATCAATGACGGCAGGGTGCTGCTCTCTGTCAGCGACACTGCCAGGAACCCGATGCTGGGACTAACCATCAGCGACTTTGCTGTGACGATGGGGGAGAGACAGGGGAAAATAACTTCGGTGAAGCTGCTTGAGGAGAGCCAGGAGGTACCCCGCAACATCGTTTTGGTACTGGATAACTCCTCTTCTATGCGTCAGCGCAATGCCGTCGAACCACTTAAAGCCGGGGTGAACGAACTGCTAAAGACCATCAGGCCAATTGACAAGGTTCAGATTGTGGTTTTCGGCGACAAAGGAACGACAAGCCTGAGAGGCCGCGACCTCCGCGTGCAGACCTTCACGTCGAACCAGCTGGTTGAGTTGCAGAAGTTTGTAGCTGAAGCCTATGGTGATGGCATCACCATCAGGACCATGCTGTACGATGCAATGCTGGTCGGCCTCGAACGTATACGTACGATGCCCCCGGATGAGCCCAGGTTTATGGTCGTCTTTTCTGACGGGGAAGATCTGAACAGCTCCTACTCGAAGGACGACGTGTTAAAGGCTGTGGAAGCAACGGCTGGTTTCAATGCCTATGCCGTCGACTATATGCCGGACACGGCTAAGGACAAGCTTCTTACGGAGTTTGCCGAACGGAACCATGGGCAGATATGGAAGGCCACATCGGAGACAAACCTGGTCCCGATTTTCCAGAGCGTTGCTTCGAAAATGCAGTACTACTATGTCGTGAGCTACCTGTTCCCGACTACGGGGAGCCTTACGGTGGCCCCGGTCAGCCTCACTATTGATGAAGTAGAAAATTTTGATGCCTCCGCAACATCCGTACCTCGCGGGACCAGTGCTGCCGTGGTTCGGCGGCTTAACACTCCCGAATTGACGCTACGCCCGATGGTGGATACGGTGTATGGCATTGCACATTGGAAAGCAGCCGTTGTCAACACTGGCGGCACCATTGCTGTTCAGGCCGGCGAGGGGTCTCCAGCTGCGGAGATAAAAATCCCCATCAAAACCGACGACCTTGGTGGGCTAATTGCCGGCGGCGATATGAGGGTCACCATGGAGGTCCAGGACCTCAAGGGACAGACCATTGTTTTGACCGCCCTGCCTGTCAAGGTCAACCGCGTCAGGACCACGGGGAGCCTTACGGTGGCCCCGGCCAGCCTGACCATCGAGGAGATAAAGACCATAGACGCCTCGCCGATGCTCGGACATGTCTATTTCCCGGAGGGATCCAGCGAGATCCCTGCACAGTACATTCGTCTTGCCGGGATTGCGGAGACTGTGGTATTTGACGAACAGCGCTTTCGCGACACTCTGGAGAAGTACTATCAGGTGCTGAACATCGTCGGCAAGCGGCTGGCTGCCCGTCCGGAAGCCACTATAACGATAGTCGGATGCAATTCTGACACAGGTCTGGAAAAAAACAAGAAAAAACTCTCTGCCAAGCGTGCGCTGGCAGTCAGGGATTATCTGCAGACGGTCTGGAACATAGCTCCCGAGCGTATGCCTATGGAAGCGCGTAACCTACCGGTCAAGCCGAGTACCCGCAACCTCAAAGAGGGGCAAGCGGAAAACAGGCGTGTCGAAATCCATTCAAATGACCTTGAAGTCCTTTCCCCGATCCGTAGCGTTTATCTGACGTCGCGGCTTGACACGCCCTTGCTGAAGCTGCATCCGGAGGTAGTATCGCCGTACGGCATCGCAAGCTGGAAGATAACAGGATCTAATGCCGTCGGCAACCTGATAAGACTTGAAGGGAAAGGTTCACCCGCGGCTGAGACTGACATGCCCATGAATACCGGAAAACTTGAAGCGCTGGCCACTGGCGGCGATATCGCGGTGAAGATGGAACTGCAAGACATCAAGGGGCAGATTATTACGCTTTCTCCTGCGCCGATCAAGGTCAACTTTATCCAGACGAGCCAGCGTTTAGCGCAGAAGCAGGACCTGCGAGTCCAGGAGAAATATGCCCTGATCCTGTTCGATTTTGATAAAGATACGATCGAAGCAGGCAATCAGGAGATTGTCAGCAGGATCGTGGCGCGTATCCGTGAACTGCCCCATGCCGCGGTTGATATCGTGGGCTATACCGACAATATCGGCAAGGAGGGATACAACATCAAGCTGTCCGAGCGCAGGGCGCTGGCGGTCTACAAGCTGTTGACCGCGGCCTACGGGGAAAGCCCGGGAGAAAACATCCGCCACCGTGGCGTGGGTCCCAGCGCCCCGTTGTATGACAACCTGTCTCCGGAAGCCCGGTCGTTCAACCGAACAGTGACTATTACACTGGAGTACATGGCTAATAATTGAACAGTACAGACCCAAATCTGGCCATTGCCGGATTTCAAGATGGTGAAGTGAGCAAAGGGAAAAAGCAACTCAGAAGTCAGAGGGGCGAGGTCAATATCTCGCCCCTTTTAGTGCATAGTACTATCGCCGGAACAGATGGCCGATATGAGCGGAATAAGCAGGTCGGCTTTCCTGCCTTAAAACAGCAGTTTCTGTTCTTCGCCTCTGAAATAAAAGGCGTCCTCGATCAGCTCGATAAGGTGAATTACCGGTCTATCGGTTATGCTTCTGCTCAGCTGAAGAATACACCCGGGGCAGGAGGTAATGACCGTATCAGCCCCTGAAGCGGAGATGGTCTCTGTCCGGCTCTGAAGGAGATCACCGGAGAGCTGCTTATTCGACATGCAGAAGAGACCGCCGAACCCGCAGCAGCCCGACTGTTCAGGCCCGACGAGTTCAACCCCGGCCCGCTTTATAATCTCTCTTGGTTCTTTGCTGACACCGAGGCCGAAGCTGAGATGGCAGGGATCATGGAAGATCGCCTTTTTCTGTATCATATCAGTATGGTCGAGCTTGTCGATGAAGAAGGTCGATATATCCATCGCCCGGTCGAGCCCTTTTCCTATCATCTTGGGATATTCGTATTTCAGCGTCATGGTGCAGGTCGGACAGAGACTAAGGATTGCGTCAACCTTAAGCCGGCTGAAGACCCCGTAGTTCTTCTTCGCCTGCTCAACCGCTTCATCCTCAAGCCCGAGGCCTCTGAGCGGGCTTCCGCAGCAGGTCTCACCCTGCGGCAGTATCACTTCGTAATCAAGCCGGTGAAGCACATGGATCAGGGACTCGCCGAAATGCGGGAACATATAGTTAATACTGCATCCGGTAAAGACCGCCACCCGCCCCCTTTTTTTTCTCTGCGTCTTAAAAACCTGGTCAGCATTTCTCAGTGGCGCCTCGGGAAGCTCGGGGATTACCGGGATGACTCCCATACGGGCAAGGGCAGGAAGCACGGAACGCTGAGACATACGAGCAACTTTATAAGCCATGTCAGGCCAGGCAATCGACATCTTCGTCAGGGCCCTCACGACAGCGCCCCTCCGGTTGTTTTTTTTCAGGACAGATCTTCCGTGGTAGAGGGCCTCCATCAGGTCGATCCCGAGAGGGCAACTCCGGTTGCACGCACCACAGAGTATGCAGCTGTTGATATGCTCGTTCAGAAGCCTTGAGGGTGAGGTGCGTCCTTCAAAGAGCCCTTGAAGCAGGGTGAGTCTCCCCCGTGCGCCCCTCATCTCTACAGGGTCTTCGGCATAGGTTTGGCAGCGCGCCTTGCAGCTGCCGCACCGCACGCACTTATTTATATCGCTGCTATATGCTGATTTCATTGTTCTGATTGCGGGGAAGGCATCGTAAGGAATCTGTCAGTGCTGCTGCTGCTCAAGGACGCGGTTCATGCTTCCCGTCTTATATCCGTCAAGATCAAGTGAGACGAACGAATAGCCAAACATCCTGAACCGCTCTGTCACGAGCAGACGGGTAGCCGGCTCTATCAAAAGTCGCATGTCGTCGCCCAGCACTTCAATCCGGGCGGTATCG
This sequence comes from Thermodesulfovibrionales bacterium, assembly GCA_049799315.1. Taxonomy (GTDB): domain Bacteria; phylum Nitrospirota; class Thermodesulfovibrionia; order Thermodesulfovibrionales; family UBA6898; genus PALSA-1316. The sequence goes on along the minus strand of JBARHQ010000064.1, from coordinate 10,361 downwards.
CCGTGGTCGCGCACCCTGACCAGCTGAAGACCGAGGGACCTAAGGAATTGCTCAGCAGCCTCAACACGCCTCAACGCGTCCGCAGTAATCCTGAGGCCATACGGAAACCGCGATGACAGGCAGGGAGATGCCGGCTGGTCCCAGGTACTCAGTCCGAGACTGTGCGACAGAGTCCTGATGTCATGCTTTGTAAGGCCGCACTCCGCCAGCGGGCTTCTGACCCCATGCAGGCCGGCAGCCTTTCTCCCCGGACGATAGTCGAGCAGGTCGTCTGCATTTGTCCCGTCGAACAGATGGTGCAGCCGCTGCTTTTCAGCGATCTCCTTCAATTTGCCAAAGAGTTCATTTTTGCAGTGGAAGCACCTGTCAGGGGCATTGCGGACGAATTTTTCATTGGCCAGCTCGTCTGTTCTGATAACCAGATATTTGATTCCCGCAGCTTCAACAAAAGAAAGGGCTGTCAGATAATCTGTCTCCGGCATGGTGGGGGAGACGGCAATAACGGCTAAGAGCTGCATTCCCGCCAGGTCCATGGCCTTCAGCAGAAAGGTACTGTCCACTCCGCCGGAAAAGGCAAGGACAGCCGTCCGGATATCCTTCAGGAGAGAAAGAAGGTCAGCGAATTTCTGCTCAAGTTTCGGATCAGGTTTCTGTTCGCATGCAGGGTCGCCATCAGGAGTCACAAGGAACTTACCTCGTAGTTTTCCTGATGCATCTTGTTGTCAGCACGCACGATCACCTTCACACCGTACTGGCTTTCGACGTCCTCAATTCCGAGCATCTCTTCGTCGGAGAGCATCTCGGCAACCAGCGGATGGGCGGTAATGATGATCTTTTCGCTGCCGTGTCTAGCAAGCTTTTTGATCGTCCGGAGTATTTCGTAACAGAGGGTCTCGGGAGATTTCACAAACCCCTTCCCCTCACAGTACGGACAGGTAGTGCTGAGAGTCCGGCCGAGGCTTTCCCTCACCCTCTTGCGCGTCATCTGGATCAGGCCGAGTTCAGAGATATGGAAGATCGTGTTCTTTGCGCGGTCTTTTTTCTTTGCTTCGACAAAGGCGTTAAAGAGCTTGTCCCGGCTCTCGGGCTTGTCCATATCGATAAAGTCGATGATAATGATCCCGCCGAGGTTTCTCAGCCGTATCTGGTAGGCGATCTCCTTGACTGCCTCAAGATTCGTCTTGAGAATCGTATCTTCGAGTCCCTCCTTGCCGACAAACTTTCCGGTATTGACATCAATAACCGTCATAGCCTCGGTATGATCGACAACAATATATCCGCCGGACTTCAGCCAGACTTTTCTGCCGACCGCCCTCGATATGTCAAGCTCAATGCCGAAGGCATCAAATATCGGCTCGGCCTCCTCATACAGTTCTATCTTGGCGAGGAGCTTCGGGAAGTAGGTCTTGACGAACGCGATGATCCTTTCATATTCCTCTGCAGAATCTATGGTCAGCCGTTCCACGTCATGGCTCATGAGGTCGCGGACACTTCGAAAGACGAGATCGAGGTCATTATAGAGCAGTCCGCGGGCAGGCACCTTTTCACGTCTTTCCTGGATGTTTTTCCAGAGCAGAAGAAGAAATTCCAGATCTTTTCTGACGTCCTCCTCCGTAGAGTCCTCACTCGCTGTCCGGATAATCAGGCCATAGCCTGCCGGCTTGATCGCACAGACAATCTGCCTGAGCCGGGCCCGCTCCTCTTCGTCCGAGATCCTCCGCGATATGCCAACATGCTCAACGTCCGGCATAAGGACGAGGTATCTCCCCGGGAGTGTTATATAAGAGGTGGCACGGGCCCCTTTGCTTCCGATCGGGTCCTTCGAGACCTGGACAAGAAGTTCCTGGCCTTCCTGGATAAGGTCCTCAATAGTCGCCTCACACCGGACCCGGCGCGATACAAGTTCAATAGAGCTTTCTTTTTCCTCATCCTCAAACAACGGTGCATATTCATCAGTATCCGCCTTGATGTCGGCAACATAGAGAAAGGCCGCTTTTTCCAGGCCGATATCGACAAAGGCAGACTGCATGCCGGGGAGGATCTTTACCACTTTACCCTTGAATATATTTCCGACGAGACTTGCATCACGCTTGCGCTCTACATAGAACTCCACTACCTGGCCACCTTCGAGCAGGCCGACACGGGTCTCTTCCCGGGTAACATTTATCAGTATTTCGCTGCTCATAGCGCTCCGGGCCCCAAAGGCTCAACCCACTTGCCTGACTTGAGATCGGGTCCAGGTACAAAACCCGGTGAGGCCGGACCAGCTGAGCTGTCCAGTCCGTACCTGAGGCCGTACATGGCAATCCTGGTGATATCGAGATCAACAGCCGGGCACCCGAATATCTCTCTGGTTATCTCGTCAAGCCGTACTTTGTCGTCCCCGCAATCCCTGACCGTTATCCTGAAGGTCCCGGGGTCAATCTGCTCTACTGTTTCAATCATGTTTTTTATATTGACCGTTCCTTTTTTCCGTTCGACGATTATTTCGTCCCTGCTGTAGAAATTTTCTGCAGAGAGAGCTGCTCCCCGCAGTTCATACACATATCTTATTATAAAACTATTGAGTGATTTTTCCCTGCCTGAGAGCCGCACCATCTGTTTCACCCGGATCCCGGCAGGCAGATGAGGATTCAACAAACCGAGCATCCCCGAATCATTACCCGCATCAGTACCCGCATCAGCACTCGCATCGGGGAATGAAAAAGGGCCTGAATTCGTATGAAAGGGCAGTTCGAGCTCCAGGTCAAGGTATTCGTTCAGCCCGGCAATGCCGACGCCAAGCGCGGGACCGAAGGAGAGCTTCGGCGCCGGATGAAAACCGCTCGAATACTTCAGCGGGAAATCAGCCCGCTTTAAGGCGCGAATAATCGATGCCGTCAGCTCAAGATGCGAAAGGAAACGGGCCTTGTCCGTCTTTGTAACCCTGAGACGGTAGCGGATTGTCTGATCAGGTATAGTGCTTTTCTGCTGGGAGACCGTGATGGGCTGAGTCTGGGGCGATGGCTGAGACGCTGCCTCCGCGATTTTCTGGCTGCACGACAACCCGCAGTTATGACACTGCTTCCTGCAGTCCCGGGTAAACGTGCCTGAAAGCGCATGCTGGTATTCCTTCCAGAGGAACTCTTTCGTGACTCCGGTGCTGATGGTATCCCAGGGGAGGGGATCTTCGATCCGGTATTCCCTGGCGGCAAAACTGAACGCATCGACGCCCGACAACTCAGCAGCCTCCCTCCATTTCCCGAAATCAAAACACTCTGTCCACGCATCGAGCCTGCAGCCAAGGGACCAAGCCTTTTCTATCAACAGGGCGAGGGATTCATCGCCCCGGGCAAAGACCGCTTCAAGCAGCGACATCTCTTCATTATGCCCCTTGAACTTGATCCCTTTTTTCAGGAATGAACGCCTGAGAAAATCGTTTTTTTCCTTCAATATGGTTATATCATTCTGTCCGAACCACTGAAACGGTGTATGAGGTTTGGGGATAAAGGAGGAGACCCCGGCACTGATCGTCGCATTTCTGCCGGTGATTTTTTTCGAGGTCCTGATGGCCTGTAGGGCCATCTCCGGGATCGCAGCAATGTCCTCATCCGTTTCAGTCGGCAGTCCGGTCATAAAATAGAGTTTGAGACTGGACCAACCAGCCTTAAACAGAGTCTCGAGAGCGTGTGTGTATGTCTCGGCAGTGAAATCTTTGTTTATAACCGACCTGAGCCGGTCTGTTCCAGCCTCAGGTGCTATCGTAAACCCGGTCTTCCTGACTGCCCGGAGTTCGCGGAGCATGGGGGCGTTTACTGACCCCACCCTGAGCGAAGGCAGGGACATCGCGACCTTTTTATGACTGAGCCGTCTGTTAAACTCCCGCATCAGCTCAAGAAGACATGAATAGTCACCTGAGCTGAGCGAGGTGAACGATATGTCGTCATATCCTGTATTCCGGAGTGACTGTTCTGCCAGATCAAGGACCCGCTTCACCGACCGTTCGCGCACCGGGCGATATGCCATGCCCGCCTGGCAGAATCTGCAGCCCATGGAGCAGCCCCGGGATATTTCGATATTAACCCTGTCATGGACAATACTCGTATATGGCAGGACCGGGGCTACCGGGTATGGCGCTTCTTCAAGAGATTCGATCACCCTGCGTTTTACGGCCCTGCCACTGCCAAGCACCGGGACCAGGACCCCTTCAATATCTGCCAGGGCCTTCAGCAGGGAATACCTGTCAGCCCCTCCATCTTTTTTCCATTGATTGAAGCAATGCAGGATCTCCTTCACTGCGTCTTCTCCGTCGCCTATCAGGAACGCATCGATAAAAGGGGCCATTGGGTAGGGATTAAGCGTTGATGGCCCGCCGGCGATTACCAGAGGCAGCTTCGGGTTATCCAGCCGGTCTGAGGTCCTCAGCGGGATACCGCCCCGGTCAAGCATGCTCAGAACAGTTGTATAGGCGAGCTCATACTGGAGGCTGAAACCGACAACATCAAAGTCCTTCAGGGGCCGCCCGGACTCCAGAGATGCAAGCAATTCTCCCTGCGCCTTCATCGCATCGTCAAGATCGCCCCAGGGCGCAAAGACGCGTTCCGCCGAGGCATAGGGGACGTCATTGATTATGCTGTAGAGGATCCTGAGTCCCAGGTGAGACATTCCGACCTCATAGACGTCCGGAAACGCCAGGGCAACCTTCAGGTCGGCTGATTTGTGTATAGCGTTTATTTCGTTGTTAATATACCGTGATGGCCGCTGAAATAATAATAGATTCACGCGTTAAGATAACACCCTGTTTAACTCTTTGGCAAGCAGGGCCGCGCCCGGCCAGGACCGCAATTAACCGGATGTCATGTGATATGATGAAAGTCTTTATACCTCCGAACACCACGGCAGAAACAGGGTCATTGAAGCCGGGGACGGGACGGTACCGCCGGCCTCAACAGGTGTAGTGAAGACTTGACTTGAACAGAGAGTCCGCGTTTTAATATTGTTATGAAAAAATATATACTCTCAGCAATGGTCGCCCTCGTCTGCGTCGTTTCCGCCTGTTCAGCAAAACCTGCAATCAAACCTGCTGAGGAATTCGATGCAGAAAAATCTTTTACGCGCGCCAACAAACTTATCGATGACAAAGACTATACCGAGGCACGGGCAGCACTGCTCGAGATCAAAAACAGGGACCTGACCAAGAAATTTGCGCCACTGGCCCAGCTCAGAATCGCCGACTCTTATGTCAGGGAAGAAGAGACGGAATTGGCGGTTGCTGAATACAGGAAGTTCATTGAGATGTATCCCGACCACCGTCATGCTGCCTATGCGCAGTATCAGATCGCCATGGTCTATTTCAACCAGATCGAGAGCCCGGAGCGGGGGTATGGGGGTGCTGCGAAGGCACTGGCCGAATTTGAAAAACTCAGGACTAATTTCCCACGAAACCCTTACCGGGACCTGATCGACCTGAGAATTGAGAAGTGCAGGAATACCATGGCTGAATATGAGTTCATGGTCGGCACCTTCTATATGAATAAGGGCACCTATGGGGGAGCGATTGACCGCTTTGAGGGCCTGCTCAAAACCTATCCTGATTATAAGAAACCGGAAAGGGTGCTGCTCAGTCTCGGCATGGCCTATAAAAAGGCCGGCCTGAAGGACAAGGCGTTGGAAACACTAAGAAAAATCGTTGATAAATTTCCAACACTCCCTGAAGCCGCAGATGCGAAAAAGGAGCTTGTCTCCCTGACATCTGACAAGAAATAGTATCGGCCGTCTTACTGTTGCCATGAAGTATTACCCTGTTTTCCTTAATGTTCAGGACAAGAAGGCTGTTATCGTCGGCGGCGGGAAGGTTGCTGAACGCAAGGCCCTGGCTCTGATAAAGGCTGGCGCCTTCGTCACGGTTGTCAGTCCTGACATATCCGAACAGCTGGTTCGGCTGAGAGAACAGAAGCGCCTGCAGCATATCCCCCGGCTCTATCAAAAAAGAGATATCAGCAGGGCCTTTGTCGTGATTGCCGCAACCGATTCATCCGAGATCAACAGCCGGATATCAAGAGATGCCGGAGGCCTGGTCAATGTCGTTGATGTCCCCCCTTTGTGCAACTTTATCGCTCCTTCTGTAATCCAGAGGGGACCACTTACGCTGGCGATCTCGACAAGCGGAGCGAGTCCTGCATTTGCAAAGACGATCAGGAAAGAACTTGAAAAACTCTACGGTCCGGAGATCGGTGGGTATCTTAAATTTTTAAACGGGATCAGAACCAGGGCGCTTGCCGCAATACCGGAACAATCCACGAGAGAAAAGTTTTTGAAGGGCCTGGCATCTGAAAAGATGCTGCAGATGCTCAGGACAAAAGGGATTCAGGAAGTAAAAAAAGCAGTGCAGGGGAAGCTTGATAAAATACTAAACCAGAGCTGACAGTCCCTGCGCGGAGTACCGAAGAGCAGGAGAGCAGAATAGCAAGAGCATCTATAAGGAACGACTAAAATTCCATAGGAATTTGAACATGTTCGTTCATCGGGACGCGCTATAAAATCAGCCTTTTGTTCCATCTCAATTTTGTTCCTCATTTTGACAAATGAGTAGACCTGAACCCAGATAAAGCAATGAGTTATCTCGTAAACGCCTGCCGTTCTGACGCAAAGCCAGCTAAAATCAATAAATTGTTATGAGTATGGATAATATCTCAATAAAACATATTGACAAATGCAGGTTGGATGTTTATACTTTAATATGAGTATGGAAAATCATTCTCTAAAAGTTTATCACCAATGAAAAAGGCCCTGTGCCGCAAACACAGAGCCTTCAGGTGTCCACTCAGGCTGAGAGACGCAACAAATACAGGTAACTTATGAAAAAGAAGATTGCAGAAATCGCAGATATTCAGCTCGGATACCAGTTTCGAAAAAAGATCGAACCTGCTGAGGATGGCACTAATCGGGTGATCCAGATTCGAGACTTTGATGAGGATCATACTCTCGTCAAAGAGAGCCTGGCCCGGGTGAGAATTGAAAAGCCGAAAGAGCAGTATCTGCTTCGCATGGGTGATATACTCTTTCTTTCCCGCGGACAGCGAAACTGGGCTGCGGCAATCGTTGATGATCTTGAGGCAACTGTTGCAGTAAGCCATTTCTTTGTTGTAAGACCCAGGAAGGACAGTGTATTATCCGAATATCTTGCCTGGTATATCAATCAGGCCCCGGCGCAGGAATATCTTCATAATATCGCCAGACAAGGGACGCATATGCCGCTTATATCGCTGTCTGCTTTTGTGGAGTTAATGGTCGATATCCCGGATATTGAAACCCAAGGGAAGATTGTCGAACTCAGCAGGCTCATGGAGAAGGAAAAACAACTGTGTTCTGCCTTGCAGGAAAAGCGGGCCCTTCTAATAAATGCAGCATGTTTAAGTGCAAGCAAGGCAAAAAAGGAGAAGAGAATATGACCTCAAAAGTATCGCAGGACGAAATTAATAATATCGCGTGGGCAGCGTGTGACACTTTCAGGGGGCCGGTGGATCCCGCTCAGTATAAGGACTACATTCTTGTGATGCTGTTCCTGAAATACATCTCCGACGTATGGCAGGACCATTATGAGGAATATAAAAAGGAATATGGTAATAACGACGAGAGAATCCGGCGCAAGCTCGACCGTGAACGTTTCACGTTGCCATATGTAAATTATGAGGACAAAGACACAGGCCAAAAAGAGCAGTTTCATGCAGATTTTTATAGCCTCTACGAACGCAGAACAAGTGCGAATGTCGGGGAACTCATCAATATTGTTCTGGATGCAATTGAAGAAGCCAACAAGGCCAAGCTTGAAGGAGTGTTCAGGAACATAGATTTCAATAGCGAAGCCAATCTCGGCAAGACCAAAGACAGAAATCGGCTTCTCAAACATATCCTGGAGGATTTTAATAAGCCGCAGCTCGACTTGCGGCCAAGCAGGGTTTCAGAGGATGTGATCGGCAATACGTATATTTATCTTATAGAGCGCTTCGCATCTGACGCCGGCAAAAAGGCTGGCGAATTTTACACTCCGCATAAGGTCTCTGAACTGCTTGCAAAGCTTGTTCAGCCTAAGCCGGGCGATCGCATCTGTGACCCCTCAAACGGATCAGGTGGTCTTTTGATTGAGGCAGCCAAACAAGTGGGTAGCCGTGATTTTGCGCTATTCGGGATGGAAGTGAATGGCAGCACCTGGGCACTGGCCCGAATGAATATGTTCCTGCACGGCATGGACAGCGCCCGTATTGAATGGTGCAATGCCCTGACAAATCCGGCATTGGTCGAAAAAGACCGCCTTATGAAGTTCAATATCGTCGTTGCGAATCCTCCTTTTTCTCTCGACAAGTGGGGTGCAGAAGAAGCAGAACATGACCGTTTTAACCGATTCTGGCGCGGCGTTCCACCCAAGAGCAAGGGTGATTATGCCTTTATCAGCCATATGATAGAAGTGGCTCTTGAAAAAGAAGGCCGGGTGGCAGTGGTTGTGCCTCATGGAGTGCTGTTTCGGGGAGGAGCAGAGGGACGCATTCGCCAGAAACTCATCGAAGACAATCTGCTTGATGCGGTAGTTGGGCTACCTGCCAATCTGTTCCCTACCACGTCAATACCCGTGGCGATCCTGATCTTTGACCGTTCACGCGAGAAAGGCGGAGTGAACGAAGATCACCGGGATGTGCTTTTTATAGATGCCAGCCGGGATTACCAGTCAGCCAAGACCCGGAATCTTCTTCTGGAAGTGCATATCGAAAAGATTGTCGCCACCTACAAGACTCGGAAAGATGTTGATAAATATGCGCATGTTGCAACGTTTGATGAGATAAAGGAGAACGATTTTAATCTCAATATCCCGCGCTATGTTGATACCTTTGAAGAAGAAGAGGAGATAGACGTGGCTGCCGTCCAGAAGGAGATTGAGCAACTGGAAGGCGAGCTGGTTGAGGTTAGGGCAAAGATGAAGAAATATCTTGAGGAATTAGGGGTGAAGTGAGACCATTTTGTTGGCATCAACAATATGGTCGCTGAGTTGCTTTCATACAAGGGGGATTGAACGATGAGTAACAGCAAGAAAATTCAGATACGCAACAGTACGGCAGAATTCCTCATATTCACATCACAAGCTGGTGAGAATGCCATTGAGGTTCGTATTGAGGATGAAACAGTCTGGCTGACACAGAAACTTATTGCTGAGCTTTTTGGTGTGGATGTCAGAACCATAAGTGAACATCTTAATAATATTTTCGACAGCCACGAGCTTGATTCAGATTCAGTTATCCGGAAATTCCGGAATACTGCCACGGATGGAAAACAATACCTGACGAATTTCTATAACCTCGACGCCATAATTTCGGTTGGCTATCGCGTTAACTCATTAAGGGCAACCCAGTTCAGGCAATGGGCAACGGGTATTTTACGAGACTTTGCCATACGTGGATATGTGCTCGATAAAGAGCGCCTGAAAAATGGATCATTCTTCAGCAAGAAGTATTTTGAAAACCTGCTTGCTGAAATTCGGGAAATCAGGGCCAGCGAAAGAAAGTTCTATCAGAAAATCACAGATATCTATGCCACGGCGATGGACTATCGCGCAGATGCCGAAACAACGCAGATATTTTTTGCCACGGTACAGAATAAGCTCCATTTCGCCATTCACGGATACACCGCCACAGAGCTGATTATGAAAAGAGCGGATAGCGGCAAGGAGCATATGGGATTGACCACCTGGAAAAACGCTCCCCATGGGAAAATCCTCAAGCCTGATGTTTCTGTAGCAAAAAATTATTTGAATGAAAAGGAACTAAAGTCTCTGGATCGTTTCGTGACTATGTATCTTGACTATGCCGAAGATCAGGCTGAGCGCAGTATCCCCATGACCATGGAGGACTGGGCGAAAAAGCTGAATGCCTTTTTGCAGTTCAATGAACGCGACATTCTCGAAAATCCGGGAACAGTCAGTCAGGCTATTGCCAAATCTTTTGCAGAAAGCGAGTTTGAGAAATACCGGATCGTACAGGACCGATTGTTTGAATCTGATTTTGACAAGATGGCAAAGAAGCTGGAGAGCGGGGAATGATTCCAAAAACAAAAACCTTGTCACTTGGTGATGTAGCCACCTTCAAGTCTGGCGGAACACCACACAAGTCAAAAACCGATTACTGGGGCGGTCAATTCCCTTGGGTTTCCGCCAAAGACCTGAAATCTCCGGTTGTCAGGGACTCGATTGACCGTTTGACGAAATCAGGTTTTGAAGTGGCAAATATTGCTCCTGAAAACTCACTTTTGATTCTTGTTCGTGGGATGACCTTATTTAAAGATGTGCCTGTTTGCCTTGCTGGGCGCGCCGTTGCATTCAATCAGGATATTAAGGC
>JBARHQ010000063.1:0-15330 GCA_049799315.1 Thermodesulfovibrionales bacterium | reverse complement strand
ATAAAAAAGGCCATGAAGGCGGGTACCTGAAGGTACACCTGTTCATGGCCTTTTTGTTATTGGGAGGATTTATGGGAGAAACCGTATGCAGAAGAGCAGCGACAGTAAAATTCTGGGATGGCTATGCCCCCTGGTACAAGCTCTGGATGGAGCATAACCGTTATCACAACAGGATTATAGAAATGCTTACGACCATGATCGAGCCGGGCTGGAAGGTGCTCGATATCGGCGCCGGCAACGGGGTTCTATCACTTCCCCTCTGTGCTATCGGCTGCGAGGTTACGGCTCTGGAACCGTCTGTTGGTATGCGAAATCTGCTCTTTGAAGAGGCAATGAAAAAGGGAGTTGGCTGGATCGACATAGACGAGAGGTGCTGGGATGATACACCCTGTTTTGACTATCAAAACTATGATCTGTTCATGGCCTGCAACAGCCTTCACTTGGCGGGGCAGGGCTTTGAGCGTTCTCTGGCAAAGGTTTTTAACAGCGGTGCCCGTAATGTTTTTGTTGTTACCGAGCGACTCCCCGAAATCAAAATACCCTGGTCGCACGGCGATTACTCACTGCTCTTTACTAAATCATACGAAGCAGAGAGTTCTTTTGTTTATCACCAGATGGCCGAAGTCTGGGACCATCATGAGTTCAAGAAAGGTTCGCGCCTCTGCCCAAATGAAGAGCATGAGATAAAATCACAATTGAGCTTTGAAGATGATCACTTCTATATCAGGAATACAGCCTATGTTGGTATGTACTGGTGGCAGCGGCAATGATTCAGGACATCCGGGCATCCTATTTATTCAGCACTATATTGCTATCGATAGGATTTCATTTGATTCTGGTTGCTGTCGTTTTTTCGTTTTCCGCCCGGAACCGTCAGACAATAAATGCCATCGATATCCTTCTTATGAGTGAGTTTTCCGGCATGGCAGAGTTGCAGAAGACCAATGAAAAAAGCAGAGAACCGGTTGCCCCGATAAAAACTAGGAATAAGAGCACCCCTATTCTACAACAGCACATGTCTGCGGATAGCAGGATAGATAATCGTGAGGTGAAGTCTGAGGTAACTAACGCTGTCACCGCCAAAACTGCCATTTCCCAACTCGTAAACGAGACGATTGCATCAGGGGTGTCTGGAAAACAAGGTGAAATCAAAGAAGTCCCGGGGGACTCGACTGCTGAGGGGAAGGGCTCCAATAGGGAAACTGCTTCGGGATCTGGTATGCCGGCATCTCTTGCAGTTCCCTCTGTTGTTGAAGCTGAATTCGGTAGTATCTCAGGGCCTGCCTTTTTGCATAAAGAGATGCCCGTCTACCCCTCATTAGCTCGGAGATTAGGGAAAGAAGGAACGGTTGTCTTAAGTTTAACTGTGGATGAAAAAGGGCATCTCATTAATGTCGAGATTCTGGAGCATGCTGCATTTGGGTTAACCGAAGCTGCCGTGGAGGCAATAAGAAAATCCACCTTCGTTCCGGCAAAACGCGAAGGAAGGCCCGTAACCTCAAAGGCCTTGTTACCAATACGATTTGCGCTGCAAAAAAACAGACAGGAGGTGACTGAGAAAAAATAACGAGCAGGGCGAACTTTTGGAGAGGACACCCTGCTCGCACGGAACGCCATATAGAACAACGCTCCTTGTTTTGATTTTATCAGAAAGGGGGTGGGATAGGAAAAAGAATAGGAGGTTTCATGTAATGTTTGGGAAAAAAGTAATTACAGTCATTGTATTTATTCTTCTTGCCTCGGTGGCTTATGCCGAAGTTAAGGCCCAAGGCAAGCCGTATGCGATGGAAGAGATGGTGGTCACCGAGTCGAAAGTGCCACAGAGTCAGGACGAAGTTACCCATAAGATTGATGTGGTCACGCATGACGAGATACAGAACCTCGGCTACACGAATAGAAATGTAGCTGAGACGTTTAAATATCTGCCTGGCAATTTTGTGAACCCGCTGTCTCGCAATGATGCAAACTGGGGCTCGTATGGCGGACTAGGACCAAAGTACAATGGTTATCTCCTTGATGGGCTGCCGATAGATTCCTTTGTAGATACGATGAGCCTTGATTCGATATATCTCGATCACGCGGAGTTGCACCGCGGGCCTGCTTCGGTGCTCTATTCAAATTATATGACGATGGATTTTGCCGGGAATCAGGCGCCTCTGGCAGGCATATCGAATCTTATAACAAAAGACCGGATCAGCGCACCCATGACGAGCATGTCCCTCGGATATGGTTCGTGGAATACGTTTCTTGCAAAACTCTACCATGAAGGCAGTAAAGGCGATTTTCATTATTTTCTTGGCGGCGCCTATGAGCAGTCGGACTATACAAACTACGGGACCACTCCTTCCTGGCTGAACATGATCGATGACCCGCAGTACAAAAAGACAAAACTATTTTTCAAGACGACCTATTTTATCTCTCCTGATTCAAAGGTCTCTGTGTTTGCGCACCACACACAGCAGACCGGAGATGCCGGAAGACCAAACCGCGGGTTTGACCACCAGTATGATCTGATCAACGCGGCATACGAGAACAGTCTGAACAAGGACCTGAACATGCAGTTCAAGCTCGGGTATCGCTATTACGACCGTACGTGGCAGGAGGATAACTTCCCGGTCCTGAGTTTCCGTGAGAAAGACGGCGTGAAGCAGAATATCGTCCCTGCAGACCTGTCATTCAACTACCGCCACGGGACAAACAGTCTGCTGACTATCGGTTCGGATTTCCAGTTCGCAACATACGAAACTTTCGCCGAGGTAGGCGGTGTAAGCTCAAAGGGTAATGACATGACTGCCATCAACTCTGGCCTGTACGTACAGGAAAAAGCAGTGCTAGGCGACTGGGTTCTGAGGGCAGGAGGACGCCTTAATTATACCAAGCATAACTATGATCTTATCGGCGGCACCGTACCCTCCGAGAAGGACAAATCCTGGAGCCGCTTTTTCTGGAGTGCCGGGGTTAGATATAATGCTACAAAAGAGATTGGACTGTATGCAAACGCCGGATCGAGCTTCCTCGTTCCTTCTGCGAAGTCTGTCGGCGGAACACTCAACGCATCGGACCTCGGCGTGACAGGCAAGAATGGTCAACTGCCGAACCCGGGATTGAAACCCGAAAAAGGGCTGGGGCTTGATCTCGGCGGTGATTTCTGGGTCATGAACAACCTCAGGTTTGGGATACGCGGTTTTTACAATGTCATCGATGATGCTATTGTCGAAAATGTCGTAAATACAACACCTTCACAGTCCCAATCGATCAATGCGGGGAAGTCTCATGCCTACGGGGTTGAAGTCGAAGTGAACCAGATGATCAGCAAGAGCATAAGCTGGTTTGCAAACGGAACATTTACCAATACTACGGTGAAAAACAAGATTGACATGGATCAGGACGGCAGTGATATTCCATTCGTTCCGAACTTCATGGCCAACATCGGACTTACCGCAAAACTGCCCTACGACATTGTTATCTCTCCCTATTACCAGTATACCGGGGCATATTTCGACAGCACGTCAAATAGCGGCAGACGTGAATTCGGGAAATACGGAGTTGTCAATGTTAATGCGCAGAAACTGCTCTTTAAAAACACGAATTACCGTGCAAACCTGTCCGTTGATCTGAACAATCTTTTCAATAATAAATACGAAATGCCGTGGCAGTTCCAGGACCCCGGCTTTAATGCTCTTGCGAAAGTGGAGATCACTTTCTGAAGAAAAACGCCAGGACTATCCCTCCTTCTCCCGGCAACGGGGTGGCGTTTGCGGTATCCCCTCCCTGCGCCGGGAGGGGATACCATTTATTATGAGAAATGAGAGGATGAAATATATGAAGATCAGACAGTGTTTCCCCTGGACTGTGATTATCGGTATAACCATTGTGATCCAGCTTGCCCCGGCTTACGCAGCCTCAGTGATTCCCGGTCCTGTTACGGTCACAGACTTCAGGGGGAAACAACTGAACTTCCAAAAGCCGGTGACACGCATCGTCTGCCTGATCGAGAGCGCCCTGAGTGGAATCTATATGCTGGGGGAGGAAAAGCGGATCATCGGCATCTCTGTAAATATCTACAATAGCAGTGTTTATTCATACTATGCGGCGATGGACAGTCGTATCAGGAAAAAAAAGGTTCCGGCGCCAGGCAACTGGGATTTTGTGAGCATAGAAAGTGTCATTGCGCTGAAGCCGGACCTCGTCGTCATCTGGGCTGATCAGACGGAATCGATTCATGTCCTTGAGGAACGCGGCATCCCCGTATATGGGGTTTTTATTTCTAAAAAAGAGGATGTCTATAAGGAGATCAGAGATTTCGGCATCCTGACCGGCAGTACGCCAAGAGCTGAAACACTCGTGAAGTATACTCAGGATGAGATAAGGCGTTTTGGGAAAAGGGCTGCAGCAGCAAGGACAAGACCCTCTGTCTATTATATGTGGGCGCAGGGCAACCTGGAGACCTCCTGCGGCGGAAGTACGGTTAATGATCTGATCGATATGGCCGGGGGGCGAAATGTTTGTGCCGCCATTACCAAGGAGCATGCTGTAGTGAACAGGGAGAATCTGATCGGATGGAACCCGGATATCATTGTGATGTGGCACAATGAAAAAACAGCTCCTTCCGACCTTATGGCTGACCCTCAATGGAAGATGATAAAAGCTATACAGAATAAAAAGGTCTATCAGTTGCCGGAGGTATTTCTCTGCGACCTCTGGACATTGAAGTTCCTTTACTCGATCAAACTTGTGGCAACGTGGACACACCCGGAGCTATTCAGGGATATCGATCCTGTAAGGGAAAAAGAGGAAATGCTCAGAACTCTTTATGGCAGGAAACTGCAGGGGATATAGCATTGAGGATTTCGGGAAAAGAATTGCTCTTATATCTGCTGCCGCTGCCGCTGCTGCTGAGTTCCCTGTTCATCGGCCCTTCAGATGTGGTTGGTTCGGATGACGTCCTGTCCTGGATACTCAATAGCATGCATATTCCGATGCTTCATAGATATGACGAAGCACTGGTGAATGCGGTTGTAATGGACGTAAGGCTTCCGAGAGTGATTCTTGTTTTTCTGACCGGCGCGGCACTGACGATGTCCGGAAGTTCGATGCAGGCGATGTTCAGAAATCCGCTCGTCTCTCCCGACATACTCGGTCTGTCCTCAGGCGCTGCCTTTGGAGCCGCCCTTGCCCTGACGATCCCCGCGCTTCCTCTGCAACCCACGGCATTTGCCTGCGGTCTGGCAGCAGTCGGAATGAGCTATTTTCTTGCCGTAAACAGAAAAGTTGTCTCAACAGTTTCGCTGATACTTGCCGGTGTCATCGTATCAGGAATATTTATCTCAGGCCTGACGATAGTGCAGTTTCTCACCGATCCCTTCAAGCTCCAGACGATTGTCCATTGGACCATGGGCAACCTGCATAATGCGAGTTGGAAAAAGGTGGTATCGGCTGCACCGCCGATCGTGTTGGGCGGCGTCTGGCTCTTTTTCATGCGCTGGAGGATGAATGTCCTTGCGCTTGGGGATGAAGAGACGAGGGCTGTGGGCTTGAACCCCGAAAGAGAAAAGCTTCTGATTCTGGTACCAGCCACCCTGGTAGCAACAGCGTCTGTTGCAGTTGCGGGCGTCATTGGAATGGTCGGACTTGCCGTGCCGCATATGGTTCGGATGATGGTGAGTCCGGACAACAGAAAGGCGCTTCCTATTTCCTGCCTGTTCGGTGGCTCATTTCTGCTTGTTGTCGACGACTTTTCGAGGGCGCTTGCGTCCTTCGAAATACCTATAGGCATATTTACGACACTCATCGGCGGCCCTTTTTTTATTTACCTCCTAAAGAAAAACCGCTTCAGGTTCGGAGAAGAGTGACGATGGCAATCGATGTGCGAGGCCTCAATTTCGGATATAGAGGTGAAGACGTGCTGAGGGATATAACTCTGCGTGCCCCTGCAGGCAAGTTTATAGCTCTTCTCGGCAAAAACGGCAGCGGAAAGTCGACCCTATTGAGGCTTATTGCAGGGATGCTGGAATTTAGAAGCGGTTTCATAGAGATACTCGGGCAGGATATCACTCGTCTCCACAGATCGCAGCGCGCTCGCTTGATCGGGTATCTGCCTCAATTCCATACCCCCTTTTTCCCTTTCACGGTAGAGGAGGTTGTGCTCACCGGCAGGGCTGCTTATGTCTTTTCCGTGCCAAGCAGGCATGACAGGGAAATAACGGATAGGGCAATGTCAGAGGTGGGGATTGAGGTGATGAGAAACAGGCCTTATACCGAGCTGTCGGGAGGTGAGCGGCACCTGGTGATGATTGCGCGGGTGCTCGCTCAAGAGCCGAGAATCATCCTGCTGGACGAACCGCTTTCGCATCTCGATCTTCACAACCAGTCCCGGGTCCTCGATCTTATCCGGCGATTTACAACAGCAGGCTTAACGGTAATGGCAGTGTTGCATGACCCCAATACAGCTTTTGCTTATGCCGATGAGTTCCTCTTTCTAAAAGACGGATCAATTCGAACAATCGACGCAGGGGCAAACCCCTGGGACCAATCTGTTCTTGCTGACGTCTACGGGACACCTCTCGAAATTATTCCGTATAAAGGCCGCGCTTTGGTGATGCCGGGATGAGAACGCATCTTGAGATCTTTACAGCCTCATTCGAAGACGATGATGTTGTCAGGTATGCGAAGGCGACCCTCGATATTTCCGGCGATATCCGTAATCCCGATGAAATCGTGCAGGAAGTGATAAAGGATCCTTCTCATCGTGTGCCGCATGTCCGTTGCGACACATATATCTCTCATTCTACCAGTTGGCGACATGAATCTGACGGCTCGATCTACTTGACATATCTGGTGTTTTCCGATCATGCGGATTTCTCCAGCGTCTTATCTGACACGCTGCACGTGCACGACATGCGCATTTCTCCGTCTGTCGCTGCGGATAAACCGAGGCCAAAAGAGATCAGGGTAGAACATGTCATTTCTCACGGAATGCGTCATCTGTCACATCTCGTCAACGACTCCGGGCAAGATATATACCGGCGTGCCTTGAGTAATAAAAGCCTGTCACTATTTGCTAGAATCGGCTCTCTGCTGGCGGGTAAACTTTAAACGACGGCGCGCTGCAGCGCTTGTCTCGCTGCTCGATGCCGACTAGTGTACTATTGATCATCTCAAAGCGGAAAACCTGGCGGATATGGCACGGCGCCGATGGCAAAGAGGTTTACTTTCACCAGTCTCTCCCCTTTTTTTCTTGCCGACATCTTTTGCCGAGGCACATTGCTTGCACTTTATGCTTGCACGAGCTATTAATAAAAGTTATCATAATTATATGAACAGCAGGCATAAAAAGACCCTTGCCGCGATAATGACAAAGCCCGCAAAGAGTAGCATAGTTTTTGCTGACATCGAGGCCCTGATCAGAGCCCTTGGCGGAGAGGTCAGAGAAGGAGCGGGCTCGCGGGTGGTTTTTGAGCTTGCCGGGCATAGAAAATACATGCACCGCCCTCATCCGGGAAAAGATGCCAAAAAGTATCAGATAGACGAACTGAGAGACTGGTTTTATAATGTGGAGGTTAAGCCATGATAAACACAATGAGCTACAAAGGTTATACGGCAAGAGTGCAATACAGCCCTGAGGATGATGTTTTTGTGGGCAGGATTTTGGGCATAGAGGACAGCATCAGCTTTCACGGTGCCACGGTCAAAGAACTGCATACAGACTTAAAGGCAGCTGTTGATCATTATCTTGAGGATTGCCGCAAAGCAGGCCGCAAACCGCAGAAACAGGCATCGGGAAACCTGATGGTGCGCATTGCCCCCGAATTGCATGCCGCTGCCGCCCTTTCAGCTCAGGCGCAGGGCAAAAGCCTTAACGTATGGGTGGAAGAGGCTATAAGGGAACATGCTGCCGTATAAAGACCCTGATTACTTTATAAAATTAAATTAGAGACAGCAACATTGCCAGGACTGTCTCTTCATCTTTGCGGATAAGTAAATGCTCGTGTGCGTGCTTCCTCATCCAGCCGACGAACGGCCTTGACCCCAGAACGCAATGCTTTCTCGTCGAACTGTTGGTTGCCCTGCACGAGGCAGGTAAGACGATCGTGATTGCAACACATGATCTGTCCCTTGTTGATGAGCTCCATGCACGGGTTGTCGTGCTTTCGGAAGATCACCGTATCGTGGCAACGGGCTACGCTCATGATATCCTGAGAGATAACCGGCTGCTTCTGAGCGTAAACCTGATACATGAGCATATTCATTTCCATGGGGCCACAGTTCACCGGCATCTTCATTCCCACTATCTATTTCATAAACACCAGAATGACGAGTAACGTTGCGCAAAGAGCATGTCCTTTTGCCTACCAATGTTGAGAAATAAAATGCGCATCGAAAAGATTGTTTTTTTCATCGAGGTTCTCCTGTGTTATTGCGGATACTTTTCACAAAAAGCAGCGCCATGAAAATAAGGCTGAGTGATGCAACAGTCATCGGGGCCGTTGGCAGATCAAACTTGTACGATATTCCGATGCCGGCGACACTCGCTAGAAGACCGATACCCCATCCAATGAGTAAGACCAAAAGAGGTTTTCGGGTATATAGCCGGCCGATCAGGGCAGGCACAATGAGAAATGAAAATACCTGCAGTATGCCGGCCATCTGAACGGATTTTACGAGAACAAAGGCAAAGCTCAGAAAGAAAAGGAACTCCCACAAAAAGCTGCCTTTGCCTTCATAAGAGAGTGCCAGAAACCTTTTTCTGAAAATGAAATGAAACGCTCCGATGAGGGCATAAAGTACAAAGGCATAGAGCACGTCCTTCGGAGTCAGCCACAGGATGTTGCCGTTCAGGATCGCCTTGAACTCCTCTGTCCCGTGCGGCGTCCTGTCGAGGACGAGAATGCTTGAGGCAAAGGAAAGAATGTAGAGAACGCCGATGAATGCCTCGATATTGACGGACTTGCTTATCTTCTTTGAGAGGGAGAGGATGAAGGCCCCAAGGACGGCAAACGCGATGGAAAACCAATAGTTGTTTTCATGGCCGAAGAAAAAAGAAAGGGCGATCCCGATTCCGATGAATTGGGCCAGGGCGATATCGACAAAAATAATCCCCCGCTCAAGCACATGCACGCCGAAATACGCATGAATAAGGATCAGCGCTACGCAACCCATAAAAGGGTAAAACAAAAAATTCAGGGTCTCCATCCTCTTTCTCCTTATGGCAGGGAATTAATGACGGTATCCATAAGACCTAACCAGTCCGATGCCCCGGGATTACCTACATCATGCGGAAGGATAATTACTTTGCTCCCTGTCTTTTGGCCTAAGGCCTCGGACTCCTTCTTTCCATAAGATTCCGCAGTGAGGATAGCCTCAGGTTTTGAGCGCTTTATTTTCTCTACAAGATCAGCGAGATATCCGGCAGACGGGGGAATGCCGGGTTTCGGCT
Organism: Thermodesulfovibrionales bacterium; assembly: GCA_049799315.1. Lineage (GTDB taxonomy): Bacteria > Nitrospirota > Thermodesulfovibrionia > Thermodesulfovibrionales > UBA6898 > PALSA-1316. Next base: position 5,894 of record JBARHQ010000063.1, on the reverse strand, counting down.
CCACATAGGCAATAATCTGAAAGCCGAACTCCTGCGCAAGGTACTCATAATATTTGTGGTAGGAGACGAATTTCTTGCCTTTCAGAGACTTGCTGCTCCATTGCCTCTGTTTTTCAGCAAGCCGCTCACGAAATGCCTGGAAATTACTCTTATAGAACCCGGCATTGCCGCTGTCCAGCTCCGAAAGAACAACTGATATACCTTCCGCGACGTTAAGAATGTTTTTGGGAGAAAAAACGTAGTGCGGATTACCCAAGGGATGCACATCGCCCATGCTTCTGTCCACTGAAGTCGGTTTCTCAACGACGCTGACGAATTGAGAGCAGTCGAAATTTCCTATCTTCCCGGGTTGTATCTTTGGATTGTTGGACGACTCTACAATGCGCGGCAGATACCCGACTTCAAGATCAAGGCCGTTAAACATGAGAATGTCAGCCTTCCTTGCGGCAAGTATCATACTCGGCTTTGCCTCAGCGAAATGAGGGTCCTGGCTCGGTTTTATCAGGGTATTGACTTCTATTTTGTCTTTCCCTATCTCCCTGGCGATGCTTCCAATAAAGGGCAGGGTTGCAACCACATTCACCTTTGCCAATGCCGGGGTTGCTGTGATCAATAGCATGTTCAATATCATAAATAAAGTAAGTAAGTATCTTTTCATGTTAGATCTCCTAAAATGGGTGTGCGCCATGGGCGCCGATACCGAAGACAAGCTGGAGAATCACCTCGTTATTCGCCCTGCCGTCCCTGGCTGACTTGTCGTGGTTATACTGCAGACGCAGCCGTGAAAACTCTGTCGGGTTGAATTCGAGCATCCCGGACACTCTCCAGGGCTTGCCTCCAAATTCAGTTTGATTTCCGGCAAGGATATAGTCTTTCTTGAAAAGATCCAGCACGTCATATCGGAGGCCGACCCTATAGCGTTCCCACTGATATACCCCTTGGACGTAAAACCCGTCCTGAGCCCTTTTGAGAGCATCGGCTGATGATGCGACAAGGTCCTCAAGGGTACCGGTCTGAGTCCGATAAAGATATTCGCTCTGAATGGTCACACTCTGAGCTTTTGAGGGTTTCCACTTATAGGTCGCCTCGAATCCATAAAGGGTGGACCTGCCGCTGAAGTCGAGGCCTTCGGCAATAGTATCTGTCTTTGTGCTGCCGCTGATAACCGAAGGGCCAAAGAGTATGGTTGCATTATCGCTAATATCGAAGGATGCCTTTGCAAAGGCGGTAAAGGCATGCGGACCTGACCGTGCCTCAGGGCCGAAGAGTATCTCGTTGTCTCCCTGCAGCAGTTCAACCCCGAGAAGCGTATAGAAGGGCAGCGTCGGCAGATACGTCAGCTGCACCCCTTTATCGGTAATACCTTCTCCACCCATGAACGCCCGGTAAGAAAGCGGCGCGTCGGCAAAATCCCATGCATGCGGATGCTGGGAATTGATTCTCCCAAAACCGCTCTTGAACTTTCCTCCTTTTAGCTGCAGCCCGTAAGGCAGCGAGGTGGTGACAAAGTAGGCCTCTTCGAGCTCCACGCCGTCTTCTGTTATCGGTATTGTCGCGTACAGATTGAAGTATGGGTCAACAGGAGCAAAGAAAAAAAGTTCCGCCGAATCAAGATTGATACCCTTGCGGTTCGCTATTCCTTCTGTTGTGTAGCCGGGAATCCCACGGGTCCTTAATTCGCTTTCCCTGAGATTTGAACCATATCCGAACGTATCAAGGATAAGGGATATATTAGGGTTCATGAGATTTGAGGCGCCGAAGAGGCCGGTTGCCTTCTGAGATTTATCCACCTCTACAGTTTTTTCCCCGGTCCTGGCAATTTCTTCTTTTCTGGATCTTTGCAGCTCTTCCTTTAATTCGGACATAATCTTTTGCTGGTCCTTGATAGTATTCCCCTGCTGCTTTATGATTTCCTCAAGGGCGCTGAGTCGCGATTCTATGTCCGCACCGTATGCCTGAGAGGTAATCGCACAGACAAGGACAAGCATGATAGAAGCAAATTTTATTTTCATTAGTTCCTCCGTCGCAATAAATACATGGCGGGACGTGACAAGGCAATATTGTCCCGCTAAATTACTCGCTGATTCTGTTGGAAACGGAGTTACGCGGGGGGAGCGCGACTGGAAAGAAGTGAGGAATAAGGCTGGATGTATGATTGGGTCTTTTCAACTATACTGCTGACAGCACAGGTCTGAAAAAACTCATGAGTAACCTTAGTAAAAGCTCCAGGTGATAGATGGGATCCTGCTACGCAAAGCGGGCAGTTATGATGCGTGCTGTCATCGTGGTGATAGTGAGACGCTGCTGCCACAATAGAAAGCAGAAAGAACAGCAGGATAATAACAGGTATATGCTTTCTGTTTCTCAGGCTAAAGAAGTCAGCGTTCGCCATGGATTGTATTATTGATCATTGCACCTGTTAAGTCAATTTTCTATTCCAATGTACCTTGCAAGTCGCAGCAGACAGAAATGCCGAAAAAGTCCTGTCTGCAACACCTTACAGCCATTTCATGGGGCCTGCCAGCCTTCTTTATAAAACTCACGCACCGTTCTGCGTTTGCGTGAATCATAATTAAATCATGTTGCATTACAGGACTTTTGAGGTGTTTATGTCTGCTGCAATGCAACGTTAAGCTTTACTAGATGCATTCAGGCCCGTCTTCTTCTGATGAATTTAAACACAAGGCCGAGCGTCAGTATCACGCTTAAAACAATAACCGCGCCGACGAGACCTGAAACCGATGTCCCCGTCTCTATATTAGGCCAGCGAGTTCCTTGTTCCCCGGTCGCCTCAGTTCCTTTGCCTTCTTCGCCCTTCCTGAAATTATAATCAGGCAGGAAGGCTGTTTTCTCCTGGATCTTTTTCAATGCCGGGGCTATCCCGTGCTCCTGTTCCGGGAGTTCTGGTTTTCCATATATCCTTTCTATCGACCATTCAAGGCCATCAGGATTTTTTGATGCAAACCATGACAGGAGTCCGCCCGTAAGAACCGCAATAACGAGGAAGCTGATGACGACTTTCCTGACAGAGACCCCTGTCCCAAGGGGCACTGACGCTGAAACACTTTCAATGATATCAGGCTTGGCCACCCGCACGTAATTTATCACTCCAGCGGTGACGACCCCTTCTACCAGGCCGATTGCCAGGTGTATCGGCATCATCATGATACTGAAGGTGCTGAAAGAAAGCTCGCTTCTTCCGGAAAGGATGGTTTCCATAACAACGGAAAAGGCCCCGAGTTGTAGCCCGATGACAGCACTTATCAGAGATGCTGCTGCGATCCTGGTCGGACCGGCAGTCCCCCTGGTAAGTGGTTTGTAGATAAGCGGATATGCGATAAAGCACGGGTAGATGCCAAGGTTCCAGATATTGCAGCCAAGGGCAAGGATGCCGCCATCGGCAAAGAAAAAGGCCTGGACAGTCAGCACAGATGCCATAACGATAAATGCTGCATGCGGTCCGAGAAGTATTGCGAGGATCATCCCGCCGCCAAGGTGACCGCTTGACCCTGTTGCAGGTATGCTGAAGTTGATCATCTGGGCAGCAAAGATGAAGGCGCCGATGACCCCCATGAGCGGGACCATTTTTTCATCCAGGTTTTCCCTTAGTTTTCTTGAGCAGTAAGCAATGGTACCCAGTGTACCGGCCCAGAAGGTCGCCCCGACTGCCGGTGAAAGCAAGGCATCTGACATATGCATGATGAGTCTCCTGTTTGGAAAATAAAAAAGCCACCAAGGCCTTTTAGAGACTACTGTCCCTGCAAAGAAAGCCTTCGTGGCTTGAATTCAATATTAATCTAGCAAATCACGGGGATAATTACAACAATAAACTGCACGTATATAATAGTCATGATTATTGGCTGATAAGCGATAATAATTATTTCATCAAAACAGCGGATGTTCAAAGGAGAGGTAGAGAAGCATTCCATATTCCTTCTTCGAAGGTCCGATACCTACGGGGAAGCTGATCCCCGGCACGATCTGAAGGCCGGATGGGAAATTAATTGCATAGCGTACGCCCGGATTAACAAAAAAGCTTTTATCCCTTGATTTTGATCCGTCAGGATTCACGACCTGATTTGAATTCCAGACCGCTTCTGTCATGACATTAAAGTTTTCAGAGGTGAGCCAGATAACGCTTGCGCCCAGATTATACCCCATCGTATTTGCTTTTGCGCCGCCGGATTCTCTGGAATGCGGAGTATATGTGGCTCCGGCATTCCAGTGAGTAACAAATTTATCAGAAAGTTCTATGCTTACGGGTAAGTTTGCCTGATATCCTACAGTTCCGGCGCCAAGTCCTTTTTTATAGCTGCCAGTCGGCAGTATCAGTGAGAATCGGGGCGCAATGGCCAGAGCATCCTTCATGATAAGTTGGTAGCGATAATTGAGCAGAATATCTCCCAGTCCTGTCGTTGATCCGTCTTCATGAAAATGAGCAACCGGTATGGTATAAGAAAGCTGATGAGTCTCCTTTGGTACAGGCCACTCTTGAGTGAATGTGTACATCCAGGACTTCGATTTTTTTAAATACTGAAATGTCTGGATATGCTGGACAACACCGGCCTCCTGGTTATAAGCCTCCTCGATCAGAAAAGAATTGTCCTGAATTTTCTTGCTCTCCCCTGCATATGACACACCTGACAACAGCAGCAATACAACACCTATACTCAACAGAACAACCCGCTTTGTCATGATGCATTATCTCCGATGATCGTTATTCTTTTTCTATTATACCGTATTATTTATGTAATACCGTAAGAGACTCTCAGACCGCAGATTCGCCGCGTTCTTTTGTTTTGATCCTGATAGTATCCTGCACGTCGCAAATAAATATCTTACCGTCACCCTTGTTGCCCGTATGTGCGTGCTCCAAAATCACATCAACAACGATATCGAGCATATCGTCATTAACGACAACCTCGATCTTTACCTTCGGCACATAGTCGATGAGGTCTTCAACAATCCTGTGGGGTGAACCTATTCCTTTTTCTCTCCCGAAGCCCTGGACCTTTGTGACTGTGATGCCCGGGAAATGCGGGATCTTTCTCAGTGCTGCGACGACTTTGCTCAGCATAAACGGCTGTATTATTGCTTTGATCTCTTTCATGCTTTCCTCCTCAAAAGTCAATTTTCTTTTCCTCGAACCACCGGTAGAGTGTAGGAAGGACAATTAACGTTAAAAGTGTAGAGGTGATCAGACCGCCGATCACCACGACCGCAAGCGGCCTCTGGATTTCCGAGCCGGTCCCCGAGGCGAGAAGCAGCGGCACGAGCCCGAGCATGGTGACCGATGCGGTCATAAGCACAGGCCTCAGCCTGAGGTCAGTCCCTTTCCTGATCGCCTCGTCAAGGGATGCCCCTTCCAGTCTCAACTGGTTGAAATACGATATAAGCACGATCCCGTTCAGAACAGCCACCCCGAAAAGGGTGATGAATCCCACTGATGCCGGAACGCTGAGGTACTGGCGAGAGATGAAGAGGGCCACGATGCCCCCCACAAGTGCAAAAGGGATATTCAGGATGATCAGTAAGGCGTTTTTAAGCGAACCAAACGTCATGTAAAGAAGGAGGAAAACAAGGGAGAGCGTGATCGGGACTATGATCATAAGCCTCTTCATGGCCCGCTCCTGGTTCTCAAACTGACCACCCCAGGTAACGGTGTATCCTACCGGAAGCTTTACCTGTGCGGCTATTTTCTCCTGCGCCTCTTTGACGAACCCACCGATGTCCCTGCCCTTTACATTACATTCAATAACAATCCTTCTTTGTCCTTCCTCCCGACTTATCTGATTCGGCCCTTCAAGGAGAGAGAGCTTCGCAAGCTGTTTAAGCGGTATGCCCCTTCCTTCAGGAAGCGGTACAAGGAGATTCCCGATTGCATCGATATTGTT
>JBARHQ010000062.1:0-2086 GCA_049799315.1 Thermodesulfovibrionales bacterium | reverse complement strand
GGGGAATGAAAAAAATAGCCTTAACCATGGGCGACCCTGCGGGAGTTGGCCCGGAGATCATTGTCAGGACTTTATCAGATGCCATGATACGGAAATGCTGCATCCCTGTCGTTATCGGTGATCGGATTGTCCTCGAGGAAGCAGTGCGTATGACTGCCAGCCCGCTGAAACTGCACCAGATCCAATCTCCTGCCGAGGCGCAGTCGTCACCGGAAGTCCTGAATCTTATAGACCTGAACCTTGTTAATACTGACAGCATCACCACATTCGAGAAGCACAAGGCTACGGCAGAGAACGGAAGGTCCTGCGTCGGGTATATCCGGAAGGCCGTTGAACTGGCGCTTAGCCATGAGGTCGATGCAGTGGTGACCGCGCCGATCACCAAGGAGTCCCTGAAGCTGGCCGGTATGCACTGGCCTGGGCATACCGAGATGATCGCTGAGATGACCGGGACAAAGGACTTTGCAATGATGCTTGCAGGAGGGCCATTGCGTGTTATTCTCGTTACTATTCATACGTCGATAAAGAGCGTGCCCGCAATGATCACAAAAGACTCTGTGCTTAAGACAATCCGGCTTGCGAACAGGGCATGTGAAATGATGGCCATAAAAAATCCAAGGATCGCTGTGGCAGGCCTGAACCCCCACGCCGGAGAGGCCGGCATGTTCGGGGACGAAGAGATCAATGCGATTATACCGGCCGTTGAAGCGGCCCGAACGTCAGGCATCGAGTGCACGGGCCCGCATCCGCCTGATACGCTTTTTCACAAGGCCTATAACGGCAGTGTTGATATTATCGTCTGCATGTACCACGACCAGGGGCTGATCCCTCTGAAGATGATCGCCTTTGACAAAGGAGTGAATGCGACCGTAGGACTCCCGATTATCAGGACCTCCCCGGACCACGGCACTGCGTACGATATCGCCTGGAAGGGCGTTGCTGACCCATCGAGCATGATCGAAGCCATCACCTTCGCCAACAGGCTGAGCATCTGAATGGCCAAGAAGAGTCTCGGCCAGAACTTTCTGTTTGACCGCACAATACTCAGCGAGATCATTGAGGCCTCGGGGGTCGGGCCGGAGGACACGGTCGTCGAGATCGGGCCGGGGCACGGCACGATGACAAAGCTGCTTGCAGAAAAAGCCCGGAAGCTGATCGCTATTGAACTGGACCATCAACTCTGTATCAAACTTGTTGGCGAACTGTCAGGCTTTGACAATATCGAGCTGATCGAGGGAGATGCCCTGAAGTTCAACTATGAGGAGATCAACAGGTTCAAGGTCGTCGCGAATATCCCCTACTACATCACGACACCGGTCATCTTCAGGCTGCTTGAGGCAAAGCAGACTCTTGAATCAATGACCCTGACGATCCAGAAAGAAGTGGGTGAAAGAATCGTCGCCCCGCCCGGCGGGAAAGACTATGGGGTCCTCTCTATAGCGATCCAGTGTTATGCCATTCCGGTATTGAAATTCATCGTCCCGAAGGAGGCCTTCCATCCGGTACCGAAGGTCGACTCGGCAGTTGTGCAGATCTCGCTGAGAAAAGAACCGCTTGTTTCAGCCAAGGATGAGGAACTTTTCTTCAAGGTGGTCAGGACCGCTTTTTCACAGAGAAGAAAAACGCTTTCTAACTCCCTGAAGCCTTTTGGTCCAGCTGTCCGGGATCTGCTTGCAAAGGCAGGGATCGACCCGCAGAGAAGACCGGAGACCCTTAGCATAGAGGAGTTTAAAAGAGTGGCGGAGCTGCTCGCGGAGACTCAATAGAATTCATCCTCCGTCCATATATCACTATTTCACCAGTTTCGGGATTTAGACCAACCTTATCTCCTCTCCTTTTTTCTCCAGAATATAAATGATCATCCAGTGAGTATGCCACTATCGGCCTGATCCCTCTGCCCGCATATTCAAGTGTCTTAAACAGATAACCGATAAATGATCCCGAGTAACGGTAGCGTCGGATACAGCCCTCAATGCGTTCTTGAATCATATCGTCAAGCCCTTCCCAGCATGATAGCTTTGGGTACTGTCCGATCCATTCATCGATTGTAAACCTGAGCAGCTTAATAACTTCCCGTTTAGCGTCT
>JBARHQ010000061.1:0-4259 GCA_049799315.1 Thermodesulfovibrionales bacterium | reverse complement strand
GGGGAGGTTAGGAGAGGGTGATTCATTTCTTGAAAAGCCTCAGGTATTTGCCGTATCCTTCTTTTTCGAGGTCCTCCTTTGAAATGAAACGGAGCGAAGCCGAGTTCATGCAGTATCTCTTGCCTGTCGGCGCTGGACCATCGTCAAAGAGATGCCCGAGGTGAGAATCTCCAAGTCTGCTTTTGACTTCAGTTCTCGTCATGGAGTGGCTGTTATCCTCCTTTTCGACAATATTGGCGGGTTCGAGAGTCTGCTTAAAGCTCGGCCATCCTGTGCCTGAGTCATATTTATCCAGAGAACTGAAAAGGGGCTCGCCTGATACAACATCCACGTAGATGCCCTCTTTTTTGTTGTCCCAGTATTTGTTGCTGAATGCCGGTTCTGTGCTGCACTGCTGGGTGACCTCATATTGAAGCGGAGTGAGCTTCTTCTTCAACTCTTCTTTTGAGGGTTTTGCACCCACGCCTGAGGGCTGTTGAGATCCTATCGTGTTCTGCTCCTTCTGCCCCCCTGGCCAGGTTTTCTCAATGAACTGTTCACGGCCGGAGCCTGATTTATAGAGTTTGTATCTGACCGGGTTCTTCTGGTCATAGTCCTGGTGATACTCTTCTGCCGGGTAGAACTCTGCTGCTGGCAGTATAGCGGTTACAACCGACCGGCTGAACTTCCCTGATGTATCGAGTTGTCCTTTTGACTTCTCTGCTACCTGTTTCTGCTCCTCACTATGATAGTAGATAGCGGTGTGATACTGAGACCCCCGGTCAGTAAACTGTCCTCCTGCATCCGTGGGGTCGATGTTCTTCCAGAATACCTCAAGGAGCTGTTCATATGAAACTTCGCCTGGATCATACGTCACTTCGACTGCCTCAAGGTGACCTGTCGTGCCTGCAGAGACCTCTTCGTACGACGGCTTCCTCGTGCTGCCGCCGGTATAACCTGCAACGACCCCTTTTACTCCTGCGAGTTTTTTGAAGGGCGGGGTCATGCACCAGAAACACCCGCCGGCAAACGTGGCCTTCATGTAACTTCCCGAAGACTTATCCTTTTGGGTATCCGCGGGTTTCTTGTCAGCATTTGCATAAAGCATCATGGCAAAACCTCCGATCGCTAATACTGCCGCAATTATGATTATCAATTTCTTCATGCATTAATCATAACTCGCATTAATGAAGAAAATATGAAAGCTGAGAAGGGAACCCCTTGACGTATCCGCCCGCTATATTTACTTTGCAGTTGCATAAAATTAATATATTGCTGCAGATAGGAATGCCGAAAAAGTACTGTCTGTCTTCCACTGCGGATCCGCTGAGGCGGACAACACCTTAAAGCCATTTCATGGAGCTTGCCAGCCTTCTTTATGAAATACGTTCAGCGCTAAGTCTGCGTTTACGTGATTTCTGATCAAATCATGTTGTCATTGCAGAACTTTTGAGGTGTTTCTATCTGTCGCAATGCAACGTTAAGGTTTAACTGTTGTTTCCAGGATCACAGAACTATTTCCCCTGTCTTAATTTTACCCGCACCCCGTCTCTGACTGTATCATCAGGATGGATGATGACCTTCTCCACTTCAGCAATTCCTTTCAGCACTTCAGCCGTTGCCCCGTTGCGATGGCCGATCGTCACCTGCTTCAGTTTTGCCCGCCCTCCTTCGTTCACAAAGACCGCCCAGCCATCACCCTGCCTGAAGAGCGCACTGACAGGCACCTGGAGCACATCCTTCTGTTCCCATACGACGAACTTTGCCTCAACCCGGTAGCCGTCCCCGAGACGTTGCATCTCCTCAGGGACAGAAGTGATATCAGCAATGACAAGAACGCGCTGCTCCTCGACGCCGAGGCTTGAGACCTTGGTGAATGCTGTCGGCTCCACAATGCGCACGATTCCGGTGAGCGGGGTATTGCCGCCCCAGCGCTCAAAGAGCACTGCTGTCCCCGGTTTTATTGCGACCGCATCTGCAGAAAGCACCTCGACCTTCACCTCGATCTGCCCGGGGTCGCCGATGTCGATCAGCGGATCGCCGGCATTCACCACCCCCTCGCTTTCCTTTTGAAGCTTCAGTACGCGGCCTGCAACCGGGGTGCTTATGACGGCTGTCCTTTGATGGTCAACAGCACGGTCTGCGGCGGAATGACTCAGCGTGGCTCGCACCCTGCTGTGTTCGAAGCGGGCGGTCTTTACTGCGGCGACGGCGGCAAGGTGATTGGCCGCAGCTTTTTTTGTCTCAGCCTCGGCCTGCTCAAGGACATCCCTGGCAATATACCCCAACTCATGCAGTTTCTTTTGGCGCTCAAGGTTTTTCCGGCTATAAACAGCGTCGGCCTCAGCAGCCCTCTCCCGTTCCTCAGCAGTGCTTATGGCCGATTGTGCTACAGTGGCCGCTGCCTCGGCCTCGGCACGGCTCCTGGGATCGAGCACGCTGGACTGAACAGGCTCAATCACCGCCACCTGCTGTCCTTTTGTTGCAATGTCACCTACTTTTAGCGTGATCCTTCTCATGGACCCTGAGACCGGAGAAGAGATCACGAACCTGTCCCTGACCCTTGTTTTCCCCTCCTCCTCGATCGTTACGGTCATCGGTGCGCGAAACGCCTGCGCCACGTCAACAGGAACGGGCTTCGGGAGAAAGCCATAGATGACCGCGATGATAACGGCTGTCACTACCGTGATGATAAAGACCCTTCTGCGCGTCGTTGCCTGCATGTGTCTATTTTACTCCTTTGTCTTAAGGACCTCTACCAGGTCCAGGTGATCGAGCTTGTGCCTGACGATTAGTCCGGAGAGACAGGCTGAGACGAGTACAACACTTGCTGCCAGGGTGTAAGTGTCTGCCTGGATCACCACCGGTATCCTGAACAGATCTGATTGCAGCGCTCGGGCGATATAGATACAGATGCCTCTTCCGATAAGAAAACCGGGCGGGACAGAGATCAGAGTGAGAAAGGCCAGTTCACCGAGGAAGATGTACGATATCTCGGCTCTTGTGTAACCCAGGACCCGCAGGCTCGCAAGTTCACGGCTCCGCTCTGCCAGCGAGATCCTTGCGGTATTATAGACAACCCCGAAGGCGATTATCCCCCCAAGGATGGTCGCTATAAACGTGAAGAAGAGGAGCGCCTCTGCCTGCGTCTCGTAAAAGTTTCTTATCTCATCCTTTCGCACCACGGCGCCCGCAACACGGGGCGCCTCTACAAGTTTACGGTAGATCCGGGATTGCAAAAGCGGGTCAATCGACAGATAGGCCCCTGATATGGCGTTCCCCTCTTTCATCAGGCGGTTCAGCACAGAAAGATCCATGAAACCCATGAGCCCTATATATTGCTTCACAAGGCCTGCAACAGGGACCTGTAGCGACGGCCGGCTGCCTTCAAGCACCTCGACGGTAAGCATATCGCCCTCTTTTATGCCCAGTATGGCCCCCAGGTAATCGGTCAGGAGAATCCCTGATTTCGGCATATCGACCGGTTGCAGCTGCATATCCAGAAGACGATAGAGTCTGCTGCCTGCCTCGGTCCCTTCTATTGTTGTGCGATAGCTCCGGTGGCCGAACCTCAGCTGTGCCGGCACTGACCTGAATGGTTCAGCATACTCAATGCCGCTGAGCCGCTTCAGATCGAAGAGCGCCTTCCTGGATGTCGGTTCAACAAAGGTCACGGTCATGTCCTCCCGGTGATGGAGCCTGAACTGGACATCCACCATGAAATCAACCGCATCCTTTGAGAACATCCCTGCCACCATAACTGCAGAGGCAAGGGCTATGCCGAGGACCGAGAGCATGGTCTTAACCGGTCTGCGTTCGATATTGCGCAGGATGATCCGTGTGGGCTGTGAAAGGGCCCTGCCAAGGCCGAGATGTTCAAGGACGGTCTTGCGGTACTGGGCCGGGGGTTCGGGCCTCATTGCCTCGGCAGGCGGCAGGAGAGCGGCTTTACGTACCGCATAGAACGTACCGGCAAGTGCAGAGAGAAGACTGATGAGGCTGGCGCTTATGACGACAGACGGCTTCAGTTCGTACATGAGAAAGGGGAACCGGTAAAATTCCATATAGATCCTTCCCAACCCCCTCCCGAGCCAGATCCCCGCGCCGGTACCCATTGCTATACCGACAATGACAATCAGGACAACCATCTTCATATAGTGCGTGCCGATGCTGAGATTGTCATACCCAAAGGCCTTCAGTGCAGCGATCTGATCGCGCTGGGTGCTGACAGTCCTGCTGATCACCACATTGAGAAGAAACCCTGCCACAGCAATAAAGAT
>JBARHQ010000060.1:0-27343 GCA_049799315.1 Thermodesulfovibrionales bacterium | reverse complement strand
TACCTTCAATGGAAGAAACCGGAGACACAAGAATTCAAAGGTGTACGTATCTACAGAACATCAGAGCGGCAACTTGGCGATTTCCGTGAAGTGAGTCAGGAGCAGGAGATATATGATGGCTTTGGTTTCGAGAAGGGCATAGACCTGATTCTTCCTGAGATCGCGAAAGGGATTCACCCCCCCTTGTCAATGAGATCAGAGGGAAGTCTTCGCTTCCGCGGTCCCTCTCCACGGCAAAAGCCTGACCCAAGCAAAGTATTTCCAGGAGCTGTACATCTTGATTCTGTTAGTCGGGTTCGACTGACCAGCGACTACTATATTGATATTCCTCCAGAGCATCAAAAGACATTCACCTATATAATCTATGGGTATGATAATAAGGGGTCCATGAGTTACCCAGTAGTTGTTAATGCGGCTTTAGCGGAGCCTAACGCAGGAGTAAAGACAGTGGATGGTAGCGAGTAGGCACAATTGAGACTGCTGGAAACAAAGGAATATAAAAGGACATCAAAATGAATAAAACTAATTCAAAATCAATAGCAGATGCCTTAAGAGCCGTGACACTGTAAATCGGCATTGAAAACTGACCCACCACCGGCGTCCAATTTTGACCCATATGGGCATCAACTATTTGCTTTGATAACAGCGAGTCGCTGTCATGAAGGCCGGATCACGCTTGAACGCCGATTAGGCTGAAAAGTGGATCAATTCAGCACGCCGATCAACACAATTCCCATGTCAAAGACACTTTATAACACGTTGCAAGACATAAAGGTGAGGGATATCTCCGGCAGGGTGTTTCCGATCTCTGACAGGAGCCTTAGAGTGGCCTTTGAAACGGCCCTTGGAAGGGCAGGGATCGCAGATTTCAGGATTCATGACCTGAGGCATACCTTTGCAACAAGACTTGTTCAAAACGGCGTTGACCTGTTTAAGGTCAAGGAACTGTTGGGACACAAGACCATTGCAATGACCATGAGATATGCACATCATTATCCTGAAAGTCTGAGGGCCAGCGTCGAAGTTCTCGATTCGTGTCACGTTTTGGTCACGGTCAATGCAGGAAATGTTTGACCGGATGATAAAAATCCTTTAAAATCAATCACGCGAGAGTGGCGGAATTGGCAGACGCGCTGGACTTAGGATCCAGTGGGGCAACCTGTAGGGGTTCAAATCCCCTCTCTCGCACCACTTTCTTTATCTAATATTTTCGATAGGTTAATAGACCGCCCTGGATTTTTCCATCCAAGCCCATCGAATTTAGATAAAATTTAGATAGTTTTTTGCCAAAAAAGTACTTTTCAGGAAGAGCTCCGCAGCGAGAGCTCTGGAACTGTCTGGTCGGACGATCATCCTCCCATTCCGGCTCCTTTCAGCGCAAGCCTTTATTCAGCCGGCAGAGTTTCACCGACATGCCCGTGGGTATCTACTTGCCCGGTGTATACTTTATTAACTCCAGATTCCAAGTATCATTATCTTCTTCGCTTTTGACTGTATTTTTTACCTCTGGACTATACCAATGAGTCGTATAATAGCCTCTTGGACTCTTTGACCCTCTGGCAACTCTATTTTCCTCAATCTTGAATGCCCATAAGGTTCCGGCAGGCACTTTAATCTGCTCATATGAAACCACTTTCAATCTTGAATCTATAGTTCTTGATTCGCCGGTTCCGCTACTTTCCAGGTATTTTGAACTTGAATGTGTGTACTCCCATTTCTTGCCAACATAAAGCGGAAAGTTAAACGGGCCTCTGTATGGAGTGCACGTCTCCGCAGGGCCTTTCAGGAAATTTAACTCCGGCGTGCGCAATTCCTTAAATATTTTCCGGCCTTCCCATCCCACCTGAAATATAAGTTGTCCATCTTTTTCTTCCATAAATTCATAAATAATAGTTTTATCTCGCCGCTTATAGTCCCACCGATCACCTTTTGTCAATTTAGGTCTTTCAGCAATTTGCCCTTTATAATCTGGAGGTGGATTATTGGTATCCCCAGCATAACCGAAACCCATCATCACAAATACTGATAGCAATGCAAAAATAGCACCTTTCATATCTAATGCCTCCCTATAGAATTATTCTGCCAGCAATTGCAACTGAATCGTTTATAGCGGGCTACAGCTTTAAGGAATAACAACGGGCAGATCATCAGGATCTGGAATAGATCTGCCCGTTGCAACCTTAATGAGGCATCAACTGGAGGGGCTTGCCGTCAGTCTTTTCTTTTTTGGCTTGTCTTTTTTCTTTCAGGGTGTGCTGTGCTTTTTTCTTTGCATTAGGCTTTTGCTTGTTGGTCTCTTTGCTCATGTTGACCTCCTTAGGTAAGACATACCCTTATTCTACTGCATCCCTCAGAATAGTCAACTGTAGCTATTCCTGAACGCCCCACCAGCCCCGCATGGTATAATAGAACTATGAAAGATAAAGGAGTAACAAATGTCCAGCTTGGATAACCTATGCATAGCCTTGACCAATAAGGCACAGGCAGCAAACCACGATATTACAAAGGAAATCATTGAAGATTGGGTTGGAAACGCTGGGCCTGTTAATAGACAGATAGCCTTCATGTCTGCGGCTCTAAGTGCACTGAATAGCGGTCAATATACTGCTGATAAAATGGTAGAGGATATACTTCAGTTAGGGTGTTTGGATAATTAATGAAAAAGAAGTCTCATTTCTCTGTTGAAGACATAATCAGGCACGAATTCAGAAAACCGGTCACCAGAGGAACTATAGGTAAAGACGCTGATGGTCTATTGTGGGCTTATGGCGTTGTCATGAAGGACTCCCTTTACCGTGTCGGGGTTATCACCATAGATATGGAGACCCATCAGGTGAAACGACAAAGCGATAAAGAACACTCCTATGAGCAAAGGGCAGATGCAACAGCATATATAACAGGGCTGATAAAGGAAATCCTTCCGATACAAATTCCAGTGGCTCACTAAAGCAGCCTTGGACTCGCCTGATCTTTTGACGTATAAACTTCTAACTGGAGGTACTGTATGGCTCAAAATATCATCATTTACGGCAAGGCTGGCTGACCCTATACCGAAAAGGCTAGGTCAGCCTACAGCACAGCTCAGTATCTTGATGTAAAACAGGACCCCATCCACCTTGCTGAAATGCTCCTCCATTCCAATGGTATCAGGAAGGTACCGGTTATTGTTGAAGGCAGTAAAGTATCCATAGGGTATGAAGGATCCTGAGGGGTCTGATCCCGATAGTTTATCGGGTACATTGGGGCGGTCAGAAGAGATAAAACAAAACAGGAGAACCATTCCCGGTTCTCCTGTTTATTATTCCTGCAGGTTAACTGAATTATTTATCGCAGCCGTACGCCAACATCATCACCCAACACTGTGTCTGCATTAGCCGGGGTATCAACGTTTCCATCAGGCCCTGCCGAGAGGAGCCAGACAGGACCGCTGGCTGCAAGGAATGCATTCGCATTCAAAACGTATACCCTGCCCCATGGATCAGCATTAACCGTTGCCATATACGGGCCCTTCCAGGTCGTCGGCCAGCACCCATTATTATCAGTAGCCAGATAATTATTAAAAGTATTCTGCGAACTGCTGTCCCATCCGGCGGCAAATGAAGAAGGAATAGCTCCGGTCGGCGTAACGGTTCCCGTAAGCATGGTAACCGTGTTTGAACAGGTATCACTTATGGGCCACTGTCCTGTATCCTTCCTCAGGACCATCAAAGCAGTTGATATCGACTTCACATCCGCTGCAGCCCTGGTTTTCCTCGCCTCATCGATCTCTTTAAAGATAATCGGCACCAAAATACCAGCCAGCACCGCAATGATGCCTGCTACAACGATGACTTCGATTAAGGTAAACCCCGACTGTTTTCTCAAAACGTTCATGCAAAAACCCTCCTTAACTATAGGTATTTATTTGTTAATTATCACCCGCTTATTTATAGATATAATATATTATCGGCCAAAATACAAGAAACTTTAACGCTTTGTCATTTCCCGAAAGCATTCGTTTTTTCCGAAAGGGGAGATGACCATGGGGAACCCTCAAAGGCTGTCTCCTCAAAAAAACCCGGCTGGCTGCATTAACGCTGTTCTGATATAATAGAATCATTCTATTTTTCAGGGGGTATAGTGATGAAAGAGGCTATTGAGACGGCCATCAAGATGGAAACAGATGCCATTGCATTTTATAACGAGGCAGCAGACAAAACAGCCCATCCTTTCGGGAAAGAAATGTTCAGGGGCTTTGTCAAAGATGAAGCCCGCCATCTGAGGATGCTCAGGGAGATACTCAAGGGCATCGACATTCAGTTTGAATTCATTCGGCCAAGGGAATCGATCAGGACGGTCTTCAGCGAACAGAAAGATGCGATGATGCAGCGGGTCAAGGCACTGGGAAATGAGCTTGAGGCAATAAAAATCGCAATGCATATGGAAAAAGACGGCTTTGACTACTACAAGGCTGCTGCCGCGAAGGCGACTGACCCAAAGGAGAAGGAGCTTTTCGAGCGCCTGGTGGTTGAGGAGAATGACCACTATGCGATCCTGAATGAGACCTATATGTTTCTCGATAACACCGGCAGTTGGTACATGTACGAGGAGCGGGGAGTCATCGAAGGATAATCATTATTATTCGATTGCCCCGGACAGGAACGCCAAAAAAATTCTGCAATGCCAACAGAATTTAATCATGGATCACGTAAACGAAGACATAACAGTGCGTGCTTGCAGAAAAAAGTTGGCAGGCTATATGAAATGGCTTAAAGGTGTTGCAGGCAGCATTTTTTCGGCCTTCCTGTCTGTCGCTCTTATTAAGTTTTTGAATTCGTAAAGTCAATAGTGGAAGGATATAGATGAAGACAATTGCTTTTCTCGGTAGTCCCCGGAAAGACGGCAACACTGAGCTTCTGTTGAATGAGACGATCAGGGGGATCGAGTCGGCAGGGGAAACGGTCAGGACCTTCAGGCTGAACCTGATGAAGATAAAACCCTGTCAGGACTGTGGGGGCTGCGACCAGTCCGGCACCTGCATCCTTGATGATGATATGAACGCACTGTATGACGAGATCAGGACTGCCGACCGGATCATCATGGCCTCGCCGATCTTTTTTTTCGGCTTGAGCGCGCAGTCGAAGATCCTTATCGACCGCTGCCAGAGCTTCTGGTGTGAAAAATACCTCCTGAAAAAACCGATCCCCGAAGGACTGCACGGCAGGAAAGGTCTGCTGCTGCTCGTCGGCGGGATGAAGAAGGAGATCGGTGTTGAATGCGGGGACGCCTCTGCAAAGGCATTCTTCAGGACAGTCAGCGTTAAGGAACATAAGGTCCTCGGGTTCCTGGGCGTAGACGCTAAAGGTGCGATCAGGGATCACGCCACCGCGCTGCAGGAGGCGTTTGAGGCCGGGAAAGCACTGGTAAGCTAAAAACCTTTTGGATTAAAGCAGAAAGAAACTCCTCAAGAAATTCTGCAATACAACAGGATTTGATCATGGGTCACGTAAACGAAGGCATACTGTAGCATGAGTTCAAGATAAAGGCTGGCAGACTGCTAGCAATGGCGTGAAGGTGTTGCAGGCAGCATTTTTTCGGAATTCCTGTCTGCTTCGAGTTTACGATTTCAGGCAACAAAAAGGTGCATTATTATGGCGTTCCCTGTCCCCGAATATATTCAGCTTTACCCCACCCTGCGCTGCAACCAGCATTGTTCCTTCTGTTTTAACGATACCAGCAGCGAAACCGGCAACATGTCGCGTGGGGATGCATCAAAACTCCTCGACGCAATGGAAGCCCATGGCATCGGGGAACTTGATATCATGGGGGGCGAACCATTCATACTCCCCTGGATGCCAGACTTCTTGCGGGAGGCTGTTGATAGAGAAATCGCCGTCAATATCAGCACAAACGGCAGTATAACGTCGGCTCTGAAAAAACTGGACGGCATTCGCGCGGACTTGATGACGATCGGCATCTCGCTGGAGGGCAGCACCCCAGGCACGCATGAGCGCCTCACCCGTTCCCGAAACTTTCTTACTGCAATCGACAGCCTGCAGTGGTTGCTCGGGGCCGGGCTCGACCCTCTGGTAAAGACCGTGGTAAGTGCTGATACGGCTGGTGATATCCAGCCGATAATCGATCTGGTCAGGCAGTTGGGCGTCCGGCGGTATTTCCTCATCCATATGGACCATTTTTCGCACGACACCTCTTTCCGGGAGAAGGCCCTGGGTTATCAGGAATACATGCAGATGACGGACAAGGTCATTGCAGATAACAGCGATATGGAAATCGGACGGGTAACCGCCTCCTGCTTTAACGGGACAGCGGCATCGATGAAGGTGCGATGCGCCGGGGGGACAAAAAAAATCGCGGTGATGCCGGATGGGTCTGTGCTGCCATGCAATCTGTTTCAGGGCTTCCCGGAATTCCGGCTGGGGAACATTTTTTCTGATGCCTTGCAGTTTATCATGTCACAGCAGCAGCTTGACTACTTCAGGACCTTCGATAATAACCCCTGCACAGTATCAGACTGCGGCAACAGAGCCCTCTGCACCGGCGGCTGTCCTGCCCATGGATATTATCACTACAGGGACCTTGAGGCCCCGGATATCCGCTGTCTTACTTCGCAATGCAATCCCCGGCCACGCTGTCATAACGGCCCATGATGATCCTGGAGTGTGAAATCGTCATACAGTCATAGTCCGATTCTGACGATGGGTCGAACCAGACCGTCCGTGGTTGTAAAATCATCCCGTGCTTGTCAAAAGTCAGACCATTGCCACTGTTGTTCTTGTGAAGGAGATTGTCCAGAGGTTTCGGGAAAGTCGGCAGCAGACGGTCTCCGCTGTCATTTCTTCCGGTTTCATTGGTATCCTCAACGATCGAATAGGAATAATCGTTGAGGACAGCGAAATGATACCGGTTTGTCTGCATCGCCAGTAAACGCGCTCTCATAAGGTCGGTGTAGAGTTCGCAGGTTGCCTTCTCGACCTTGTATCTCCCTATCCACCCCTGATAGGCAAATGCCGTTGCTGCGATAAGTGCCCCGACGACCCCCAGAACTATCGAAAGTTCGATGAATGTTGCCCCTTTTTCCCTCATTGTTCCTCCCCGGTAAATAAATATGATCTGATGATTTTCAGGGAAGGAAGAAAAAAAAGCACCTGTCAAAACTGACAGGTGCTTTTTTAGCGCAATTATGGTTTAATATCGGGTTTTATTTATGATGACCCTGGTATGAACGTCAGTCTTTATCCTGGTTATTTTGATTTTCTTTCCCGTTATCTTTCTGGTCGTCTTTCTTGACTTTCAGCGCTGTTGCTATCTCGTCCAGCCGTTTTGCGACCATACGGTAGAGTGTCCCTTCAGGGAATGTTCCGTCCTCCTGCATGACTCCGGCAGGAATTCCCGTGAATATTTCGAGTCCCTCTTCGACACGGTCGATGGGATAGATGGTGAATTTCCCCTCCTTTACCGCATCAACAACTTCTTTTCTGACCATCAGGTTGCGGACGTTCTTGCGCGGCATGACAACGCCCTGGGTCCCGTCCAGCCCCCGCGCCTTGCAGAGGTCGAAAAAACCCTCGATCTTTTCATTAATGCCGCCGATAGGCTGGACATCACCGTTCTGGTCCATAGAACCGGTCACCGCAAGGTACTGCTTCAGGGGGACATCCGCAAGACTGCTCAGAAGGGCATACAACTCAGCGCATGACGCGCTGTCGCCTTCGATCATATCATACAGCTGTTCAAAGGTGATGGACGCGGAAAAGCTGATCTGCTTCTTCCTGGCAAAGGTACTGTTGATGAAATGTGAGATGATCAGGATAGCCTTGTCGTGTATCTTGCCGCTCATCTTGGTCTCACGCTCGATATTGACAACTCCCGCCTTGCCGGTATAGGTCCGGGCGGTAATCCGGGAAGGCTTGCCGAATTGATAGTCGCCGAGGCCGAGCACCGCGAGCCCGTTTATCTGTCCGACCTTTGCGCCCTGCGTATCGACAATGATCGTGCCTTCAACGATCATCTCCTGGATCCGTTCCTCGATCTTGTTGGATCTGTATATCTTTTCACGCAGCGCCTGTTCGACATGACTGTCGTCGACGATCCCGCTTCCCGCTTTTTTGGCCCAATAATTGGCCTCCCGCATCACGTCGGCAATGTCGCTGAAACGGGACGAAAGCTTCTCCTGGTTCTCGGCAAGACGGGACCCGTACTCGACGATCTTCGCCACCCCGGTCCGGTCGAACGGCATAAGCCCCCCCTTCCTGCAAGTGCTCGCCACAAACGCAGCATATTTATTGATCGTCTCATTGTCCTTCGTCATTCTGCTGTCGAAGTCGGCCTTGACCTTGAACAGTTCACGGTACTCCTCATCAAGACTATAGAGCATGTAATACAGATTTGGATTGCCGATCAGAATGATCTTGACATTCAGCGGTATCGCTTCGGGTCTCAGGGTTGTTGTAGAAACCAGCCGGTACTGTTCCCAAACGTCCTCAATCCTGATCTCTCTGTTCCGGAGCGCCCGCTTCAGCGTATCGTAAGACATCATGTTCCTGAGAAGATCGAGTGCATTAAGGACCAGGTACCCACCGTTGGCTCTATGCAGCGCCCCGGCCCTGATCATCGAAAAATCAGTAATCGCAGCCCCGTACTGAAACTTATATTCAAGTCTGCCGAAGAGGTTCAGATACGTCGGGTTGCTCTCAAAAATAAAGGGGGCACCCCTGGCGTCTTTGTTATTGACCAGCACATTCACCGCATACCGGGTAAAGGTCGGCTCCTGCCTCTGCATCCTGGCAAACGGTATCTGCGGCGTCTGCTCCTCCTGCGCCTTGAAATCATCAAGATGCACCAGGATATCTTCGGTCATTGCAGTCAGATAGGAGGTGATTCTTTCATGGGCGCTGTATTTGTTCTTGAGGTCGTCCAGCAAATGGCCTACCACAGAAAGGGCGGCATCCCGCTCAAGCTGGGCAAGTTCCTTCTTGACCACCTTCTCATTCTCCCGGACTTCACGGACCACGTCGTTCAACCGCTCCTGGAGTTCACGTCCAATCCCGTCGATCTTTGCCTTGGTCTTCTCATCAAGCGCCTCATACTCCTCTTCGGTCAACGGCTCCCCGCTCTTCTTGACCGGAACGATCATCAGGCCGCTTACAGCCTTCCGAATAGAAAAGCCCTTGGCCTGCGCCTCTTCCTCAAGGCCGGAGAACATGGCCTTCTGCTTCTGCTGAAACCCCTCGAGAATCGTGTTCCTCTGTTTTTCATATTCCTTTGACTCGAATATCTTCGGGATCTCGGTCTTCAGGACCTTGATCAACTCCTCCATATCCCGGTGGAAAACAACCGCAGTACCAGGTTCCATGGCAATAGCCAGAGGAACGTCGGCGTCTTCAAAATTGTAGACGTAGCACCAGTCCCTGGGGACCGGTTCAGCAGCGGCTTTTTTGGCCAGGAGAGACCGTATCGTCGTAGTCTTCCCGGTCCCATTTTCACCAAGGATGAAAATATTGAACCCCTTACTGTCAAGTTCAAGTCCGAAATCAATGGCGCTGAGCGCCCTCTCCTGTCCTATCGTCCCGGTGAGTTCGGGGATATCATCAGTTGTGGTAAACGTAAAGAGTTCAGGATCACAACATGAATACAGTTCTTCGCTTTTCAGTGGTTCAGGCATTATATCCCCCGTTAATTGATAACGGCTTTGTGAAAAGTCCGTATGCTGCTTTGCGCTTCAAAACTCGTCACTGCGACGTACCGGTAAGTACGACTCATTCCTCATTTCTTGCGCGCCTTGCCTCCGGACCTTTTTACAAACCCGTCTCATTTTATCCTTATTTTCGACATGTGTTTCAGAATCTTGCGGTGTTTCTGTTTGCTGCTATGCAACATCTCTGCCTTCGACCCTGATACAGACCGTTTTGCCTCCAACAACCTGCAGGCGGTTGATCTCCCTGAGCGCCGAGGTTACATCTTTTTCTCGGGCCAGATGAGTCAGGACAACAAGCGGCACCGCCTTTCCGCGCTGGCTGCCTTTCTGGATAACCGATATGATGCTGATATTATATTTCCCGAGGATCCCGGAGATCGTAGAGAGAACGCCCGGCCGGTCCAGGGCGGAAAACCTGAAATAATACATCGAGATCACATCATCCATCTTCATCAGCGACTTTGGCTTCGACGATACAGAACCTGAGCCGAACTGGTCAGTTGCACCGCTGACAATGCCCCTGGCTATATCAGCGATATCGCTGACGACTGCGCTTCCGGTCGGCATATCACCTGCTCCCCTGCCGTAATAAAGAGTCGACCCGACTGCATCACCTTCGACATAGACGGCGTTATAAACACCGTCCACCTTCGATATCAGATATTCCTCAGGTACCATCGTCGGATGCACGCGCAGTTCTACCTTGCCGTCCGTCTCCTTGGCAATGGCGAGCAGCTTCACCTTATATCCGAGCTCGCGTGCAAAGTCGATATCCAGCGGAGATATCTTCGTGATCCCCTCGACGTGCACATCCCTGACGCTGAAGGAAGCGCCATAAGCCAGGGTAGCGAGGATGGCCAGTTTATGCGCAGAATCGATACCTTCAATGTCATAGGTCGGGTCAGCCTCCGCATAGCCGAGCTTCTGCGCCTCTTTCAGCACATCCGCAAACTCGGCCTTCTCCTCGGTCATCTTCGTCAGGATGTAGTTCGTCGTCCCGTTGACAATGCCGTAGACCGCCTTGATCCGGTTGGCAACAAGCCCTTCCCTCACCACCTTGATGATCGGGATGCCTCCGGCTACCGCTGCCTCAAACCCGACGCGGACCTTGTGCTTCGCAGCGGTCCTGAATATCTCGCTGCCGTGGGTCGCAAGGAGTGCCTTGTTTGCCGTCACCACATGTTTGCCGGCCTTGAGCGCCATCAGCACCATATCCCGGGCAACCGTGGTACCACCGATAAGCTCGACGATGATATCGATCCCCGGATCATTAATGACTGCACGGGCATCGGTCGTCAAAACACCCTGCCTGAGTTTTATCCCTCTGTCTTTTTTTATGTCAAGATCGGCTATTTTTTTCAGGTTGATGTCAATACCCGTCCGTTCCCTGATGACAGAACGGTTATTGATAAGAATCCTTGCAGTACCGGTTCCTACGGTCCCAAATCCGATAATACCTACATTGATCATTTGTTCAGTACCCTCTTTATTCCGGCTACGGCCTGGCGTATCCTGTGTTCATTTTCGACCAGTGCAAACCTCACATAGTCGTCTCCGCCCTCACCAAAACCAATGCCGGGCGAAACAGCCACCCCGGCCTCTTTTATCAGGTGCTTGCAGAACTCAAGTGATTTCATTTTCTTAAAGGATTCCGGGATCTCTGCCCAGACGAACATCGTTGCCTTCGGCGGCTCTATGTTCCACCCGGCCTGTCTGAGGCCCTTGACAAGGACATTTCTTCTTCGTTCATAAACATGCCTGATCTCCTCGACGCAATCCTGCGGGCCGCGGAGGGCGATCACGCTCGCGATCTGGATGGGCTGGAACATGCCGTAATCAAGATAGCTTTTTATCTTGACCAATGCCCCGACGATCTCCCTGTTCCCAACGCAGAACCCGACCCGCCAGCCCGCCATCGAATAGCTTTTAGTCAGCGAGTAGAATTCAACACCGACATCCTTGGCGCCGGGGGCCTGCAGAAAGCTCGGGGCCTTATAATCATCGTAGACGAGATCGGCATAAGCCAGGTCATGGATGACCATCATATTATTTTCTTTCGCAAAAGCGACCACTTTTTTAAAAAAATCAATGCCATGCACCACCCCGGTCGTTGGGTTATGCGGGAAGTTCATGATCAGCATCTTCGGCCGCGGCCAGGTCGTTTTATAGGCTTTTTCCATCTCTTCAAAAAAATCTATACCGTGTCCCATAGGCACGGTACGCACCTCTCCGCCGGCGATGATGACACTGTAGGGGTGGATCGGGTAGGCCGGGGTTGGGGTCAGGACAACGTCCCCCGGCCCGACCGTCGCCAGCACCAGATGAGACAGACCTTCTTTTGACCCAATCGTAACGCAGGTCTCTGACTCCGGCTCAAGGTCCACATCATAGCGGCGTTTATACCATTCACTGATCGCCATCCTCAACTGGGTGATGCCCTTTGATGCCGAATACCGGTGGTTCTTTCCCTTTTTTGCCGCCTCGCAAAGTTTGTCAACAATATGTTTCGGCGTTGCACCATCGGGATTACCCATGCCAAGGTCAATAATATCTTCGCCCTGTCTGCGGGCCTCCATTTTCAGGGTATTGACAATAGCAAAAACATACGGTGGCAATCTCTTGATCCTGTTGAACTCAAACATGTCCGTACATCTCCTCCGCATTCATGGAACTTCTGACCAGCGGGGCCGAAGCCGCATGGATAAAACCCATGCCGAGGGCCGTTATCCGCAGGTCCTCGAATATCTCAGGTCTCACGTATTCTACCACAGGAAGATTATTTCTGGTGGGTCTGAGGTACTGTCCGATCGTCACTAAATCGCAGCCTGCAGCCCTGAGGTCGCAGAGGAGATGATGGACTTCGGCGAGTGTTTCGCCGAGGCCGAGCATGAACCCTGATTTCGTCTGCGCCGCCGGTCTTATCTTCTTCGCCTGCTCCAGCATGGAAAGAGAACGCCGGTAATCGGCTCCCGGCCTGACGGTTGCGTAGAGCCGTCTGATCGTTTCAATATTGTGATTATAGACGTCGGGTCCGGCGTCAAGGACCGTTTTCAATGCAGCGGTATCACCCCTGAAATCTGGGGTGAGGACCTCAATCCTGGAATCCGGCAACCTCCGTCTGACAGCCCGGACGGTCTCTGCAAAATGACCGGCCCCGCCATCAGGCAGATCGTCCCGGGTGACTGAGGTTATTACCACATACGTGAGTCCCATCTCAGCAGATGCTGCAGCGATCTTCTCAGGTTCCGCAGCATCGACCGGCTCCGGTCTGCCGGGGTTCACCGAGCAGAACCCGCAATTTCTGGTGCAGTTCGACCCAAGGATCATGAAGGCCGCAGTCGGCCTGGTAAAACAGACCCCGCGGTTCGGGCACCGCGCCTCTTCGCAGACCGTTGCAATCCCATGCCTTCGCAGAAGGTGCTTTGTCCCGTGTACGTCCGCGCGTTTTTCGGTCCTTATCCACTCGGGAAGCCTCATAGTCACTATACTTAATGGAATGCTGCACCTTTGTCAACAGTATCGACAGTTTCATAATTCTCGTCATCAACTCCTGCTACTACGTACAAAGAACAGCATGAAAATGGCATGTAAGCGGATTCAGCGGCGTGTTGCGCCGGTGCCTCGGAGGTCCGGGCAGTATCAGGCCGAGAATGAGCGCACATACTGTTGTCTCGCTGTTCGGGGTATATTCAAGGCAACACTGGCAACACATTATCCGGACTCTGTGGTAAAATCAGAACCATGAAAAAATATCGACCGATCTCCCTGAAATCTGCCACGTCATATGCACTCTGTAGCAGGAAGAGCACGGCCTCGATCACCGCATCGGCCGGCATCCATAAAAAGGGCGGCTCCTTTGATGATTTCCTCAAGACCCTCCCTGATGCCTGTGCAGCACGCGACTTCAGAGGCGTGGTCGGAGCGGTCGTCTCGGCGCACAGAGAGAACCGTCCGGTCATCCTCGGCATGGGAGCCCATCCGGTAAAGGTCGGGCTCTCGCCTGTCATTATCGACCTTATGCACAGGGGCATTATTACCGCAATCGCCACGAACGGCGCGTGCGCGATCCACGATTTCGAGATGGCCCTTGCCGGCCAGACCTCAGAAGATGTCGGCCCTGAACTCTGCAAGGGCACGTTCGGGATGGCCCGCGAGACCGGGAAGGGGCTGAACCTTGCCATCAGGCGCGGCGTAACAAAGGGACTCGGCATCGGGAGGGCAGTCGGAGAATGCATAAGTAAGGGAAGATTTCCTCATAAAGCCGGCAGTATCTTTGCGGCGGCTGCCCGGCTCGATATACCCCTGACCGTGCATGTCGCCATCGGTACCGACATCATCCATATGCACCCTGAGGCTGACGGAGCAGCCCTCGGCAGGGGAAGCATGACCGATTTCAGACTCTTTGCATCGGTTGTCTCCGATCTCAGCGGCGGCGTGTATATCAACCTCGGCTCTGCGGTCATCCTGCCGGAGGTCTTTCTGAAAGCGCTCAACATTGCGAGAAATCTCGGCAACAGCGTTGAAAATTTCACAACGGTTAATATGGATTTTATTCAGCACTACCGGCCGCGGGAGAATGTGCTCAGGAGGCCAACAGCCACGAGCGGACGCAGCTATGCGCTGACGGGCCACCACGAGATCATGTTCCCGCTGCTTGCTGCTGCGGTCCTGGAGGAGCTTGCATGAATGTCATTATTGATCTGGATGCCTGCATCGGCTGCGGAAGGTGCGAGGAGATATGTCCGGCGGTATTTCATCTGGACGAGGTGACGGGGAAGTCGGTCGTTATTGACCCCGGGGCCTGCGAATTTGTCGAGTGCTGCGAAGCAGCTGAGGAAAACTGCCCGGTCGACGCGATCACCCTCGAAGAATAGTCACCCGCTACAGATCTCCTCCCGTAACCTCAGCCAGAGATAAGAGAAAACTCTCGACCAGCTCCGGATTGAAATCCTTCCCTGCCCCTTCCTGCAGCATTTGAGCGATGAGGGGGACCTCAAGCGATTTCCGGTAGGGCCTTTCTGTGCGCAGGGCATCAAAAAAGTCTGCAATCGCAACGATCTGGCTGACGATGTGCTGATTCTTGCCGATCTTTTTCGTGTCGGGATACCCGCCTCCGTTGAATTTCATGTGATGCTCAAAGGCCACGATAGCGGCCAGGGGAGAGGCCGCCGAAAGTTTTGACAGGTACAATGCACCATAGACAGGATGCTTCTTCATATCGTCCCATTCCCCTGCATCGAGTTTCCCCTGCTTGTCCAGTATGGTGTTCGCTACGAATATCTTGCCCACATCATGGAGAAGGCCCGCCATTCCGATATCCTTGAGTGCCTCCCCGGCGAACCCGAGCACCTCGGCCAGGAATATGCTCAGGACAGAGACGTTAGTCGCATGGACATAGGTATATTCATTATGTGTTTTAACCGGTCTCATAATTTGAAGGACATTCAGCTCTTTTTTCAGTACGGCAAGGAAATCGACGACAGCGTCTTCAAGACCAATCATGTCGAGCTCCCTGAACCGCGAGACGCCGAGCAGCGTCTCTCTGACTTTCGAGATTCCATCGTCAAGGAGTGCTGCCGGAGGAGCATCGCCACTCGCCAGCCGTACCTCTATAATCCCCACCGATATATGGGCAGTCGAGGACATCTTGTCCCTGGATGCCATGCCGGTAATAAAATCAGTCATCTCTTCAAGGTCCGGCGGTTTCATGAAGACAATTCTGTCTATTTTCTTCTTCCCGAGCCGCTTGATAAAATTGGCGATATGGACGCCTTTTTCTATAAATGGCACATCGTTGACAATAAAACTCTCGCCGACAATCGTAAAATGCAGGGTATCATTCGTATAAAGCTCATCGACCAGGGCGAGTGCCTTGATCGCAAACTCCCTGACAACGGGATGTTTTTTCGAATAGAGACTGCAGCTTGATACGGCGGTCATCACATACGATATGAACCGTGATATTTTCTCCGGGGGAATGTGGCTTGAATTAGTCTGCGGTTCCACGCAAAAGTCCTTCGCTGATTGCTCTGATCTGCTCATTTTTTGACGCCAGTCCAAGTTTAAGCAATGTTGTCGCTGACCCGGCTGGATAGTTCTGGAGGCTCCGGAATATCTCCTGCTTCAGCGCCTCGCTCCCTGAGCGGTTGAAGAGGGGTGTCGCCCGCACAATCGATTCAAGTATCTTCAAAGCTGCCGGATCACCGATTTCCCCAAGCGCCCTGACAATAAGCGTCTTGAACTCGATATCCCCTCCAAGGAACTGCTGGCGGTCAAGCAGCTTCAGGAGTGTCGGCACAATACTCCTGAAACGGTGCGTTCCGGCCAATCTGACAACCTGGTTCCTCATCTCGATGTCATCTCCCTCCATGTATAGCTTCAAATACAATATTGCATCGCGGGCATTTAAATGAATCAGGGTCCTTATCGCTTCAATACAGACCTTTTTGTTCGAATGCCTGGCAAACCGTTTCACCTGGCCCACATCATTTACGCTCCCTGCTTCCCTGATGAGATAGAGCATGTTCCGCACAACGTACCAGCGGTCATCCCCGAGCCGAACAGTTGCACTGGGGACAATGTCGCTGCCAAGGCTGCTCAATATCTGCAGGAGGAACTTCCTGATTGACGGGTCCTTCGCATCGGCAAGCACACTCAGAAGGGGATCGACCAGATGACTCCTTTGGACTTTAACAATCCGCTGGACTCCCTCCCGGTCATACCTTCCCCATATTATCAACGACTCCACAAAACTGTCGATGAAGAGACTGGAGTGGAAATAATCATCGAGCATGCCGCGTGCTTCCTCCCTGTACCTGCCTGAGAGACCATCAGAGTATACCGCATTATAGATATCAGAGATCTCGCAAAATCTTCCGGCACCAAGCAGATCATTAACGATCTCGGTGATCTTGGTCAGCAGAACCAGATAATCCTCGCGCGTCGTCTCCTCGGCCCCGAGCATTTCGATAACCAGGTCCGCATATCTGTTGAAGAGTGCAGCCTCCGTGCATGCCTGCGATATATCAGATCCCGGCCGGGCTGCTTTATTGAATTCCCCCCTCAGCATGCTTGCCAGATCATCCTGATACTTTTCGGAAACAAAGGCCCGGGAATGGTCCTCGCTCAACAGCCGGATTGCCTGTGCATCAATCTCGATGTCATCAACCCTTGACCGGTCCTCGGACAGGACCTCAAAAACCGGGGCCGTTGTGGCAGGCGTACCGAGCTTGTCAACAATATTTCTGAGGCTATCAGGGAGGAACGATTTATTCTCGTTGAAAATAGCTAACAGTTTTTCGACATCAGCGGCAGACAAGCCTGCAACAAGATGATCGATATCCCCACCATCAAGAAACGGGTTATTAAAGGCCCTTTTCAGAATCTGCTGTTTGATCTCAGGGTTGAGGCCCTTCACCAGCTCAAGGAACCGGCTAAACAGCTCGGTTTTAACTCCTCCATATTCCTTTCGCTTCAGATAGGCTGTAATGACCTTGTCATAGGTGGCGCCATCAGACAGGCCCTTCTCTGCCTGTTGATTCAGAAACGCGGCGAATTTGTCCGGAGGAATGTAGATCGCTATGCCCTCGGCATCGGAATCGGCAAGATTCCCGTCAAGGAGGGCCTTGATATAGTTTCCCCAGATATCAGGGGCAATCTCCCCCTGCCTTTCGCCGTCCTCGGTGAATTTGAGCCGGGATATATCAAGCGGAAGAAGCGTTATGTGTCTGAGGTTCCTCTCTTCCGCAGCCTTCAGCACTGCCTGGCCGATCACTTCATCGCCGGTCAGCAGAAGGTCATGAAACCCGATAAGTTCTTCGATCTCCAGCCCGGAGGTAAAGGTTATAGAAACAACCCCCCTTCTGTAAAGGCTGAGCGCAAACTCCCTGAAGACCGGGTTCTTCCTGTCGAGGACATATTCATCTATCATGAGCATGTCTTTGGCTATCCCCAGAGTGATCGAGTTTCTTATCTCGAAAAGTCTCTGCATGAATCCAAAGGCACGCTGTATCGATTCGCCGACAATGGGATGTTCCCGGGGATAGAGGCCGACACTCCGGCGCGAAATATTGAGCTCTATGACCGCATCTGACAGCAGTTTTGCGTCTATGGGAAGTTTCTCTTTTTTTTCGTCAGTCATGCCATGTAGTTACAATTGTCGATTTGTCCTTTTCTCATGATACGCCATGCCGGGATAAAAACTCAACTGCCGGACTGTGGGCGGACTGCTGTCTGCCGGCCCCTGGAGGGGACCCGGGGTCAGGATTCAGAGTTGGGGATGCGGCACGGGCGGGAAGAGAGATGCTATAATGAAAAGAAAAATTCATGAAGGAGAATTCGTGTATCCGATACTCATAAAGATAGGTCCCTTGACCATACATACCTACGGCTTCCTTATTGCTATCGGGTTCCTGGTCGCACTCTGGCTTGCGGTCAGGGAGGCAAAGAAGAAAAACGTCTCGCAGGACAAACTCATTGACCTTGCCTTTTACTGCCTTCTCTCCGCAATAATAGGCTCGCGGCTCTTTTTCATCTTTACAAACGGGGGATATTACCGGGACCACCCTGCAGATATGCTGAAAATATGGGAGGGAGGGCTTGTTTTTTACGGGGGACTTATCTTTGCAGTCCCTACGGCTCTCTGGTTTATCCGGCGGGCCGGCCTGCAACTCTGGAAGACCTTTGACCTCTTTGCGCCTTCGATCGCAATCGGCCACGCTATTGGACGGCTGGGCTGCTTCTGCGCTGGCTGCTGTTATGGGAAACCTGCCGAAGGCCTGCCGTGGGCGGTGATATTTACTGATCCACATTCACTTGCAATCAGAGGGGTCCCGCTTCATCCCTCCCAGATCTATGAATCGGCCGGGGAATTCCTGAACTTTCTCATCCTCATCATGCTCAGGAAACGACAGACGTTCGAGGGACAGCTGTTCTGGGTTTACATTATGAACTATGCGGTGATCCGTTCGGTCGTCGAAATCTTCAGGGGGGACGAGGTGCGGGGATTTATCGTGCGCGGCATATCAATATCACAGGGCATCAGTTTCCTTCTCTTTGCTTCCGCGGCATTCATGCTGCTCAAACTGAAGAAGCAAAAACAGAGTCAGTAGTCAGCACAAAAAAAGGCGGGAGCATGATAGCGCCCCCGCCTGGAATAAGGGTTCCTTGCAGCTACCACCGCTGATCATGCCGGATATAGCGCTCCTCACAGATCTCCCGGACCTGGTCCTTCACCAGTCTGTCGTCCTCCCATACCCGCTCATGGATGCGTTTACATCTGGTCCGCTCGTTATATCCAACAGGATCAGCCCGATAGATCGCACGGCCATCCTCGGTGCGGTATTCCACCGGCCTGTCATGCATAGCTGCCTCCTCGGAGGCCTTGTAAGAAATATCCGCAAGCGTTGCACCGGCAATCGCACCGATGGCCGCCCCGATGATACCGCCCCGCCACGGGTTTCTATGGTCAAGGATCGCGCCACTGACGCCACCGATGACCGCGCCTGACCCTGCCCCCTGCTGCTGATATTCAGTACATCCCATGGACATAAGCAGCAGTGATAGAATGACTGCTCCTGAAGCAATTTTTCTCATGAAACCTCCTTATGGGCCTTCTGGAACAATCCGGCCTCGTATCTGTTATTTATCATAAACAGCAGTCAAAAGCAAATGAAAAAACCTTCACTGTTTCACGGGACAATGAGAAATCCCCGACAGAAATTCAATGCACACAAAATTCAATGCACAGTTGACTTTGAGCGCATATGTGCTAATCTTAAAGAAAAGGCAGCTGCATGTCGTGGAATTTCGGGAGGTAACTACATCATGGACGCACTTCAGGTAATCAGGGAACGACGGTCGATCAATTTCTTTGACCCGGACAGAACAATAGCTGACGATAAACTCAGAGAGCTCCTGGAACTTGCCAATCTCTCCCCTTCGTCGTTTAACCTCCAGCCATGGAGAGTTATCGCTGTGCGCGACCCGAAGAGGAAAAAAGCACTGAGAAAATGTGCCTTTGACCAGCCAAAAGTTGAGGAGGCATCGGCAATGCTTATCATGGTTGCCGATCCCCGGGGTCTTGAGCGGAATATTGACCGGATGCTTGACAGCTGGGTATCACTGGGATATTTAAAGCCGGAAATGCGGGCAACGTACGATGGTATGTCGCGAGGCCTGTACGAGGCTGAAGACAGCCTGAAGCGGAAATTTTTTGCCGTAAAGAATACGGCGCTTTTTGCCATGAATCTGATGATCGGGGCAAAGGCGCTCGGGCTCGAGACCCACCCGATGGATGGATTTGATGAGGCCTGCATCAAGAAAGAGTTCGGCGTCGCGGATGACAAAATCATCCCCATGCTGGTTGCCGTCGGCTACCTGAAGCCCGGGATTACACTTCTTCCGCGTGCCTTCAGAAGAGACATCGATGAATTTGTGACATTTGAATAAGCTGCACTGCTATCAATCAATTAACCAAAGGAGGAAGAACTATGTCTTATACGGCAAAGGATTACAGTAAACTTATCGGGATGGAGGGGTTCGGGGAGACACTCCTGAAAAATCATTTCACCCTCTATCAGGGGTATGTGACCAATACGAACAAACTGGTCGATATCCTGGCTCAAATGCTTAAGGATGAAAAGACGGCAGCGCCTGAATATGCCGAGCTCAAAAGGAGGTTCGGATGGGAGTTTAACGGGATGAGACTCCACGAATATTATTTTGAGAACCTCGGCGGAAAAGGCGGGATTAACAGGGACGGGAAGCTGGCAAAAAAGATAGCTGAATGCTTCGGCAGTTACGAGGCATGGGAAAAGGATTTCAGGGCAACCGGCGCCATGCGGGGAATCGGATGGGTTGTCCTCTACCAGGATTCAGCGAACGGCTGTCTCATGAACTTCTGGGTCAATGAACATGATGTCGCACATCCTGCAGGCTGTTTTCCTGTCCTGATCATGGACGTGTTCGAACATGCATTCATGATCGAGTATGGCCTGAAGAGAGCTGATTACATCGAGGCTTTTTTCAGGAATATCGACTGGGCAACGGCCGAGTCCCGACTCACGTAACCTGAAATAAAAAGAGGGGGTCAATAAGACCCCCTCTTTTTATTTCAGAAAACTAATAAGTCAGCAAGAACTCTTGCACTTGCAGGTCATCGCAACCTTTCTCGAAACTTTCGTTATCTTCATTCGTTGCACCACCTTTCATAGGGGAATCAGGGCTTCGTGCCCTTTCATACTTCACGTGATTAAATTATACCATAAAAATGACACTTATACAGGTCTCTGCCGAGGGGCCCGCCCGTCTGTTCGGCACGGAACCTGCAGCCGCCCCGGCAAACGTCGAGATAGGCACAGTCGCAGGCCAGATCCGATAGCCTGACAGGGACTATCCTCAGCCAGCACTCCCGCAGCCCCTCTTCGATACGCCCTACGGCCCGGTCTGTGTAAAAGGTGCATTTTGAGGCCCTGCCGTCGGCTGACACAGACATGAGATGCAGACCGCAGCCGAACCCGGCGGCACTGCTATGGATACCTCCTCCGAACCCGTATTTGAGATATCTGCCACCTTCTTCGGGCATGACCCGGAACAGGCTGTTCTCCTCCAGCCTGCCGGCTGAACAGGGGATATCCACGGTCCAGTCTTTGACCCCCAGCCCCCTGAAAAGACTGTCCATCTCATCAAAATCACCAAGGTTCATCGCATGGACCATCGTCGAGACCGAGACATCAATTCCCTTATCCAGGCAGAGTCGGACCGCGGCTATCGCCTTTGAAAATGTGCCTTGCCCTCTCAATAAATCATGAGCATTTTCCATGCCGTCGATACTGATCTGGACTTCATGCACATTGAGTCCTTCCACTCTATTCTCTGAAAGAAGGAGTCCATTGGTGAAAAGCACCTTGCGGAGCGAAAAATCCGGCAGCAGGGCATTGACCGCGTCAAAGCTGCTGTGCAGCAGGGGTTCTCCGCCGGTAATCAGGACCCTCAACCCCTGCATCAGCTCAAATTCCCTGAGAACACCATGTATCCGGGCAACAGCGAGTTCCTGAGACTGCGAACTTTCGCCGATATAACAGTGCCTGCATCTGAGGTTGCATCGGTCGGTTATCTGAAGTTCCAGGTAGCGCAGAGAGGGGAGCGGCGCTCTGTCAACCGGTGGCCTTTTTACGGTGGGACGCTCATCAGTCAGAAGACCTTCGCTGAGACAGAACGCCATAAAATCCGGGTTGTCAACCCTGCACCCTTTTTCCCCGGCGCACGATTTCAGAAGCGCAAATGCCTCCTCATCGAGTTCATAGAGCTCATCGTTTTTCAGGTGATACACCGCAGGCGTTTCGAGCCATTTCAGGGAAGCGTCTTTCGTCAGAAAATGCCGCATGGATTTATTATACAGCAGCCGGGATTTCTGGTAATATCATAGGTATGGATAACGCATCAACAGGAGATAACCTCAGGAATAATCTCTGCAGGACCTTCTGCAGCTATTACAAGCCCGGGGAAAAAGAAGAACTCACCTGTCTTGGGTACCAGGTGGTTGCACGGCTCCTGAAAAAGGGTACGCACATGGATTTTATCCGTTGTGATGATCTTCCTTCCCCTGCGTCGGATAATATCCTGACGGATCACCTCTGTCCGGAATGTCCCTTTTATGCGAGTGACTGCGATTACGCAGAAAAAAAAGAAAAGGCACCGCCCTGCGGCGGCTTCATGCTTTTGAAGCAGATTCTCAGCCAGGGGACGATCTCTATTGACGATATCAGAAATTTTGGACTAAACTTGAAGATGAACTTAAAACTTTATGACTTGGCGGAGGGGGCGCGTGAAAGAGGCGAATATATACTTGGGGCAGAGGAACTGCAGACTCACGCCTGTTATATGGGTTTCGGCATCCTTGGGCCGGGCGAGAAAAACAGGGAGATAAAGCCGGGAAGCGGCCATGAAGAGATATGCTGCATGGTCAGCGGCACCGTCACTCTGTGCAGTGGTGATAACTGTTTTTTTGTGGGACCGGGGCAGGCTTTTCATCTGAGGGGTGAACAGTCCTGGATTATGAATAACGATGGTCCTTCTGAAGCAGTCTATATTCTCGCCGGCGGTCATAGCGAGCACCATGAACATCACTGAATTTTTGTGCGACAAAGAATCCTGCGACAGAGACCGCAGGATATCTGCTATTTGAATACTTATTTCCCGTGTCATTCCGCAAGTGAAGTTGAGCCTATCCCTGCTTGTCAGGGATCGGGGGAACCCTTACGGAAAGATTCCGGACAAGCCGGGATGACAGAAATTACAAAGGAGGCAATATGGAAAAATATTCAGTCAGGGAAGTTGTTGAGCAGGCCGTAAGGACGGAGAAACTCGGCTATGAATTTTACACGTCGATGATGCTGAGGTTTGCCGACAATAAACCGCTGCAGGAGTTTTTCGGCGGTCTGGCAAAACAGGAAAAAGAGCATGAGAAGGTGTTCCTGGCCCTTGAGGGGACCATAAAAAATGATGAGTCGACTGACTGGGAAGAAGTTTCCCTGTACCTCAGGGCAATCGTCGAGTCAGAATTTTTTCTCGGAAAGAACAAATCCCTGCCTGGCCTTGAACAGGTCAGGACGATACGGGAGGCTGTAACGTTTGCAATCGGGTTCGAGAAGGAGACACTGCTTTATTTTTATGCGTTGCAGGAAGTTGTTCAGGAAAAGGATATCGTCGGGAAGATCATAGCAGAGGAGAAAAGCCATATTATTGCCCTGCGGAATTTCGAACAGAGCCTGACATAGATACGGGACACTCTCGTGGACTATACGATCAAGATAGGTGGAGAGGCCGGCCAGGGGGTCCAGACAGTTGGGGACACCTTGGCGAAGGTCTTTGCCAGGGCAGGTTATCACGTCTTCACCCATCAGGACTATGAATCCCGCGTCAGGGGCGGGCATAATTTCTACCAGATACGTTTCGCGGATCAGCCAATCGCCGCATCGCTTGACAGCATCGATATCCTCATCGCCTTTGACCCGGAGAGCATACCTCTTCACGGGGAGGAAATCTCTGATTCCGGCCTGATAATTTACGACTCTGCCAGCCTGGCACAGTCCTTTGAAAAACAACACGTTCTCCCACACTTATTCCCACGCTTATTCGATGTCCCTTTTTCGAAACTGGCAACTGAGCAGGCCGGCAACAAGATCATGGCAAACTCGGTTGCGGTCGGGGCCATCATCGGTATGCTCGGCCGGAAGTCCGGCACGCAACTGGCAACGCTGGCGGATATTGCAACCAGGATCATCCGTGAGGCCTTTCTGTCAAAGGGAGAAGATGTGGCAGCAGCAAATGTTAAGGCCGTCATGGCCGGCCACCTCTTTGCGGTGGACCATTGCGAACAGTGTCCATTCTCGCTTGCCCCTAATGCACCGGGGAAGATGCTTATCTCCGGAGTCGAGGCTATCGCCCTCGGCGCACTCGCCTCGGGCTGCGGGTTTTATGCTGCCTATCCGATGACCCCTTCAACCGGCATCATGAGTTATCTGGCTGCCAGGGGAAATGAGTACAAGGTCATCGTCGAACAGGCAGAGGATGAGATCTCTGCGATCAACATGGCGCTCGGTGCATCCTTTGCCGGGGTGAGGTCAATGACCGGGACATCGGGCGGCGGCTTTGCCCTCATGGTCGAGGGCCTGTCGCTGGCCGGCATGACCGAAACACCTGTCGTCATTGCGCTCGGCCAGAGGCCGGGCCCTGCAACCGGTCTGCCGACAAGGACTGAGCAGGGCGATCTCCAGTTTGCTCTGTACTCTGCCCATGGTGAGTTTCCGAGGATTGTCTTTGCGCCGGGGACCCCGGAGCAGGCGTTTCACCTGACGAACAAGGCCTTTGATCTTGCAGAGAAATACCAGATACCGGCAATCGTCATCTTTGACCAGTATCTCGGCGACACCAGTTGGACCTACGATCTCTTTGACATGAACAGGCTTGTCTATACTGACTATCGGATCCGGGGTGACTCCTTCAGCGGCCTAAAGGACTACAAAAGACATAAACTGACCGAGAACGGGATATCACCACTTGGTATTCCGGGCGATGGCAGCAACCTGGTCGTGACCGACAGCGATGAGCATGATGAGGAAGGCCATATTATCGAGGAGGCTGCACTGAGGACGAAGATGGTCGAAAAAAGACTTTTCAGAAAGCTGCCGCTTCTTCAGCGGGAAATCGCTCCGCCAGACCTGTTCGGCCCGCCAGACGCGGAGATTGTTATCACCGGCTGGGGCTCGACCTTCGGGATCATGAAAGAAGCTGCCGCCTCTTTTCCCCCAGAGACAAAAATGGCCGTACTGCATTTCAGCGAACTGTACCCCTTTCCGTCAACAGAGATATTTGACTATCTGTCTCTCCTGAAAAACGCGAAGCAGACCATCTGTGTGGAGCAGAATGCGACCGGTCAGTTCGCCCGACTGCTCAGGGCTGAGACAGGATATGAATTTTCCGACAAAATCAACCGGTATGACGGGCGACCATTCACCCGGGAATCATTGACAGGAGAAATACGTGTCAAGCTTGGAAGACTATAAAGGGCAAACACCCGCATGGTGCCCGGGATGCGGCAACTTCAGCCTCCTGAAGGCCTTCAAAGAGGCCGTGGTTGAACTCGGGCTCGAACCCCACCAGTTTACGATCGTCTCTGGTATCGGGCAGGCCGCAAAGTTCCCGCACTATCTGAAGTGCCACACCTTCAACGGCCTGCATGGCAGGTCCCTTCCTGTAGCGACAGGCATCAGGCTTGCGAATCATACCATGCCGGTGATCGCGGTTGCGGGTGACGGGGATTGCTATGGTGAGGGCGGCAACCATATCATGCATGCCATGAGACGGAACATCGGGGTAAAGCTCTTTGTCCATGATAACCAGATATATGCACTGACCAAGGGGCAGGCCTCACCGACCAGTATGGAGGGGATGAAGACAAAAACGCAGCCCTTCGGCGTCTTTTCAGAACAGCTCAATCCGATAGTGCTGGGAGTTGCCATGGACTGCAGTTTTGTGGCCCGGGGCTTTGCCGGCGAACCCGGCCACCTGAAGGACCTGATCAAACAGGCCCTGACCCACAAAGGTTTTTCTCTCGTCGACATCCTGCAGCCCTGTGTGACCTTTAACAAGATCAACACCTTCGAATGGTACCGGCAGCGTGTCTATCATCTGGAGCCCGAGTATAAGCCTTTTGACAGGGTCACCGCGTTCACCCGTGCGCTGGAATGGGGCGACCGCATACCCCTCGGGGTGATCTACCAGCATGATCGGCCGCTGTATGAGGAACAGATCCCGGTCATCAGAGACATGCCATTGATAAAAAATTCTTTCGACCGCTCCCGGCTGGAAACAACCCTCAAAGAATTCTACTGAAAGACATAACTGAAATCTTCATGAGGCGGGTTTGTAAAAAGCTCTGGAGACAAGGCGCGCAAGAAATGAGGAATGAGGCGTACTTACTGGTACGTCGCAGTGACGAGTTTTGAAGCGCAACGCAGTATACGGACTTTTTACAAACCCGTCATCCGCTGATTACCGGGGTTGCCTTCGGGTCCAGCGGGTTCAACCTGACTGCCAGTGAAAAGAGGTAGGGATAATCCTGCTTCAGGTGCTGCATATAGGAGAGCCACTCAGCAAGCAACCGCGTAAATGCCCGCTTCATATCTCCTGAGAGGTGGTCATAATCAGCCTGGGGCAGGTTTTTGAAGTCGTTCCGGGAGGTCAGTTCCTCCAGCAGGTGAAAGACAGCCCAGAGAAGGTCGGTAAAGGCATCGTGCTCAAGCAGATTCGGGTTCGCCAGGAGACTCAGGAGGAACCCCCTCTTCCCTTCGAGGAACGTCCTGAGTTGGTCGAGGTCGGCGCTCCTGGAATCAAGGTGCGGATTTGCATGCCCTGCCAGAAACCTTGCCTTTGTAAAGTCATCCCCGGACCACTGCTGTGTCACAATCAGATGCCGGGACAGTTCGGACAGATCAGCGCTGAACCCGGAACTGTATTTGATGAGATCAGACCCGACTTCACTGTAAAAGGCGCCAACCAGCATATTCATCTTTTTCAGAAGGGCTGTTTTTTCGCGTTCGTTCAGTAGTCGTTCGATGATCAGCGACACAATTAATATCTGGATCGGGACAAAAGCGATGTCCTGCATCATATAGAAAAAGGTGTCTCCGGGCTTGCGAAAAATCATTAACTGCATGCTGTAAATGACCGAGGAGAGCAGCACAAGGGACAGGGCAAGCAGTATATACCAGTTTATACGTTTCATCACATACCTCCTGACGGCTTCGTAAAAAGTCCGTATGCTGCGTCACTATATATAGTCTGTGTATAAACTGTCATCTTCGTTTTTGACCGTCATTCCCGCGAAGGCGGGAATCCATTCATTTCAATATGTTCATGGATCCCCGGGTCAAGCCCGAGGATGACGATTTTTTACTTTATACACAGTCACTATTTATAGTCTACTATTTCCGGGCCAGTGTTTTCATGCCGGGACGCGCTGGTCTGGTATAATAACTCATGGAGACTGCAAGCGAAAAAGAGAACCTCGCGATATTCAATCTCATCAGCGAACTGAGCGGGATCATCAATTCGAGCCTCAGTATCGGCACCGTCTTCCGGATCATG